>CAZJID010000013.1:0-32126 GCA_964545945.1 uncultured Dehalococcoidales bacterium
ATGCCGGCTTCCAAGCTTTCCAGAATCAGATAATCATGGTAAGCTTTCCGATTGACAGTTATAGTTTTGGAGTCCATTATATGTCTAAAATTTTATCATTATTACCACAATTAAGATAGAAGCAGGAGTATATTATGTCTAATTATCTGGAAAAGTACTGGCTGATTATCGTCGCTTTCTTGCTGGTCAGCATCCTTACGGGTGGAATAATCCTGGCGGTAAAACAAAGCAGCCATCGGCCTGTTGAGATTACGCTACTTCCGGCTTCACCCCTTCAATACGATGGAGACATTTACATTGGGGGCGCTGTGGCCAACCCGGGCTTATATCCCCTAAGGCAGGGAGATACAATAGAATCACTGATTCAAACTGCCGGACTTGCACAGGACGCGGACACGAAGCAGATCGAGCTTTATGTGCCGAAAGCAGGCGAACTATCTAACCCCCAGAAGATCGACCTGAACCGGGCTGAAGTCTGGCTGTTGGATGCCTTGCCCGGAATAGGTCCCGGCAGAGCTCAGGCCATTGTCGATTACAGAAACCAGAACGGACCTTTTCGGATAGTAGAAGATCTGTTGAATATCCAGGGTATTGGTGAATCGACCTTAGATGAAATGAGAGACTTTATTACAGTGAAGGACTAAAACTACATGGCGCTGGTTTACCTTAGTATCGCGTGGGTAATTGGTGTGTACCTGGGTTCGAGATTTCTCCTGCCTTGGAGCGTTATTTTCGCCGGGCTTGCCCCACTAATATTTATCCCCTTCTTTCTACGATATAAGAAGCAATTAATTCTGGCCTGTTTCTGTCTTCTGTGCCTATTCGGAGGCTCAATTCGTTTTCAAACAAGCCTCCCCGTGGTCAATGAACATTCTCTTCAATTCTACAACGACAGTGGCATCATTATGGTGGAAGGAACGGTATGTACAGAACCCGAGCCCGGAAACACCACCTCTTCATTCCAGATTTCGGCGGCTAAAGTTCAAACCGGCGGCGACTACATCAATGCTTCGGGCAGGGCAATGGTAAACGTCTTAAGATATCCAGAATATCATTACGGTGACATGTTAAAGATAACAGGGGAGCTGCAAACACCTTCAGAGTCCAGGAACGATTTCAATTATAGGGACTATCTTGCCAGACAGGGAGTCTATTCAATTATCAGCTATCCAAGAATAGAAGTCATAGATACAGGTAAAGGCATTAAGCCCCTAGCCTGGATTTACTCATTGAGAGAAAACCTTTCCCTGAGCCTTTCGCAGGCCTTGCCGGAACCTCAAGCCGCGATGGCCCAGGGCATCCTCCTCGGTATGAGAGGCAATATACCGGATTCTCTGAACCAAGCTTTCTCCAGGACAGGAACTGCCCATCTGCTGGCCATATCCGGTATCAATATCACTATCATAATCGGCATGATTCTGGCTGCAGGCATCTGGCTTTTCGGCAAACGTCACTCTATTTACATTTGGCTGACTCTTCTGATTATATGGCTTTACGCTCTGCTTACCGGCATGAACCCTCCGGTGGTCCGGGCCGCCATAATGGGCAGTCTCTTTCTGACAGCCGAATTTCTAGGCAGACAAAGCAGTGCCTTGATAGCTTTGACTTTCGCGGCCGCAATAATGGTTGGGATTGACCCTCAGATTCTATGGCAGGCCAGCTTTCAGCTGAGCTTCCTGGCCATGACCGGCCTCATCCTTATATCGCCTTATGTTCGGTCATGGGGCATGAAAGGGGTTAGCAAAGCTACCGATGCGAAGTCAGCACCAGCATCTGCAGGCATTTTTGCTGTTAACAGCTTCGCTATCACTTTAGCCGCCATACTGGCCACCTGGCCGATTATCGCCTACTATTTTCATGTTGTCTCTTTCGTCGGCTTGCCGGCCACTTTCTTTGCAGCGCTGGCATTGCCGCCAATCATTATCACTACGGTAGTGGTAGCCATAGTCGGACTTCTGGTACCTGTCCTGGCTCAAGTCCTAGGGTGGATATCCTGGCTCGTTATCAGTTACTTCATTCTTGTAGTTCGCATTTTCGATGCTTTACCGTTTTCGTCGATCAGGATGGAAAGTATCGAGTCATGGCAAATATGGGCTTACTATGCTTGCCTGGCCATAGTAATGACGGCGATGTACTATCACAGCCGATTAACCAGTCTCTTCCCTGTAGTACGTTCCAAAATAAGCCTATATTTAAGTCGGGCTTCGAACTCAATATCCAAAGTACCTAAGAAATGGATTATTTCACCGCTTTTGATCACCGCCATTATTATCTGGGTTGCGGTTCTTAATATGCCCGATGAAAAACTGCATGTCAGTGTACTTGATGTCGGCCAGGGAGATGCCATACTTATACAAACACCAAATCGCCAAGATATCCTCATCGATGGCGGGCCAAGTCCGAAGACAATAGATTTGGAATTAAGCAAACGCATGCCCTTCTGGGACAGGACCATTGATTTAGTGATTTTGACTCAACCGCAGGCCGACCACGTTTCCGGTCTTATAGAAGTGTTGCAAAACTACAAAGTAACGCAGGTCTACGAGCCGGGCATTGATTACGAATCCACTACCTATCGGCAGTGTTTAGATCTGATTGAAGCCAAGGAGATTAGGCACGAAAACGCTAAAGCAGGTCAGCAAATCGACCTCGGGGACGGAATAAAGCTGGACGTGCTCAATCCGCCTTCGCCCTTTCTGCAAGGCACTTCAGATGATGTCGACAATAACGGCATAGCACTACGTCTAAGCTGGAATGAAATTAGTTTCCTGTTCACCGCTGACCTGGGGAAAGAGGCTGAATGGCAATTGATTGCCCAACGAGCCAATCTCAACAGCACTGTATTAAAAGTTGGCCATCACGGAAGCTTAACATCAACCTCCGAGCAATTCTTAGCCGCAGTTAATCCGCAAATAGCAGTAATTTCAGTCGGCGCTGATAATAGGTTCGGTCTGCCTTCCTCCGAAATCATAGATAGGCTATCGCACCAGGTGGGAAATGATGGAATTTATCTGACATCGACTCAAGGTACAGTTGAAATCATAACCGACGGACATAAGCTGTGGCTCAAACATGACAGGTAATCTGTAGTACCTATCTACTTCCATACTCATTAATCTTAGAATACGCTCAGGGAAGCGCACATATTGATTTATAATTCATTTTAGCGTACAGTATTAGCATCCGAACTATGAATGACTACAGGAGGCAAGCATGAGAATAGTGCTCCACGTGCTGCCGGTAATATTATTGCTAGCTTTTGTGTCAATGGTCAATGTTTCTACCATTTCGGCAGCTACTCTTGATATAGCAAAACCTGCAGTTAGCCTGAGCCCTGCACAAGCGGGAGATAATGTCACCGACAATGTCACGGCTCTCTCAAACAACGGGACGTCTTTCTGGTCGATTTTTGAGCCTTGGGTCTGGTGGACTATCGGCGGAATAGCGGCCATATTGATAATTATGATTGTCGTGCTTGTGGCTATGCCTTCCCGGAGGAGGAAGGAGGCCTCTATGAAGGGCGTACAGCGAATGCCCAATATGCAGGGAATTCAGGGTATGCCAGGCTCTCAGGTAGCGATGCCAATGCCGCCTCCGATGTCAGGCCCCGGCTCATTCAATGCTCCCGTTGGAACTCCAATGCCACCCCAGTCACCGGGGGGGGTCCCCACACAGGAACAATTCCAGGCACCGGGAGCATTTCCTGCGCCTGCACAGTATCCGCCACAGGGGCCGGCAGCCCAGTTCCCTCAGTACGCTAGAAGACCCATATTTTCTGTCAGTAATCTGACCATTACGCCAAACCAGGTAAAAGCCGGGACGCCGGTAACGATCAGCGCCATAGTATCCAATAATGGCTCCGATGCAGGCACTTACAGCGTAGTCCTGCGTATAAACGGTATGGTCGAAAACATTGTTGACCTGATGCTATCACCGGGTGCCAGCCAGGCAACAACATTTACCGTGAATAAGGAAATAGGCGGTGAATATTACACCGAGGTAGACGGCTTGAGCGGCGTCTTCACCGTTATACCGCTGGTTCCGGCGAATTTCACCATAAGCAACATGGTAATAGCACCGGAGAGGGCTAAACAGGGAGAAGATATTATCATTAGTGCGATGGTAACTAATAACGGTGAACTTTCAGGCACCTACAATGCCACACTAAAGCTAAAAGGTGCCACTGAAAGTACGGAAGAGATTAATCTAGGACCCGGCGAAAATCGCAAAGTGTCTTTCAAAATATCCAAAACCACCCCTGGTTTTTATAACGTAGAGCTGGATGGATTAACGGGCAGATTTGTTATCGAAATGGAATGGCAGGGATAGACAGGCTAGGCAACGACTAAAGGCCCTCGTTACCTGATTCAGCTTCTAGCTTATGCAACTTGTCCGGCTCATCCACGTGGTCTATGTACAGTGTACCGTTTAAGTGGTCTATTTCATGCTCCAGTGCTTGAGCCAGAAGGTCGTCGGCTTTGATACGTATTTCTCGTCCCCGTCTATCCCTAGCTTTTACTTTGACACTTACGGAGCGCTTGATTTCCCCTTGATATCCGGGAACGCTTAAACAAGCCTCACCTATGGCGCGCTCGCCTTCCTTTTTTGTTATCTCCGGATTAACCAGGACAATAACTTCTTCTCCCGGTATTTCAATTACAGCAATTTTTAACGGTACTCCGATTTGAGGGGCTGCTAATCCAACTCCCGACACTGCCCTCATGGTCTCTATCATATCGTCTATAAGATGCTGAACCGACTTATCGACCTTGGAGACTTTTTTAGCTTTCTGTCTGAGTACCGGGTCCGGTAAAACCCGAATCTTACGTACGCTCATCTAAAGACCTATTAAACCATACTAACTGGATCGATGTCCACCATCCAGCCACGAGGAAAAGGAATGTCCGCCAGAAATTCATCCAGGTCGACGCCACAAACAACCAGCTGCCATCGATACTGTCCTCTCAGCCGTGGTACAAAAGCCGGCACGGGGCCAATCAACCTGGACCCGGGGATGCCTTTTCTCTCTTTTTCGACAGTAAGTAAGCTAGCCATACGCTGCACCTCTTGAAAACAAAGCTTGTTATTTGTATGGCTAAACGTGAGGGATGCTAACTCACCGAAAGGTGGATATCCAAAAGCACGCCGGTATTCCAACTCTTTATTATAAAAAGCTGAATAATCATGATGTTCGGCCGCCTGGATGGCATAATGTTCCGGGCAGTATGTCTGGATAACGACCTTGCCCGGCATGAAACCTCTGCCTGCTCTGCCTGCTACCTGGCACAGCAGCTGAAAAGTGCGTTCCCCTGCCCTAAAATCAGGTAAATTCAAACTTGTGTCAGCACTTATCACTCCGGCAAGCGTTACCTGAGGCAGGTCCAACCCTTTGGCCACCATCTGGGTACCTATAAGTATGTCAACCTCCCTGGATTTCATCTTATTCATAAGTTCCTCATGAGCATGTCGCCTGGCCGTCATATCGCTGTCCCAGCGAAGAACACGTGCCTCAGGGAAAAGACGGCTGACCTCCTCCTCTACTTTCTGAGTACCGATGCCCAGAAACCTCACACCGGCATTTAAACATTGAGGACACTCCACGGGAACAGAAATGGAATAATTACAGTGATGGCAGACCAGCTTTCTGGTTACAGAATGATAGGTGAGTGGCCCGGTACAACGACGGCAATGAAACACAAAACCACATTTCCGGCACTGAACAAACGTGGCTGCACCGCGTCGGTTAAGAAATAAAATAACCTGGCCATGACCTGCCAGGGCTTCAGTCATCTCTTTCATTAAAGAACGACTGAAAAGGCTACCGTTACCAGCTTTAAGCTCTTCCCTCATGTCAATGATATTCACCTCAGGTAGGGGAGCTGAACCATACGGTGTAATCCTTTCTTTGAGCTCAACAAGATGGTAGTTGCCGCATTGCGCTCTGTAATAAGTACACACGTCGGGAGTGGCGCTACCGAGTATAACCATGGCATTACTGAACTCGGCAAGCTTTATCGCCGTATCCCTAGCATGATAGCGCGGCGATTTATCGGATTGCTTATATGTCCACTCGTGTTCTTCGTCGATAACTATCAGTCCCAGATCTGATTGAGGTGCAAAGAGAGCACTTCGAGCCCCGATAACTACATCACAGCTGCCGTCCTTTATACGATGCCACTCGTCGAACTGTTCGCCTAAGGACAATCCGCTATGAATGACTGCCACTCGACCTGGAAACCTTGAGGCAAAACGCTCTATCGTCTGCGGAGTAAGTGAGATTTCAGGGACCAGACAGATACCTTTTCTTCCCTGTGCCACAACCTGCGTCAGTGCTCGTAAATATAGCTCGGTCTTTCCACTGCCGGTAACACCGTGTAACAGAAAGACAGCGGAGGCCTTATTTCCATCTTCTGAAGATAAGCAGCTTCGAAGTTCCTGCCATGCAACCTGCTGGGATGGACTAAGCTCCGGCGGCTGGGTTGCCCTGATACTAAGATGGGCTAAAGGGTCCCTTCTCTCAACCACTTCCTCTACAGAAACCATACCCCGGCTCTTTAGAGACTCAATCGCTATCTTGGGAGAAACAACATATTTTCTGACTTCTGATAGCGGAACCTCGCCGGACTTATCAGCCAGCAGATTAAGCACCGAAGCCTCTTTGATAGCCCCTTCCGTTCTCAAATTCACAGCTTCCGTCTCAGCTCTGCTTCTGTCGACCAACAGCTTTAAACGGCTAACCAACTTTGGCCGCATTCTGGCAGCCTCAAGTTGCTGACTCCTGCTAACCAGACCTCGTCGTAAAAGCTGCTGAGCCACTGACTCTGTTTTCTTTTTGCCCAGCTCCCGCTCGACTTCCTTTAGGTCAACCTTACCTCTGCCTTCCAGAAGCTGAAGAAAATGTTTTTGATCAAGGGTGAGTTCCGTATCTATGATATCCGGCCGGCCCTCTAAAAAAGTAACCAGCCTGCGTTCGAAAGCGGGAGGTAGCATTAGAGCCACACAACTAAAAAGAGGAGCAAGATAATGTTTGCTTAACCAGAGGGCAACCTCTATTTGAGATGAAGAAAGCAGCGGGAAAGGCGTAATAACGTCATTGATATCCTTAGTCGCTTCAAACGAGGGGTAATCACTTACTTCGACCACAATCCCTTGAAGGATTTGAGACCCGAAAGGCACCCAGACGGCTTGACCTATGTCGACATTCAGCTCAGGGGGAATTGAATAACAAAAACTACGGCGTTGAGCAATGGGGGAATTTACTGCAACTTCCGCATAGTTCATTCAGCTTCTTTGATTTCTTCAACCTCTTCTTCCGTCGTGTTTTCTTCAACAGCAGCCCCTTCAGCAGCAGTTTCTTCAACGGTATCTTCTTCAGCGACGGGCTCTGCCACTTCACTCTCCGCAGCAGCAGCCGCTGCCTCCAAAGCCGCTGCTTTTTCGGCCATCCTCTCTCGTCTTTCCTTCAGTCGTGCTTCGCGAGCGCTCAGGCGGCGTATGTAATATAGCTTGGCCCGACGCACTTTGCCGTGCCTGACTACCTCAACCTTTTCCAAAGAGGGAGAGGCGAACGGGAACGTGTGCTCCACGCCGAGCCCACCTGTTACCCTACGGACTGTAAAGTTGCCGCCAGCGGCTCCTTTTCTGGCCCGGACTACCAGACCGCTCAAAGTTTGAACACGCTCTCTATTGGCTTCCTTAACCTTAAAACTGACCTTCACCGTGTCTCCCGGGCTAATCGGTGGTATCTTAGGATTTATTTTGGTCTGATTGATGGAGTTGACATTCATTTATTATTAATCCCTTCTATTACTTAATTTGAGACGTCTCTCTGAGAAACTTTTTATCCTTACCGGAAAGCGCAGCCTTTTCCAGCAGGTCAGGACGTCGCCTGGCAGTCCGGAACAAGCTTTGTCGTCGCCGCCAGTTGGCAACCTCGCCATGGTCACCGGATAGTAAGACGGATGGCACTGCCCACCCTCGATATGTCTCCGGTCGAGTATATTGCGGGTATTCTAACAAGCCCCCGACGTGTGACTCCTCCATTAAGGACTCCTCGGAGCCAAGCACACCCGGCAATAACCTTACTATGCAGTCGGTTACGACCATAGCCGCTATCTCACCTCCACTGAGTAAATAGTCACCGATACTAATTTCATCAGTGGTTAAATACTCAGCTACCCTCTCGTCAACACCCTCATAATGACCGCATATTAGAACAAGATGTTCATGCTCTGCCAAATCCCTGGCAATTGTCTGATCAAAAAGCCTGCCTTGAGGGCTCAACAGGATAATCGGCATCGTTGATAATTCACCGAGTTTCACTTTAATAGCATCTACCGCTTCAAATATCGGCTCTGGTTTAAGCACCATTCCGGCACCTCCACCATACGGATAATCGTCGACAACATGATGTTTGTCGTGTGTATAAGCACGTATATCATGTAGCTTTATATCTACCAGGCCACGTTCTCTAGCCCTGGCTATTATGCTGCAATTCAGTAAACCGTCAAACATCTGTGGAAATAATGTCAGAATATCGATTCTCATTTAGCTGTCTCCGCCATGGCCGCAGTCCGACACGTTCCCGCCAAGAACATCCAGAGCATGCGGTAAAGCGGGAAGAATTACTTCCAGACATTCTTTTACCGCTCCGGGGCTGCCGGGAAGATTAATAATTAAACACTTACCCCGACTACCGGCAACAGCCCGGCTCAATATCGCCTCAGGTTTTTTCTTCATGGTTTCAATTCTCATAGCCTCGGTCAGACCAGGAATAGTCTTATCTATGATTTTTAATGTAGCCTCCGGCGTGACGTCTCTGACTGCCAGTCCGGTCCCGCCGCTGGTCACTATAAGGTCGAGTCCCACCTCATCGCACCACTCACTCAGCTTACCTGAAATTATATCTGCCTCGTCAGGGATAATCTCGTATTTCACAATATCGAGGTTGAGTTGACTGATAATTTCCCTGGCGGCCTGACCACTCTTATCAAGACGTTCACCACGCCACCCCTTGTCACTAATGACAAGCACGCCGGCTCGCATCTGCATATTTTACCACACCGTTCCTAAAGAAGCACAAACCGATGACCGGCTAAATACTTTAGTACTACGATAGCCAAATCTTCTTGTAAGTACTATCACTATATATAGAGAATATTAAATCGCATCTACTAGCTATTGGGCAATATCAACAAGATATCACATTGGAGTGGAAAAATTTCACAAAAATAATAGGAAATTTTGTGGTAAAGGTATTGACAAAGTTGGTGTAATGTGTAATATAATGGTTAAAAGTGGGAAAAAGTGGTAAAAGGAGGAACGCATAATGGTTATCGATTGTGTTCAATATCGCGTAGCTAACAGTCAACTGTTCAACTTCCTGAAGGAGAACAGTCAGACAAATCTTGAGCTTCGGTTAATCCATTTCTGGGCACGTCATCCCAGGGCAAAGTTAAGTCTTTACACAATTGCCAACGCCCTTGATACGGCAAAGATTAACTTGAGGGAATCCATCCGGTCTTTAATTGATAAGGGGATATTAAACGAACAGGAAGATGGCAATGGACTGATCACCTATTCGTTGACCAACAACCCTGAGTCACAAGAATACATCGAAGAGCTGGCTAAACTGGATTGGAATGAGATCAGAATCCTGGAAAAACAGCTCGAAGGTGAACCCGTACTGGCTTAAATATTTCGGGTTTTAGTAGATATGTTTCTCGGCGAATACGAATATAAGGTAGACAACAAGGGCAGGTTGCCTTTACCCCCTAAATTCAGACAGGAATTGATGGGGGAACTGGTATTGACCAAAGGGCTGGAAAAATGCATCGTTATCTATCCCGCCGAGGAATGGCACAAGGTAGCCGACACTCTGGCAGCTAAGGCCCTGCCGTCCAGTAAAGTCAGAACTATGAACAGGGCCATGTTCGGTACCGCGTTCAGCCTGTCACTGGATGGCCAGGGAAGAATAGCTCTACCTGTTGCTCTCAGAAATCACGTTGAAATAGGCGACACAGCTTATGTAGTCGGCGCTAATAACTGCGTTGAAATATGGAATCCCGCTTTGTGGAAAACCGAAAAAGCAGCAGCCGAAGAACAGCTGTGGCAAATCATAGAAAGCCTCGAGGAGCAACGATGAGCCTGACCATGACTATGCCCATTCATAAACCGGTACTGCTCAATGAGGTCGTCGAAGCCATACACCCTCAGCCCGGCCAGAGATATGTCGATTGTACTCTGGGCAACGGAGGGCATGCCGAAGCCATTCTGGAAGGAATTCTGCCCGGAGGACAGCTTCTCGGTATAGATGCAGACGCGAACGCTATCGCGATGGCAAGACACAGGTTGGATATATACGAACATAACACTGTCCTAGTGAAAGATAACTTTTCCAACCTCGAAATGATTTGTAAAGAAAACAGGTTTTTACCTGTACAGGGCATTCTCTTTGACCTCGGTCTATCGTCCACCCAGCTTGACAATCCTGAACGTGGATTTAGCTTTCAGCAATATGGACCACTGGATATGCGTTTTGACCCGGCTCAAGAAGTTACCGCGGCAGATATAGTAAATACTTTTCCAGAAGAAGAATTGGCCGAGATAATCAAAAACTATGGTGAAGAGAGATATAGTAAACGAATAGCCCGGTATATCGTAAACAACCGGCCTCTAAACAGCACGACTCAATTAGTCGATACTATAAAGGAGGCTATTGGCGATTACCGCAGCAAGATACATCCGGCCACACGGACTTTCATGGCACTACGTATCTATGTCAACCGAGAGCTCGAAAATCTGACGACGGCCTTGAAACAAACCATAAACTGCCTCGATCGCGGAGGCAAGCTTGTAGTCATCAGTTATCATTCCCTGGAAGACAGGATCGTTAAGCAATTTATAATAAAGGAAAGTAAAGGCTGTATTTGCCCGCCATCCATCCCCGTTTGTCAATGTGGTCACATAGCCAATCTGAAAATAATAACCAGGAAGGTAATAACACCTTCTCAAAGCGAAATCAAAACCAATCCTCGTAGTCGAAGCGCCAAGCTCAGAATAGCCGAGCGCCTTTAATAAATAGAAAATTTTTATGGAGGAAATACTACCAAATAAACAAAGGAGGGCAAAGCGACAATGAAGAAACTTATTTCAGCTATCGACGTAGGCACTACCAAAATATGCACCATCATCGGTTCGCTCGATTCGGGAGGGAATGTACAGGTTCTCGGAGTCGGGCTGGTACCGTCACATGGCATGCATAAGGGTATGGTAGTCAACGTCGAGGAGGCGAAGGAGTCCGTCACAGAGTCGATACGGAGGGCTGAACAAGCAAGCGGGCTAAAAGTCGAATCAGCTTATGTAGGTGTTACGGGCAGGCATATAAGTTCGATTAATAGCCACGGAGTGGTCGCCATCCCACGCAATGACCGGCTTGTTAGGCACGACGACCTGAAGCGAGTGCTTTCGTCTGCCCAACAGGTCAGTCTGCCGGATGACCGCAAAATTCTGCACGCTATCCCCCGCAACTACGCCCTGGATAGCCAGGAGAGAATTAAAAATCCGGTTGGTATGCATGGCTTCAGACTCGATGTGGAAACCCACATCATCACTGCCGCTATATCCTCAGTACAGAATCTGGTCAAATGCATCAGAAGCATCGGCGTCGAAATCCAGGACCTGATTCTGGAACCTCTGGCCAGCGGCGAAGCGGTTTTGACACCGGAGGAAAGAGAGGTAGGTGTCATTCTTGCCGATATCGGCGGCGGCACTACCGATATAGCAGTCTTCAAGGATGGTAGTATCTACCATACTTCAATTATTCCGGTGGCAGGTTATCAGGTTACCAGTGACCTTTCGATTGGCCTGGGTTTACCATTTGAGATAGCCGAGGCCATGAAAAAGAAGTACGGAAACGTCTATCCTGAGGTGCTGACTAAAAATCAGGACTCCACACTCACCGTCGAGGACGGACACAGCGTGTCTTATCGTGAACTATGCAACATAATAAATTCCCGCATGGAAGAACTATTGAGACTAATCCTGCTCGAGATGCCGGACTCCAACTATGCCTCATTGGCTCCGGCTGGTCTTGTCCTTACCGGAGGTTGCTCCAACCTGGCTGGGCTGGAAGCGCTGTCTCGCCAAACCATTCGTATCCAGACGCGTATAGGTGAGCCCATGGGCGTATACGGCATTACAGACATTCTCCATGACCCGGCTCACTCAACCGGAGTTGGACTTCTCCTTTGGGGAACCAGAAACCACAGCCGTCCGGCCTGGGAAGCCCAGAAGAAAAACGGCGTTTTCGATGGTTTCATGACTCTAGTTAAAAAATTCTTTGGTGTCTAAATGAGGGCCAAGAAAAATAAAGGAGGGATTTATAAATGGCAAAATCTACATTTTCTAATGCACCCGCTCGGATAAAGGCCATAGGTATCGGCGGCGGCGGTTCGAATGCCATTACCCGCATGGTCCGGGAGAGCATTAAGGGTGTTGAATTCATAACTATGAACACCGATGCCCAGGCTCTGGCACTATCTGAATCACCGATACGTGTTCAACTTGGAGAAAAGCTGACACGCGGCCTAGGTGCCGGCGGCGACCATACTATTGGTGCCGGTGCAGCCGAGGAGAGCCGGCAAACAATTAATGAAGTGATTTCCGGTGCCGACATGATCTTCGTCACCGCCGGTATGGGCGGTGGTACGGGCACCGGCGGCATTCCCGTTGTCGCCGAAGTATCTAGAGAAAGCGGTGCTTTAACTATTGGTATAGTAACCAAACCATTCAGTTTTGAAGGCACCCGACGTAATAAAGTAGCCGAGGAAGGCGTCCTGCAGCTGTGTGACAAGGTAGATACACTGGTTATCATTCCAAATGACCGCTTGTTAGAGCTGTGTGATGCCAAAACAACGGTGGACAACGCCTTCAGGCTAGCTGACGACGTTTTGAGGCTGGCAGTTCAGGCCATAGCTGAAGTAGTCACGGTCCCTGGACTAATCAACCTCGATTTCGCCGACATCAGGTCAATAATGAAGAACGCAGGACCAGCCTGGATGTCAGTAGGACGAGGTTCAGGCCAGAATCGCGCCGTCGAGGCGGCTCGAGCTGCCCTAGCCAGCCCACTTCTTGATGTATCCATAAACGGCTCCAAAGGTGTATTGTTCAATGTCACTGGCGGCAGCGACCTTACCCTGTTCGAATGCAACGAAGCGGCCGAAGTTATCGCCCAGGCGGTTGACCCCGACGCTAACATTATTTTCGGCGTCGTGTTCAACCCTCAAATGGAGAGCGAGGTTCAGATTACCATTATCGCCACCGGTTTTACGGCACACTACGGCGCTGGAGTACCAACCGAGGCCGAATTGCGCCGGTTGCTGCGTGGCGTCGCTGAAGATAGTCTCGACGTTCCGTCGTTCCTACGTCGAACGTCACAATCTCATTATCCCGCTGCCCAACCCGTTCCTCCATCCCAAGCCCGAGCACCTCATTAACCCTCCATTAACCCTCCATCCTCCCCAACAGAGCGGCAAACCCAATTGCCGCTCTGTTTTTATCCCCATTATGTCTATTTCCTACTTGACACCCTCTATATATTGGGTTAAAATGAAACTGCACCACATTCTGTAGGGGGTATTCCCTATGAAGTGCGCTTATTGCGGTGGCACTGAATCTAAAGTGATTGACTCTCGAAACATAGAAGATGGAATAAGACGTCGAAGGCAGTGCCTTGCTTGTGGTACACGTTTTACCACTTATGAACACTTACAATCCAAAAATCTTTATGTAATAAAAAAGGATGACAGACGGGAGGAGTTCAATAGAGATAAGCTGCTGGGTGGAATCCGTAAAGCCTGCGAAAAGCGTCCCCTGCCGACCGGTAACATAGACAAACTTGTCGATAATATTGAAGTCGAGCTTTATCGTCTGGGAAAAACCGAGGTCCCCAGTTCTATAATCGGCGACATGGTTATACAGCGACTTCAGGAACTGGACCATATAGCCTATATTCGCTTCGCCAGTGTATATCGCGAGTTTACCGATATAGCCGACTTAAAACAGGCCGTTGACAATCTGGTCGATACGGAAGCGCAAACACCGCCTGCAGGACAGCTTCCACTTTTGTCTCAAGAAGAGCTAACCGTCCTGGGGCGGCGTCAGCGAAGGAGAAAATAATGGCGTCTCGTTCAGTTAAAAATTCACCGGATGGAGATAATCACAACCGTATCGCTCGAGCTATCTTTGCCGCTGCCGAGTCCATGGGGATCACCGACAGGAAATTGCTCGAAGAACTCACCGGTCATATAATCCAACGGTTGGGACCGAGTCCGACATTACCTGGCATGGAACATCTTGTCCCCACCCATGAAACACAGTTGCCCTCCGATTTTCAGATAGAGGTGGCAGTAAAAGAGTTATTGGCTGAGAAGAATATGACTGCAGAAGCGGATACCGCTCAGCTGGAAGGTGAGACTGAACCAGAAGTTAAGAAAATTAAACGGTCAGTGAAACCGGTGCCCAAAATAAAAACTAAAAGTGAACAGGAAATAGAGTTAACTAAAAATGCACTTACGGTCCTGGAAAAGAGATATCTTAAAAAAGATAGCCAAGGGAAGGTCATTGAAACACCCGAAGAAATGTTCCGGCGTGTCGCCAATCACATTGCCTCGGCAGAACTCACCTACGACAAGGAAGCTGATATCGCCGACTGGGAAAGCAAATTCTACGGTCTCATGGCTTCCCTCGAATTTCTGCCTAATTCCCCGACTCTAATGAATGCCGGCCGGGAGCTGGGGCAGCTATCAGCCTGTTTTGTTATACCGGTGGACGATTCTATGGAGTCAATCTTCAATGCTGTAAAATATACCGCTTTAATACACAAAAGCGGCGGCGGCACCGGCTTTTCTTTTTCCAGACTGAGACCAAAAAGTGATAGAGTTGGTTCCACGGGTGGGATAGCCAGCGGGCCCGTTTCTTTTATGCGAGCCTTCGATACAGCTACGGATGTCATCAAACAAGGCGGCATGCGCCGCGGCGCCAACATGGCCATTCTAAACGTCGACCATCCCGATATCCTTGATTTTATCGCGGCTAAAGAAGACTCCAAAGCATTGACTAACTTCAATATATCGGTCGCTGTCACCAATGAGTTTATGGAGGCCGTTGAAAAGGGCAAGGAATATAACCTGATAAATCCGCACAACAAAGAAGTTGCGGGCAAACTCGATGCCGTTGAAGTATTCAACAAAATAACGGAGATGGCCTGGCGCACGGGAGACCCAGGCATCGTCTTTATTGATAACATAAACAAGAATAATCCAACTCCCAAGCTGGGCAAAATCGAGAGCACTAATCCCTGCGGCGAACAGCCTCTCCTACCATTTGAATCTTGCAATCTGGCCTCTATCAACCTGTCGAAAATGGTCAAAAATAACGGTCACAAGGCCGAAATCGACTATCATAAGTTGCGGGTAACAGTTCAACTGGGCGTCCGTTTCCTCGATGATGTCATCGATGTCAATCAATTTCCGCTGCCGCAAATCGAGAAAATGACCAAATCTACCAGGAAAATAGGGCTGGGCCTCATGGGCTTTGCCGATATGTTACTGATGCTCCGGATTCCCTATAACTCTGACAGGGCGTTGGAAATGGCTGAAAATGTTATGCGCTTCATATCCGAAGAAGCTGCCAAAGAATCGGTGAAACTTGCAGAGGAAAGAGGACTATTCCCTGCTTTCAAAGACAGCATTTACGATACAGATGGAGGGTTAAAGCTCAGGAATTCTGCCAGGACTACTATCGCACCTACGGGCACATTAAGCATAATCGCCGGCTGCTCCAGCGGTATAGAGCCGCTCTTTGCCCTGAGCTATACCAGGCATATCCTCGACGGCCAAAAACTCATAGAGGTAAATCCCTATTTCGAAGAGACAGCTAAAAACGAAGGCTTTTATTCCGACGAACTTATGCAGCAACTGGCTGAAGGCAAAAAACTGAAGGATGTGGAAGGCATACCTGAATGGGTAAAAGACACCTTCGTTACCTCCCACGATATAACTCCCGAGTGGCACGTAAGAATGCAGGCAGCCTTCCAGAAATTCACCGATAGCGCCGTATCCAAAACCGTTAACCTTCATCACGAAGCCACGATAGACGATGTGGCCGGGGTCTATATGCTGGCATACAAACTGGGATTGAAAGGAATAACCATCTATCGCGACCGCAGTCGAGATAGCCAGGTGCTGAACATCTCGCATACAGAAGAAAAGAAAGAACCCAAGCTTACCCCCAGGCATAGACCCAAAGTTACCAAGGGAGTTACCGAGCGGGTAACTACCGGCTGTGGATATATATATGTCACGGTGAACTTCGATGACAAGGGTATCTGCGAAGTTTTTTCCAGTCTGGGCAAAGCCGGTGGTTGCGCTTCAGCGCAGCTCGAAGCCACTTGTAGACTTATATCTTTAGCCCTGAGGTCCGGCATCGGACTGGGCTCTGTAGCCAAACATCTACGCGGTATACGCTGCCCCTCAGTTGCCTGGGAAGAAGGCCGCGCCGTTCTATCTTGCGCCGATGCCATTGCCAGCGTCCTGGAAAAATATGTTGCAGATAAAGAAACAGGCGCAACCAAAGACATCGGATTGGCTAAGAACTGGGCGGGGCAATGTCCAGAATGCGGTAACATACTGATTTATCAGGAAGGCTGCCATATTTGTCCCAGCTGCGGCTATACTAAATGCGGGTAGGTAACCAAGGTATATTGCTGAAGGGAAGATGTTGTGGACAGCCGCGAGCATAATTACTCTCAAGCTTTTAAGCAAATAGCCAGAGTCATCAGTTCGCTTCTTCCTCTGAAAAAAGTCCTCAACTCTGTGGCCAAGAGCACCGCCAAGGGGCTGGGCGCGTCAGGGTGCTCTATAATGCTTCTTAATCCTCAAAAAGCACACCTGGACATAGTATCGGCTTACGGCCTCAGTGACATATACCTTAGAAAAGGAGCGCTAAAAGCCAGCCAGAGCCTCCCTGAGGTCCTGAACGGAGAAACGGTATCCATTTTCGATGTCACACAGGATAAAAGAACCCAGTATCCGGAAGCGGCTGAAACGGAGGGGATAAGCTCCTTGCTTGCTGCACCTATAAACCAGAAGGACGAGGTTCTCGGAGAAATAAGAGTATATAGCCGCGAACCCAGACAATTTTCACAGTCCGAGAAGGACTTCGCCATGGCCGTAGCTAATATAGTCTCGCTTACTCTGGAAAAGAACGAACTTTACCAGTTACTAAAAACAGAACATGAAGAAACTGTGGCCAAGCGACGAAAACTGCCGGGGACATCAAAAATAACCTCTTCTCCGCTCAGGCCGGCCAGTTTCGGGCATCCCAGTGAAGAGGAATTCGCCAAATTGCTCGATTTCTACCGCATAGAATGGCTGTATGAGCCTCGCTCGTTCCCGCTGGCCTGGCACGATAATAAAGTGGCCGAGATGTTCACGCCCGATTTCTATCTGCCCGAACTCAACATGTACATTGAACTGACCACGCTGAAACAGAGTTTGATTACAGAGAAGAACCGCAAATTGCGCCGCCTGAGAGAGCTTTATCCGGAGATAAATATCAGACTACTGAACAAGAATGATTATCTCCGGCTGCTGGCTAAATATGGCTACGGTCTTCTGGGAGAAACCAAGATAGAAGGTATAGACCATGTTCTCTTTACCCATATTCAGATACAACGGCGAGTCAAAGCACTGGCGAAACGAATAACGCGCGACTATACCGGCAGAAAACTGGTACTGGTCGGTATACTCAGAGGCGTTATCTGTGTTATGGCCGACCTCATGCAAAATATCCCCCTGCCCCTGTCTGTCGATTTTATGGCGATATCCTATTATGGCACAGACAATGAATCATCGGTCAAGATAACCAAAGACCTGGATACCAGCATCGCCGGGCAGGATGTGCTGATGGTCGAAGACATCGTAGACACAGGCATGACCTTGAATTATGTTCTGAACCATCTGGCGTCGCATAATCCTTCAAGCCTGCGCGTTTGTACACTACTCGATAAACGTATCCGCCGCCTTATCGATGTACCGCTTGACTATATAGGCTTCGAAATTCCTGATGAGTTTGTAGTGGGTTACGGACTGGACTATCACGGAGAATATAGAAATCTACCTTTCATCGGCACCCTGAATCCGCAGCTGATTGAAAAAAGGTAGCTAAATAAAAAAGCCCCAAGTAACCTTGCCTTTTTCCGGTTCCACATCCTCTGACACTTTTCGGCTTTCGCCTACCTTGTATCAGCACCCTGCCTCCCCGGTACCAGCTTAATTACTTGGGACTACTTTAGAATAGCACACCATATATGTTTTGTCAAGCCCCATCGATTGATATATAATACTTTTAATAAGGTATCGATCTATTTCGGCAGAATTAAACACATTCCTGACTCTTCCTGATTAGAGCGAACATCTTCGTATTTTATAAGACAATCTTTAGGAGCATTATGAAAAAAATATATATAGTCGACGTAACCAACCGTGACGGCGTTCAGACAGCCAAACTGGGGCTATCGAAGCTTGAAAAAACTATACTGAACATGTACCTCAACGAGCTGGGCGTTTTTCAGTCAGAATTCGGTTTTCCCACCACCAGACATGAATCTCTTTATCTCGAAGCCAACCTGGAATTAGCTGAAATGGGTGTGCTCAAGCCAATGCGGTTGGGCGGCTGGATAAGAGCTCAGGCCGATGATGTCAAAACCGCTTTCAGGTTGGTACCCAAAATCAGGCACCTTAACCTCTCGGTATCCACATCCAACCAGATGATTCAGGGTAAGTTTCAGGGCAGAAAGACAAAAGATGACATTTTGCAGATGATGGTCGATGCTGTGGATGCAGCCCGGGAACACGGTGTAGAATCCGTAGGTGTAAATGCGGAAGACGCCTCACGCACCGACCTGGACTACCTTATTAAATTCGGCACAGCCGCTAAACAGCACGGTGCTGACAGACTAAGATATTGTGATACTCTGGGTTACAATGACCCTTTCACCATTTACGAGACGGCTAAAGCGCTCGCTGAGAACGTCGCTTTGCCAATCGAGATTCACTGTCACGGCGACCTCGGCATGGCCGTAGCCACTTCGATTGCCGGGGCCAAAGGCGCCATCGACGGCGGTCAG
The DNA here is from genome assembly GCA_964545945.1 of uncultured Dehalococcoidales bacterium. Lineage (GTDB taxonomy): Bacteria > Chloroflexota > Dehalococcoidia > GIF9 > UBA5629 > 9FT-COMBO-48-23. The sequence continues at coordinate 19,190 of CAZJID010000013.1, forward strand.
GATGCTTATATCAACACCACCGTCAACGGCATCGGAGAACGGGCCGGCAATGCCGACCTTGTGGCCACAGTACTGGCTGTAACTAAATCAAAAGGTTTCGCCGGTAAATACGAATTGGGTATGCCTATCGACTTATCTAAATCGTGGAAGCTGGCCAACTTCGCCAGCTACGCCTTCGGCGTACCCATCCCTATAAACCAGCCTGGCGTTGGTGCCAATGCCTTTGCCCACGCCTCGGGTATCCACGCCGATGGCGTATTAAAAGACCCTCAGAACTACGAGCTCTACGACTATGCCGAGCTGGGCCGAGGTGAACCGGTTACCGTCGAGACCGGAAGAGAGATATGCTCCGGCGAATACGGAGGAATTTCAGGCTTCAGGCACTTGATGAAAACGATAGAGGAGAAAATAGGAGATAAGGTTGAAGAAAAGGTTGGAGACGTGGTTGAGGTCGCATTTGCCAGCACCGAGGAAGCGGAGAAGGTCCTGGAACTGGTGAGATATGCCAACGTCTGCGCTCAAAAACCACTCGTCGAGGATGAGCTCTTGTTTATCGCCAAGTATCCTGACATAGCCAGGAAGCTACTAACTCTAACCCCGCTGTCGTAGATTTTGGCCGGGCTGAACCAAAGCAGCTATAGCTGGTACTTATGGAAATACATATCAACCCTATCGGCTTCGTTAAAAACTCGATTAGAGAGCCGAAAAGAGAAGACTGCGAATCGGTTACCTCTGAAATAATTGTAAACGAAGACATGAAGGAAGCGTTGAGCGGCATAGACGATTTTTCTCATATCATCGTTATTTACTGGATGCATTTGATGCCGGAATCGGAACGCACTATTCTTCAGGTGCATCCCAAGCGGAATCAGAGCTTACCTCTGACCGGAGTTTTTGCTACCAGAAGCCCAGCCCGACCCAATCCTATGGGTATGGCCACCGTCAAACTCCTCGAACGGAGAGGCAATATTCTCAAAGTCAGCGGCCTTGATGCCATAGACGGCACTCCGGTGCTGGACATCAAACCCCATATACCCGGCTCCGACTCCCCTGCCGGAGCCAGGACGCCCGGCTGGTTGAATAAATAATATTCCGCTCATGGTGAACCTGAAACTTCCGCTCATGGTGAATTTTAGACTCCCGCGCGTGGTGAGCCTGTCGAATCATAGCGGGGCCTTTATTAGCAAAGAATCAGGTTAATAAAAAATACTCCGGCTTAACATACATTATGTCAAATACTATCCGCATTGACACCCGCTCATGCTCGCAGTAATATAGAAACCGCGCGGGTGTAATTCAGTGGTCAGAATGCTTGCTTCCCAAGCAAGACGTCGGCAGTTCGAATCTGCTCACCCGCTCCACCAAATATTCCTGAGTCTACAACTGCATCACTACAATCATAGTTAAAAAATTAATGCGGCCTGACAATGAAAACCGGGCTGGGCACTCCATGCAGTACCTGGTAAGCCACGCTTCCGAACTCCCAGCGTCTGATCTCGGGATGGCTATGGCTTGCCATTATTACCAGATTCGGATGGTTTTTATCCGCATACTTGATGATCTCATCCGCGGGGTTGCCCATGAGCACTTCCGACCTCACCTTTAGACCGGAATCGGCGAGCCTTGTTTGTACCTCTGCTAGATAGGTTTCCGCTTCCTTTTTGAAGTGTTCCCTTACCCGTTTTACGTGTTCCTTCCACGTAAGATTCAATGTCGCCTGGGGATAGTCGGCATTGACATACGGTTCTTCGAACACCCTGAGCAAAACTATATTTACCATTTCAGCGCCTCGCTGCTTTGTCAGAGCCTCGACGTGTGGAAGCACTGATTCAGCCAGTTTGGAGCCATCCAGTAGCACTAAAAATGTCCTCCTGGGCCATTCATCATGGATTACTTTCTCAGGGATTGCGGCTCGTACCAGCCATATCGGCACCTGAGATGCCTGCAGTACCTTATCTGCAACGCTGCCCATCACCCATCTCCTGATTCCGGAGCGGCCGTGAGTGGCCAGCAATATAAGGTCGATATGATGTTTGCCGGCGTAATCGATGATTCCTTCAGCCGGATTCCCCGTTATAACCTCCGCCCTTGCTTCCACGGCTTTTCGTCCTTTTTGTACGCCCGTACTGGTCTGAACTTCCCTGGATTGTACCTTTACTATCTCAGCGGCATGGTCGATATAAGACTGGCACATGAATTGTGATTCTATCCTGTGTTGCTCGCAGACATGCAGTAGTATCAATTCAAGGTCGAGTCTGCCGGCTAGCTCTTTGGCATACGGCAGGACCACTTCGGCGATTTCAGAACCATCCAGCGGGACAAGCATCCTTTTGTACAACTGTGCACCTCCGATCCTCTCATAGCATACATTACGTCAACTAACTTTCCCCTCTGCAACTACCTTATTTATAGCCTTCTCAACTTTCTCCGTATCGGCCAGATAGTAATGCTTTACAGGCTTTAGCTCCTCGTCTAACTCATATACGAGGGGTATACCCGTTGGAATATTCAGTTTAACAATATCACTATCGCTAATGTTGTCCAGGTACTTGACCGCAGCTCGTAAGCCGTTGCCGTGAGCCGACACTATCACATGTTTTCCAGCCTTTAATGCGGGTGCCAGGACTTCGTGCCAGTATGGCATAAATCGTATAACAGTATCTTTCAGGCTTTCGGCCACCGGAATCTCATTCTCATTAAGGTCACGGTACCGCGGGTCATGTCCCGGATATCTTTTGTCCGTTTTATCAAGTGCCGGTGGGCGGACGTCGTAGCTCCTTCTCCAAATATGCACCTGCTCCTCTCCCACCTTAGCTGACATCTCTGCCTTATTCAGCCCTTGAAGCGCCCCGTAGTGCCTTTCATTAAGGCGCCAGGAACGATAAACAGGTATCCACATCAAATCCATCTCATCTAGTACCAGCCATAATGTCCTTATGGCCCGTTTTAGTACAGAGGTAAAAGCAACATCAAAGACATATCCTTTCTCCCTTAGAGTCTTACCGGCTTCCTTAGCTTCATTAATCCCCTTATCGGATAGGTCTACGTCAGTCCACCCGGTAAATTTATTTTCTTTATTCCAGAGACTCTCTCCGTGTCTCAAAAGTACGAGCTTCATTCCATCTTACCTCCTGTCAATAGGTCGCCACTCTATTACTCAACAGCCTCAACCTTAAGTAGATTCGTTGTGCCGGCTAGGCCAAGGGGTATGCCTCCCGTGATTACTATTAAATCGCCGCCTTTAGTTAAACCGAGTTCCTTGGTTAGGGCCGACGCCATGGCAAACAGTTCTGATATCGATGAAGGTGTAGTCACCCGGACAGGTTGGACCCCCCAGTAAAGTATAAGTCTGTAACAGAGGGCTTCGTCCGGTGTCATCGCCAGTATCGTTGTCCCGGGTCGGTACTTTGATACTCGTTCCGCTGTGCTGCCCGACTCGGTAAATGCCACAATTGCATGGACATTGAGATTATGAGCTGTAACGCAGGCATTATAGCTTATCAGTTCTTCGGTTTTATCTTGGCACCAATCCTTTTTTTCGGATAATGCTATATCATAGGGTAGCTTTTTTTCAGTCTCCCGGGCAATCCTGTCCATTACGACAACGGCTTGCACTGGATATTTCCCTATCGAAGTCTCCTCTGACAGCATAACAGCATCCGTACCGTCAAAGATGGCATTGGCCACGTCCGTCGTCTCAGCGCGCGTGGGACGCACGGATCTCACCATCGACTCGAGCATCTCGGTAGCTGTAATAACCGGCTTTCCCGCACGATTACACTTCTTGATTATCTCCTTTTGTACTAGAGGGACCTTTTCCAGAGGTATCTCGACTCCCAGGTCCCCGCGTGCCACCATGATGCAATCGCTTATTGTCAGTATGTCTTTGAAATTCCTTACCGCATCTCCTCGTTCGATTTTAGAGACTATCGGTATATCAGCATCCTGTTCAGCCATTAGTTTCCTGACACCGGCAATATCTTCGGCTGTCGTTACAAAAGAAAGTGCCAGATAGTCCGGTCGCTGGCCAATGGCAAACCCCAGGGACTGCTTCAAGGCATCGGTGATAAACGGACCGGAACGCCGCATGCCCGGTACAACTAGACCACGCTCTTCGGTTAGAGTTCCACCTACGATAACACGGCACTGCACTTCCTTACCTTTTATTTCCTGTACCTTTAGCTGCATGGCTCCATCGGCGAGCAGAACCGTATCACCGGGCTTTACATCTCTAGGCAGGTTGGGCAAATTTACCGGTACCAACCCGGCGTTGCCTTCGATTTGTTCCGTGGTTAGTACTAAGATCGCCCCTTTTTTCAGGGCAGCTTTGTGGCCTTTCAATTTTCCGGTACGGTACTTCGGCCCGGGCAAATCCATAAGAATAGCCACCACTTTGTTTAATCGCTGGCTAATAGTTCTGATTTTCTGAATATAAGCTGCGTGTTCATCAGGAGTTCCGTGCGATAAATTGAGCCTTGCCACATTCATACCGGCTCTTATCAGCTTCTCAATCATCTTGGCTGAGCCGGTTGCCGGGCCTATGGTACACACTATCTTGGTGCGTCTTACACTGACTCTGGCCCTTCTCACGCCGCACCTGCCCCCGACTGATAAGTTCTGTACCAGCCTTCGGGAAGCTCCGGAAATCGCCCTTCGCTGTTACCCGTTTTAGCATACCACGGAGTACCCCACTTATCGGCAATTCTGGTTATTTCATTGAGCCTGGCCGCAGTTTTGTCCTTGAAGAAATTGTTCCTTTCATTTCTGGAACTGATTCTTGTCGCCTCCTGCCACAGCGCACGGCCGGCCATAAAACCTGATGCGCCGTTCCTGCAGGCTATCTCGATCTCCTTCCTGAAACTTTCAAAATCGGCACCGGCGCTGAGAAGAACCCAGGGCAGTTTCGAAGCCTGGCTCAGCGCTTGGCAGTACTTTTCCATCTCCTTGTCATCTTTTTCGTACTTTATGTCTGCTGGAAATTCAGACTTAAGTATATCTATAGGCAATGATGTCAGTGCCTTGGCCGTCTCGATAACGAGCTCCGGCTTCTTTTTCGAGAATATCTCGGGATTATTTACTTCTTCCGCTGTCGGGTAAGCAACCGATTCGACCAGTAGTGGTATGTCCTGTTCGATGCATTGCTTGGCAACTTTTTTTACCAGTTCGATTTGTTTTGAAGCTACATCTTTGAGATCAACACGGAAATAAATAAGCAACTTCACAGCGGAAGCCCCCAGCGTTCTAATTTTTCGAACGCCCCAATCAGGCAGCAGTTCCGTTACTCTCGCCGTGCTCTCTCCTGTATAACCGGTTTTTTCCAGACTAATAAGAAGACCGGTGCTGCCGGGCAATACACCTGATACTATAGCCTGGGCGGCACCGTAAATCGGGTCGAGCAGTACAGCACTGGCAGAGTCAGCAACGGCCCGGCAAAGGTCGAGCTTGAAATCCACCATATCCTGATACCTTACCGCCTCCGGATTCTTTTCGTTCAGCGCCTTCCTCAATGACTCTCTGTGGTCTATGGCACAAACTGTCAAAATACCTCGTGAATCGGCCAATTGCTGAAGTCCTCTCAGTTTGCCTGGAGAAAGTCTATTCATTCGCTCACCTCCGACTAACTTCTTTACTATCGATAATTTACCACAACAGGTCTACGAGTTTAATCAGACGCTCGTTGAGCTCTTTCTTTTTCTCCCAGGTATCCTTTAACGGTGTATATACAATATCATCTCCTACGACTCCCACCATTACTCCGGTTTTACCTTCTGCCAACGCCTGGACGGCGGTGGCGCCGAGTTCCGTTCCCAGCACACGGTCTTCAGCCGTCGGGCTGCCTCCCCTTTGTACATGACCCAGAACGCACACGCGTGACTCAAAACCCGTCTCTTTGTGTACCTGGTCGGCAATCGAATAGCTAAAGCCAGGATTTTGTGCCTCTGCAACCACAACTATGCCGCTCTTTTTACCAAGTCTGCGCCCTTCTTGAAGACGCCCGCATATGCGCCCTATGTCCAGAGGTTCCTCTGGAATAACCAGGCTATCCGCGCCACCGGCAATACCGGCTTGCAGTGCAATAAAACCGGTATGATGGCCCATTACCTCGACGAAAAAGACCCTTTCGAAGGTTATCGCGGTGTCCCTGATACGGTCTATAGCTTCAATCGCGCAGTTTACGGCGGTATCGAAGCCTATGGTGAAGTCGGTTCCATAAACATCGTTGTCGATAGTGCCCGGGACACCGATAATATTTACAGGCGTCTCTTCAGCCATTATGGCTCCACCTCGGAAAGTTCCATCGCCCCCTATAAGAATCAAGCCCTCGATTTCTTTTTTTGAAAGGTTCTCGATAGCCTGTTTTCTTCCTTCGGGTGTTTCGAATTCGGGACACCGGCTGCTTTCAAGAACACTGCCGCCTGTATGAATGACATTGGAGACTTCATTTCTGGTTAGCGGCAACATATCATTGTTAATCAGGCCCGTATATCCCTTCTTGATTCCAATGATTTCTACCCCCTGGCTCATAGCTGTGCGTACGGCCGCCCTTATACAGGCATTCATACCCGGCGCATCCCCTCCGCTTGTTAATATGCCTATTCTTTTCACGAAATCCTCCTTATTAAAACACTGACCTCTTACCGGCTAGGATTCATACCACAGTATTCTGGCCACCTCTAGAGGCAATATGGCACCTTTGAAATAAGGGACTATTCGTGGCGTGTAATGCTCGGCTGGCCGGCTATCCGGAATACGCACAGAATATAAATAACCGTTAGCTGTACCTTCAATGGCTTCCCTTATCTTCATGACATGTATTTCCGGCTCTGTGCTGCTGCCTTCAGGCTCGGCGTAAAGCTGCACCTGTACGGCTCCAGAGTCTACGTCATCGAGATAAACAGCCACCGCCATTATATAATTATCATTTTCCTGTTGAATATTCAAGCTGCCAAAGCGGAGCTTATGCCAGGATTCAATGAGCGAATCTCGCCAGCTACACAAATGTACCGCATTTTCACATTCATTTTGGGTACGCTTCCTAAAGTTCTCCGCTGCACCGGCGTACAGTTCGTCCACGTATTGGCGTACCATTCTATTAGCACTGAATTTCGGCGTTAGTTCCGCCATACTTGCCCTCATACGATTAACCCAATCCCGCGGAATACCTTCGCTGTCGCGTTTATAGAAACAGGGGACAACTTCCCGCTCAAGGAGGTCATAAAGCCATTCTGCTTCATGCGCATCCCAGGCCGGATCTCCACCGTGCTCTCGACCGTCCCCGAGCGCCCAGCCTACATCATCCCGGTAAGCTTCAGCCCACCAGCCATCCAGCTCTGATAGGTTTAATCCGCCGTTTACCAGCACCTTCATGCCGCTGGTGCCGCATGCCTCCCAGGGGCGGCGAGGATTATTAATCCACAGGTCCACGCCTTGAATCATTTGCTCGGCCAGACTCATGTCATAATCTGAAAGAAAGACAACCCTGCCCCTGACTTCAGGACGAATCGAAAATTGCCACCAGTCTCGTACCAGATTTTTACCAACTTCATCTAACGGATGTGCCTTCCCCGCGATAACTAGCTGCACCGGGTGTTGCGGATGGTTTATTATCTTCGCCAAACGTTCGATATCATGCAGCAGCAGATGAGGCCGCTTGTATTCGGTAAATCGCCGCGCAAAACCAATCGTAAGTACGTTCGGGTCGAACAGCCGGCCGCACTGGCTCATAAGCTCTACATCTGCTCTGCCCGATGCAAGCTGGCGTTGTATACGCTCTCGAACATACGAAAGCAAAACTGCAGTCTGTTTCATGCGCAATTCCCAGAGCGATTCATCGGTAACTTTCTTAAAATCTTCAACTATATTGTCCATTGTAGACAACCACCGCCCTTTTCCACATGCACTGGTCCAGCGTTCATCGGCTGATGCCGAGTCCCACGACGGCACATGGACGCCGTTGGTAACATGAGTCATCGGTACTTCATTACGGGGCCACCTTGGATACAGCGGTTGAAAAATATTCCGGCTGACTTCCTCATGAAGCCGGCTAACGGCGTTTATAACGCCCGAACCCCTTGTCGCCAGAAAAGCCATGTTTAACGGTTCCTTTGAGTCTCCGGGGTCTTGTCGTCCAAGTGCCATCAGACCATCTACTTCGATCTTAAGCCACTCTGCATAGTCCTTGAGATACCGGCTAATCAATTCCTTGGGGAAACGATCGAAACCTGCCTCAACGGGCGTATGTGTAGTAAAGATATTGCCCGGTCGAGTTGCGGTTAGAGCTACATCAAAAGGTTGATTATTTTTAACCATAAACGCTCGTGCCCGCTCAATCACAGCCAGACTGGCATGGCCTTCATTTAGATGACACACATCTGCATCAATACCGATGGCATCTAACATCCGCCATCCTCCGATACCGAGAACTATCTCCTGCTGCAGACGCATCTCGGGGCCGCCTCCGTAGAGTTCGCTGGTAATTCCTCTGTCAGGGGGGCTATTGATGGGGTCGTTACTATCCAGCAAGTATAGCTTTACCCGTCCCACATTAGCTTGCCAGCAGCGTAACCATAGCTCACGTCCTGGAAAATCCAGCTTTATCCGCAGCCATTCTCCATTTCTATCACGAACAGGCATGATAGGCAGCTGGCTCGGGTCGTTATAAGGATAAAACTCGGTCTGATCGCCATGCGAATCAAGCACCTGGCGAAAATAGCCCTGCTGATAAAGCAATCCTACGCCTGTAACCGGAACACCCAGATCGCTTGCAGTCTTGAGGTAATCGCCGGCTAAAATCCCCAGCCCTCCCGAATAAATCGGCAGAGCCTCACTTAGCCCGTACTCCATACTGAAGTACGCGATATTAAAAGGATTCTTGGAATAGGTCTGTTGAAACCATCCCGTCCCTTTCAGGGCTTCCCTGTGCTCAGCGGCCAGGGCTTCCAGTAACTTCAGAAAACTGGAGTCCTTGGAGAGCTTTTTCAGACGCCGGGTAGCAACCGTCTGCAGAATTAGCCAGGGATTACCCGTCCTATCCCATAGCTCGGGAGCAATCGCACGCCATAACTTATCAGCGGCATGATTCCACGACCATCGAAGATCGAGCGCCATGTCAATAAGTACTTCTAGTTCCTGCGGCACAGACCTTTGAAAATTGCTATTTGGCATAGCAGCTATTTTTGATCACCTCCTGAATGCTATCTACAATCGTTTGTTTTGCTTGAGACTCGTCACCAATTTTTATCTTCAATTCATAGAGGTAATTTTTCAATAATATCCAGCAAACGCCTCGAATAACCGAATTCGTTGTCATACCATACCTGGACTTTAACCATACTCCCCTGCACCACAAGCGTGGAAAGTGCATGAACTATTCCTGAGTGAAGGTCATCGATTATGTCAGCTGATACTATTTCATCCTCTGTATAACCGAGTATGCCCTTCATCCGACCTTCCGATGCAGACTTAAAAGCTGCGTTGACATCCTTTACCGTCACAGACTTTTTCAGGTCAGCCACGATATCGGTGATTGCCCCGTCTGGAAGGGGCGCCCGGATTGCCAGCGCTCGAAGCCTGCCCTCGAGGTCGGGAAGCACCATGGTAGTGGCAACATCAGAGCCGGTTGTTGTGGGAACCAGAGACACAGCAGCCGATCGACCCCGGCTCCACTTTTTTGAAGGCTTGTCCACCAGCCCCTGGGTCGCAGTATAAGCGTGCACTGTCGTAACCAGCGCCCGCTCGATGCCAAAATTGTCCAGTAGTACTTTGAGCGGAGGCACCAGCGAGTTCGTCGTGCACGACGCATTGGAGATAACCTTGTGCTTATTCGGGTCAAACTTATCTTCGTTAACACCGAGAATCACGGTAAAATCGGCGTCAGGTGATGGTGCACTGATAATAACTCGCCTGGCACCTGCCTCAAGATGCTTGGCTGCGAGCTCTCTTTTGGTGAAGAACCCTGTTGATTCAATGACTGCATCGACACCAAGTTTCCTCCACGGTAGTTGTGCGGGGTCCTTCTCCGCGTAGACATCTAATGAAATACTACCCATCTTTATAGCATGTTGGGTTGCCTCGACCGGGAAAGAAGCTCTGCCGTGGACTGAATCATATTTAATCAGGTAAGCCAGGTTATCTGTTGGCACCAGATCATTGGCGGCAACGAGTTCCACTTCTTTGGGCTGTGCATCCATGTAATGCCTGAGCACCATGCGTCCGATACGCCCCAGTCCGTTGATTGCTATCCTTTTCATTCCCTCCTCCTTTATTGTTTGCTCTCCCCTAAATCATATACATAAATTTCCAAACGCCACTGATTTATGAATTTGCCGGTTTTTCACGGCATAAGACTGTCTCTATTAAATTGCAGGAGAGACAGTAAACCGATTATTTCTACCTATTCTTATCATACGATTTGACTGGTTTAATAGTCATAAAATCCCAAGGAAATATATAACAGTTTTATGACATTTGAAATGATTTACTCTTTGTTTACTTTGAAGCCCGATACGAATGCTATAACCCGGTCTGGTATTCCTGATTAATATCTACTCCTTCTCTTAGCAGCTTGGTAGTGTAAATGGTGCCACGTGTCAGTACGGCAGAAATCGCGGTACTTATGCTTACTGCCGCCATTACAGGGAGGATGATCGCATAATCTCCGGTAATCTCAAGTGTCATTATCACAGCCGTGAATGGTGCCCGCGTGGCCGCGCTAAAGACAGCCGCCATGGCTACAATCCCGTAAGCACCGGGCGCTCCGATAGTAAACGGCACGATATTCTGAAACGCAGTACCCAGAGCTACGCCCAGCATAGCGCCGATGAACAGACTGGGCGAAAATATGCCGCCGCTGCCTCCACTGCCCAGTGTGAACGATGTCGCCGCTAACTTTAAGGCAAACATCGATAGCAGGAAGGTTATCGGAAAGGCGCCGGTAAGAACACTGTTAATCTCTCCGTACCCCAGTCCGAACAAATTGAAATTGTACAGGCCGATTAAGCCGATAGCGATACCTCCCAGTGCCGGTTTAAGATATTCCGGCATCTTAACGAAATCGAACAGGTCTTCACAGCCGTATATAGCTCGTATAAGTGCCACAGCCACCAGAGCTGAGATAACTCCGACTACCGCATAAAGGACTATCTCCAGTGGATTGAAAATCTGAAAAGGCGCAACCGGGAAGACTAGTTTTTCCTTTATGAAAAAGGATGCCACATAGTTGGCTGTAACGGCGCTGAGAAAAACATAGGCAAAAATAGGCGTAACCACCTTACGCAGGATTATTTCAAGTGCAAACAAGGCACCAGCTATGGGTGCGTTGAACGTGGCCGCAATTCCTCCGGCTGCTCCGCAGGCTGCCAGCGTCCGCAAACGTTCATCGGATAGTCTTAACAGCTGCCCGATAGTTGAGCCAAATGAGGCCCCGATCTGCACTATAGGTCCTTCACGCCCCGCAGACCCGCCACTACCGATACATAGCGACGATGCCACAGCTTTAACTACTGAAACGACGGGGCGTATTCGGCCGCCGTCCTCAGCCATCGCTTTCATAACTTCCGGTATGCCGTTTCCTTTGGCCTCGCGAGCAAAAAAATAGATTATGGGACCGAAAATCAGAGCACCGGCTACCGGTATGATAATGACATAGTAGTCTCCCAAAAATGACAGTAACTTGGCGCCGCCACCAAAGAATATAGACTGTATGCCGCTTATCATCAGACGGAAGGCGACCGCGCCCAATCCTGCCAATGCACCGATAATCAAAGCCAGGCCAAGCGTGATCATCGCGGAACGGGAGCGAGTTATCGTAGAACGTATGCCAGCGCTGTTCTTCTTATTCATCGTCTACGAGATTTTTTTACCACTCCGCAACTTGAATAGTCATAAAATTAGCTAACAAGATATTACAAATATCATACATTTTGCTATTGAGCTTATTTAGCAAACGGTATATTATGAAATTAGTAAGCATAGGAGGACTGACATGGCAGTAAAGAAGGCAGCTCCGGCTAAAAAAACTTCAACGAAGAAAAGAGCACAGGCCGGCAAAACAAAAAAAGGTGATTCTTATGAATGTGCTGTATGCGGGTTAGTAGTATCGGTGGATGAGACTTGCGGTTGTGTTGATGTCTGTGACATCATCTGCTGCGGTAAACCAATGAAGGCTAAAGCCAAAAGGAAATCGGCCAAGAAATAGATGGCTAACCCAAATCACAGAATCTTAGTGCCAGCGAAATCATAAAATTAAAGATTACAATCGAAAAGCAGCTATTCAGGGATGCGTTCTACGTATTCCCATCTGGATATATGCACTCCCCTTCTAAGCCAACCCTTTGGATTGCACCGCTGTCCGTCTCAGTTCAGGCTAGGCGATTATGTGATGGCTGTGATTATTTTTCTTTGCCTTCGTATTTGAAGGAAACGCGCACCTTGGCCCGGTAGTTTGTAATCTTGCCGTTTTCAATCTGCAGGTCGAACTCTTCGATCTCTGCAATTCTAAGGTCCCTCAGGCTCTTTGCAGCCATCTGTACGGCTGATGCGGCTGCCTTCTCCCAGGATTCGGGGCTAGTCCCCACTAATGTGATTAGTTTGTATACGCTTCCAGCCATTTCGCCCCCTTTCAGCATTATTGTTATTAGTAAGTCCGATATTACATGGTTAATCCATTAAAAGTCAATAGGCTGCACCATTACATTTATATTCCTTATATATTACATGTGTTCGTAGAACACTTATACTATTTTATGTTCTTGGGCAAGCTACATCGCAAACTTTTGCTACTTGACCAACATACCTGGCTGGCAAGCACTGTTTGAATATCCGTACCGGCAACTATATAATATTATGAACGTTTACGGGCCGTTAGCTCAGCTGGCAGAGCACCTGACTTTTAATCAGGGTGTCACAGGTTCGAATCCTGTACGGCCTACCAGCTAAA
>CAZJID010000014.1:0-29579 GCA_964545945.1 uncultured Dehalococcoidales bacterium
TATAGGCATTGGCATTGCTTCTGCTTCTTGGCTTTTTTTGTTGCTTATAATCGTATCTATGATTCTCTCAATTCTCTGTACACCTGCCGAGGAACGGTTCTGCCTAGAAAAATATGGTGATACCTATCTTAAATATATGAATAAAACCCCGAGGTGGATAGGAATGCCGAAATCTGGTTGATAGTTATCCCCAATTAACAATTCTCGGTTTTGTTCAAGCTTGCTGTGTTAAACAAAAACTCATATTGTGCAACATGTGAATGAAATGGGCAGATACAAACAGACCGATTGCATCCTTTAACGTGCCCATTAATTTTCAAGGCCTACGCGCGTGACTTTCGCTTACTACACATGATGATTTACAATAGAGATATACAAAGATTTTAAATTTATTGATGCCAGTATATGAAGAGTGATTAAAAGCTGGGAGGGATAATTATGAAGAGATTTAGAGTGTTAGCATTGCTTCTCTTACTTCTCGTTGCCGGTGCTGGTTGTGTCAACATATCGCCTACTATCGTTGCTTTCAATGCTGATCCGGCAACCATAACTGATGGAACCTCAGCGACTCTAATCTGGAATGTATCCGGCACCAGGTCTGTAAGCATCGACCAGGGTTTGGGAGTTCTACCACCTGCCGGGAGCCAGGTTGTGTCACCGCATATAACCACCGTATATACTCTTGAAGCCAGAGGTATTGCCGGCACTGTGTCTAAGTCTGTCGTCATCAATGTCAACCCGGCACCCGTGGTTATTGATTTCAGTGTTAATCCGGCTGTTATCAATTCCGGCAGTTCCGCAGCACTAATCTGGTCCGTATCCACAGCCGATTCCGTTTCCATTGACCAGGGCATAGGAAAGGTGTCTCTGAACGGGGAGAAACTGGTGGCACCGACCGAAACAACTACGTACACAATTACAGCCAGTGGCGCCTCTGGTACAGTAACCAAATCACTTGTTCTTACCGTTAATCCACCCGTCGTTGCCACTTTCAGCATCGATCCGACTGTTATCGATGTCGGGCAGTCGGCAACATTACAATGGAACGTAACGGGGGCAGATTCGGTTACCATAGACCAGGGTGTAGGCGAGGTACCGCCGGTCGGCTCCAAAGCAGTTGCTCCCAATTACACAACGACTTATGTTCTGACTGCGCATAGCAGTTGCTGCAGTGTAGATAAGGCAGCAGTCCTTACCGTTGGCAGCTTTCATCTGCCTTTATTGCCGTTCGGTTATCCTCAAGGTAACCCTTACGGCTACCCTTACGGGTATCCTTACATGCCTCAATATCGCTATACGTACCATCTGCCCATCATAGACATATTTCACAGCACTCCGGACACTATAACTTCCGGCGAGTCAGTGACTATACAGTGGTACGTTACCGATGCTACGGCGGTTTATATCACCGGTATAGGATCTGTACCATTTAGCGGTTCGATAGTGCTGTCACCGGTCAGCACTACCACCTATAATTTAACCGCCAACAATGCCTTCGGGGCCACCAGCCGCAATGTCACCGTCACTGTTAAGTAAAAAGGTGAGCTTCGAGCTGGGGCTCGCAGGTATCCGTTTAGTAGGTGCGGATAGCCTTGATCCTTACCTCACTAAACAATTTAGCATACTGTATCTTTAACGCTACCTTAACAAGGCTAACTCAAACGGTATGCCCTCCCTAACATTGTGTATCAACTTTGAGTAGGGTTGCCTAAAATCGTCGCATATCTCCATTTTCAGATTCAATTGTTTAGTGATAGACTTATAGCCAGGAGTAGCCTACGTGGACCAGACCAGCCTTGACTTATTGGAATTTCCCAAAGTGAGGGAAATTGTGGCAAGCTTCACCTCTTTTTCGGCAAGTCAGGAGCTTGCCCTCAGTTTAATGCCGTTAGAGGAGCCGCAGCTTATCTCCATTCTATTGACGCAATCAGCCGAAGCTCGACGATTCCTGGCTTTAAATCCTGGAGCCTCCATCGGCAACATCGTTGATTGCCGTGCAGAGGCGGAGATGGCCAGACGGGGCAAGGTCCTGGCCAAGTCCACTCTGGTAAGCATTAAAGGCAGTCTGCAAGAAATCCGTTCTCTTCGCGTGGCTATCGGGAAGCTAAAAGATAAGCTGCCCGCTTTATGGGATATTGCCAGTGGTATTAAAGACCTGCCTCACCTGGAATCTGAAATAGGCAGATGCCTGACACCGACAGGCGAGATACTGGATTCGGCTTCGGAAAAACTATCGAGCCTGAGGCAGCAGCTCAAAACGGCACGCGAAGAGATCTTGGGCCGCCTGGACTCAATAATCAAATCCCGCCACAGCCAGAGATTCCTCCAGGAGCCACTGATTATGATGCGCCACGACCGCTACGTTGTTCCGGTCAAGGCAGAGATGAGGAAGGAGATCAAAGGCATAGTACATGACATCTCCAATACCGGTGCCACTGTATTTGTCGAGCCGTTGGCAACCGTAGAGATGGGCAACCAGCTGCGTGAGGTGGCGCTGGCTGAGGAGCAGGAAGTGCAAAGAATTCTCAGTGATTTGAGCAGCCAGGTAGGAATCCACTGTGCCGACATCTCAAGAAATGTGGCTCTGGCAGCCGAAATAGACCTGGCTCTGGCCAAGGCGAGATATGCGGAAAAGGTCAATGCCACCGAACCCATTATTGCCGCTACCGACGAGGACAACCCTGATGCAATAACTAAAACGAACAGGCTATATCTGATTGGTGCTCGTCACCCTCTACTTGGGGAAAAAGCAGTGCCTCTGTCTATCGAGATAGGTAACGACTTCTCTATCCTCGTTATCAGTGGTCCCAATGCTGGGGGCAAGACTGTAGCTCTGAAGACCGTCGGGCTGCTAACCTTGATGGCACAAGCTGGTATACCTATACCGGCAGCGCCTGAAAGTTGCATCCCTGTCTTCGACGGCATTTTTGCCGATATCGGCGATGAGCAGAGCATCGAACAGATGCTGTCTACTTTTAGCTGGCATATGGGCAATATCGTCCGAATAATTCGGGATTCCACCAGAAACAGCTTGGTGCTGCTGGATGAGTTAGGGACAAGCACTGACCCGGTTGAAGGAGTTGCCCTGGCCCGGTCAATACTGCTGAATTTCTTGTCGAACGGGAACCTGGTCGTGGCTACAACTCATTATTCCGGACTCAAAGTTTTCGCTCACCAGACCGCAGGAATGAAAAACGCTTCGCTCGATTTTGACCCGCTTACTTTGAAACCCACTTATCACCTCACTATGGGCATACCCGGTGGCAGTAATGCCCTGTCTATAGCTTCCCAACTAGGTATGGAGCCGGGGATTATCGCTACCGCCAAAAAATTCATGTCTGAAGGGCACTTGGAGATGGAGAGCCTACTTTCAGGCCTAGGTGATGAAAAGAGAAGGGTTGAAGAGCTACGCAACAGTATGGAAAGTGACAGAAGCAAAATCGATGGATTGAGAGAGGAGCTTAAGAGCGAGCTTCAGAGGCTTAAGGTGGAGGAGCGGAATACGCTGCGCCAAATCAAGGACAACCTCCTGCAGGAAGCCGCCTCGCTGGAGAAAAACATACGTGAGGCTATTAAGGAGATTCAGAAAGCGAAAACGAAAACAAATATCGAGCGGGCAAAAAAGGTGCTGGCTGGAGTACACAAAGACTTGGAAGGCCGCGCCTGGCAAACTCAGCGAAGTCGTCCTATTATGGAGGAAACCTCAGCCATTGTAGTGGGTGACCGAGTAAGACTCATCGAGACTGGACTGGAGGGGGTAGTCCTTTCAGTTCTGGTAAACGGACGTGAGCTTGAGATTCAAGCAGGAGACATCAAGCTAAAGATGAAGTCGGAAGGAGTGGAGAAGGTTTCACCTTTGCCGACTACGGCAGCATTTCCATCATCGGGGGTGAAAACAAACAGTGAAAAGAAGCGAAGTTCACTCGAGCTTGACCTTCGGGGTAAGCGAGCTGATGAAGTAGAGCCGAAACTCGACATCTACCTTAATGATGCTTTTGTTTCCGGCTTGAGCGAGGTGCGAATCATACACGGCTTTGGCACCGGCACCGTGCGGCAGATAGTTCACGATTTCATCAGGGGACATCCTCTGGTGAAGTCCTTTGGGCAAGCAGGCAAGGAAGAGGGTGGCGGCGGGGTAACCATAGTGAAACTGCAAGATTCCAGTCGTTATGGCGTTGATTAGTCAACGCTTGCCATAACCGCCATTCATATCTACGTCCGAGCTTCAGATTCGCAGCACTGAATTACTCAGGTGATTCATCCATCTGAAAAGGCGGGCAGGGGTCGGTGGTCAGAAAAGGCTTATATAACAGCTATAACGTATAGAGTGGTACAAGAATTGGGGGCAGATCAACAAAGTCACATTTGGGCGTTTTGTTACATAATCGGGAATTAAACTTGATATTGATTACTGGCGATTATCCCATTACCATTTCGATAATTCCAAACTCTATACTAATGAGTAGATTATCATATAACGCTAGTGACCTGTCTCCAATAATGATACCATCTGTTAAATTACAGTTGCCCCTATTAAACGAAAGCCTGTATTGTGTTATGTTGCCGTTATTTGAAGAGGGGGTGAAGGTAAGGCTAAAAGTTCTGTCTATTGTACACTTAAGCCAACCATTAGATCTAATCTAAAGTAATTTGAAACACCCTAGACTAGCGTGTCGAAGTCATTATTTCAGCCATCCGACTGCCAAACTTTCGTGCCTTTTCAACCAGTACTGCGTCGTTTTTCACTTCTCCCGACCTGCTGGCGCAGCCTGAAAGTATAACTATCCTGTCATCCGGGATATTTGCGGACAATTTCACGAACCGCCTTAATGCTCTGACCGTATGTTCCAGGCCGGCACTGCCGCCGATGACAATCAAACCGGCACAGGCCATGCGGGGCGAAATATTGTGCCTGTATAGAAAATAGTTGCGGTCAACGAAGGCCTTCATCTGCGCCGTCATGTTGTAGTAATACACGGGACTGCCCAGGATTATTCCGTCTGCGCCACAAAATTTATTCAGTATCCAGGGAACGTCATCATCCTGTTTACAAGAAGGAAAAGAAGAGCAATTGTCATGGCCCTGGCAGGGGTTTACTTTGTATTGGGTCAGAATGATCTTCTCTGTCTCGATACCATGGGCTGCTGCCGCTTCGAGCGCACGGTCAACCAGATAGCTGGTGTTGCCTTTTGGCCTGGGGCTGCCGACAATTGCTAGAATTTTCATCATTTTCTCCTTACTCTTTCGGGTTATTGTAAAATGGTAAGTGGCCGGTAACGACTCTAAAGATGGCACTGAAGCTATAAGCTGAAAACCGAGCTCAAGAAATTGATAATTTGCTTGAGTAGCAGGGGGTACAGCAGCCAGATAGAGGAATGCGTTCCCGGATACCATTTAATTTCAGGATTGCCTGAAGCTTTCCAGAGATCTACGGTGCTTTGTTTTGGAATCCTCTCGTCCCACTTTGCGTTAAGCATAAGGACCGCACGCTCGCGGAGTTGGTTAGCAAAAGTCAGCGGGTCGGTCAGGTAGCTCTTCTTTGGCGGGGGTACGTTAGCTACCCCTCTTTCCGCAACTTCATTCAGATAATGAGTATAAAGGATTTCAGCCTGTGCGTATTCGGCTTCGCTATGCCCAGGCTCGGTCCTGCTGAGCCAGGCGCGGCCTTGATAGTTACCTCCAGCTACAAGAATAATGCCGGCACCTATCCGTTTATCAACTCCCATCGATATCGCCGAGACAATGCCTCCCAGACTTATGCCGATGACCGCAATTTGGTCTTTATTTATATCCTCGTTACCATCAGCCCAGTCTATTATTTGACGAATATCAATTACAGAAGTCTGGTAACCTTCAAACCATTCTTCGGGGGTCAGGTTGGGCAGTCTTTTCTTGACTACCTCTGGCATACGTCTTTGATGAAATACGAGATACAGCACGAAACTGGCTATGCCTTTCCTGGACAGGTCTCTGGCCAGCATCCGGCAGGGAATTAAACTGCGGTCGCCCCATCCATGAACAAGAATCGCTAACGGCCAGCTGGACCCGTTACGAGGCTGATAATATTCGCCGTAAGCAACATTATTTTTCCTGTACCCGGTTGGTTTGGCCACCGGGAATTTAACTGAATAACGAAGCCAACTGCGGGTCGTCTGGCTCAATTGCAGGTCGAAAGCAGGCTTGATGTCAGGGTAGTTATATGGATTCATTGAATTTTATGGAAAATCCAAGGTTTTGCTTGATTAATATTATCATTAATGCTGGTATTTTTCACTCGTGGATCCGAAAGAACGATAGTATTCGCCATTTTTTGCCGGCTAAAAACGATATTCTCAACTAGGCTCAGATGAAGTGTGCAAGCCGTTAAATATTTTTAAGTTTCCTGCAAATTAGATAGGCTGTTGAGCCGCGGCTATTTTAGTCGTTTATCCAAATTCTTGCTGCAGGCAGTCGAGGATGTTAAGATACTGTTATCTAAACTTCGGGTCAAAATCCGATGTATCGCCCTCAATCTGGATATAAGAGAAGGGAAATGAAGATGTTATTAAAGATACTGCAAATAACGTTTTGTGTTTTTATGCTTCTTAGTTTGGTCACCTGTACGTCGAACCAGGCGCATACATTCAAATACGAGTCTAATCCATCACTTGAAGCCATGCTGGGAACGCCCCCTGTCTACCCTGAAACCAGATTTATTGTTTTCAGTGACCCGCATGTTTACGACCCTTCATTAGGTACCAGTGGAGATGCGTTTGAAAGCTACCTCGCAGAAGATAGGAAAATGTTGGCGGAAAGCACTGAAATCATGGAGGCCGCAATAGATAGCATTGAGAATGAAAATGCCAGCTTCGTTCTGCTTCCGGGCGATATGACCAAAGACGGTGAACGCAGTTCGCACGAGCTCGTTGTAAATTATCTGGAGCAACTGGAAGCCAGCGGAAAGCAGGTATATGTGATTCCGGGCAATCACGATATTAACAATGGCGCCTCGGTGAAGTACATTGGAGATACCGTCGAACGTGTGCCGAATGTAACGCCGGCGGAATTTGTTGAGATGTACGGCGATTTCGGCTACAAAGAAGCAATTTACCGGGATACGGCTTCGCTCAGTTATGTGGTAGAACCGCAGCCTGGTCTTTGGCTGCTGGCGCTCGACGGCTGCCGCTATAACGAAAACGTAGAGAACGAAGCACCTATCACCGACGGGAAATTCAGTGTAGCGACTATGGACTGGATTGAAGATATGCTGGAGAAGGCCGCACTTGAGAAAAAGGCGGTTATTGTAATGGTCCATCATGGTGTAGTCGAACATTACGTCGGCCAGGAAAAGAACTTCGGTGATTATCTGCTTGACGATTATCCTGCGATTTCTAAACTTTTTGCCACGTATAACGCACGCCTCGTTTTTACTGGACATTACCATGCTCAGGACATTACCGAGGCTCGCTGGATGGAGCCGGACAAATTCGTTTTTGATATTGAAACGGGCGCCCTTGTAACATATCCCTCCCCATATCGCATAGTAACTATGAATTCTTCTCAACAAGCTGCCATAGAGACCGAACATATCGAATCAATACCTTCACATCCGAATGATTTTCAGGAGTTTGCCCGGGCATACGTACAGAGTGGAATAGAGGGCATCGCCGTCCAGACCATAATGGGATATAAGGTTAATCAGACAGAAGCCGAAAATCTGGCCGGACAGGTAGCTCAAGCCTTCCTGGCTCATTATGCCGGTGATGAGAATCTCCCCGTGGGACAGGAGGCGATTCAGACCAGTGGATTAAGTATACCGGGATGGGTTGTGGTCAATTTCCGCAAAGGCCTCGTTACCGGATTGTGGCACGATTTGCCGCCGCCTGATAATAACGTCACCATTGATTTGAACACCGGTAGCTGGCAGTAGAGGTGGCCGGCATTCTATCTTTTGAAAGCAATCAACCGGGCATTGGGACCTAAGCCGATGGGGAAAATTATGAAGTCTCCCGATACGGCAGGCCAGCCATTTATACCTCCCGGTGCCTGATAGCTCCAGACCTCGTCGCCGGTTCTTTTATCTAAAGCATATATCTTACCGTCTAAAGTCGAGGTAAAAACCAGGTCGTTAACCACGGTAGCACCGCCGATAACAATGGAGCCGAAGCTTTTGCTCCAGAGCGGTTTACCCGTAGAAGTGTCGAGTACCGCCATTTCTCCCGTGCCCGCGCTTTCATTGTATGTCGATTCAACGAATTCAGCCGGCGTGTAGTCGCCGGCGTGATTAACCACAGGAACGTAAAGGGCAGTGCCATCGCATGCCATGGGCGTCAGTACGCCGCCATCAGGGCCAGGCAATACTGTGGTGGTGCCCGTAGGGAGTTCGATTAAATCGTCGTTCTGGTGCTGTCCAACCGGTGTTTGCCAGTATATTTCACCGTTCTTGCGGTCGAAGGCATAGACCTCGCCCATCTTTCCCGAGCCTATTACAATTTTGGTGGGCGTGTCATTAATTAATGCTGTTGTCAGTATCGGCGAAGACTGGAAATCCAGGTCGAACAAATCATGTGGTTTGACCTGCTTATACCACAGCAGTTTGCCGGTACTTGAATTCAGGGCCAGCATACTATCTGTGTAAAGGTTTGGTCCCGGACGGCTGGAACCGCTGGGCGATTCCTTGGTACCCGGAACGGGTCCCGGATTTCCTGTCCCCCAATAGGTAATTCCCGTATCAATATCGATAGCCGGCGGATACCAGGTTCCACCACCGCTATTTACCGAAGAATTGCCCCATAAAGAGGGAGAATCCACCGTGTCAAAACTCCAAACAACGTCGCCTGTGTTTTGATTCAGAGCATATATCACACCATAGCCTCCGGCGGTGAGAAAATCGGTATTGGTTGAGCCGGGGACCGTGGACACGTAGACCAGATTGTTGTATGCGATTAGCTGGATATCGATGCCCACGTAAGACTTATCAGATAACTTTGTCGACCATAATTCCTGCCCGTTTTTTAAATTTAAAGCAGCGACTTCATAGTGGCCCTTGGTCACGAATAGTTTATCCCAGCCTACAGCCGGCCCGTTTGGCCCAAAACTATCGAGGTTATACTCCTTTTCCCACAGCTGTTTGCCCGTAGTTAAATCTATGGCGAAAACATTGCTCTTTAAATCCTGGAAATATACGGTATCGTCCAATATGATGGGGTTTGTTGCGGCCGCCCCCCATTCACTAAATCCGGTGAGCGCAAATGTCCAGGCAACACGCAGAGTATTTACATTGTGCGAATCGATCATGGTATCTTGAGTTGTTCGGGTATTGCCATAATCTCTATTGGCTGAAGGCCATTTGTCGCTGTATTTGACCATCTCCGGCGGTAGTTTCCCCAAAGCACAGCTTAAGATACCGGATGCACTAAACAACAAGACCAGTAACGCTGGCAAAACCTTGAAGATTAGAACATTTTTAGATTTTGAGATTCGTGTCATTACATCACTCCCACTTTACTCGAATTGCCGTATTAATGAAGCATGGATATTCATTCGATGGCGTGTCTCGTGTTTCGACCCGACATATTTCTGAAAAGCTCATACCCCATATAGCCTAATACTATCACATATTCTACTCCAACTAACCAGAGATTTTCGGAATAGGGCGCCGTCCGATAAGCCGCGTAGCTCAGTATTATAAAGATTGACCATAAGATGGGATACTTGTAGCTCGTGAATAGAGATATCAGCACTAACGATGTGATGTACCAGGGATGTACGGTAGTAGCTAATAAAAAATACGCGCTCAGGCAGAAAAGCATACTTTGAAACAATGATAACCAGGTAACTTTTTTTTCTGTGGCAGCAATAGTGACAACTATCAGGAATGTGATAACGGCCAGGGCAATCCCTAGGGTAGCGATAATGTTGTAACCCGTTAACTGGTAGCCAGCCCAGCGTAATACGTAATACAGACTGGCATTGAACTCGAATGTTTGAAAGTAAAGACGAAGGCTGGAGAAAAAATCAGGAATCAGGTTGGCATTATAGAAAGGCAGAAACAGGACTGCGAGCGTCACTCCTACAATAGCGTAAAAAGTAATGCTTTTTGCCAACCCCAGTCTCTTGATCAGCAGGGGCAAAAAAATGAGAGGCACCAACTTGACGCCGACCGCCAGGCCGAAGCTTACGCCGGCCAGGAGATGCTTTTTACTAATGAGTAGATATATAGCCACTACCAAAAACAGCAGCATTACAGCTTCAAGGTGCAGGTTTCCGGTTAGCTCGAGAATTACCAGCGGGTTAAAAGCGTATATGGCGATCAGGTAGGGCGACAGGTTTAATCTGGAGATTAGTTTGTACAGTAGGCTAATAACGCCCAACTCTGCCAGAAGTATGATAAGCCTGATAATAACAATATTACTCAGAATATTGCCGCCAGCGAGTTTGGTGCTGAGCCCGAAGATGAACTCGCATACTGGAGGATAGACTGTGTAGTAGCTAGCTGAATTTAGACCAGCGTAAAGGCTATCGGTTAGGCCAGCTACCGCGTGTGAGCTATGGATGAATTCAGAAGGTATGAGCAGATAAGGATTGTAGCCGTGCGTAAATAAAAGCCCGTCCCAAATAAACCGGAAATAATCGTCTGTAAGGTTAGGTGTCATAAACATCAAGGAAAGTCGCAGCAGCATAGCGCTTCCCAGTATAAGCGGGAATCCGATGTTAAAAACTTTTCGATACAGGGCAAGTATGTAAAATGTGGATAGGAAACCGAACAGTATAGTAAGCTGGCTGAAATCGCTTCTTGGGGTGCCGTAGCCAATCCAGATGTAAGCTGCCAAAGATAACAGTGTAAATACTATTAACGGGATGGCTTTTTGCCTATGCATTGACTTGCTTTGTCGTTAATGCCGCCTGCTCTATTGAATAGTATGAAATATATCCAAACCCTAAGGTCAACATAATATAGAAAGGAAGTAGCCCGTAGTTTTGAAAGTATATAGATAGGTAAATGCCCATAAAAAAGTAGGCAGCCAGCAATGCTTCAAGTACAGTGGTGCCGTTAATGTCGTTAACCAGATACTTATTAGTCCGCCAAGCATCTTTGTTGCTCGTAATGTTGAACTTCGGAGTTCGAATGAACGGGATTCTTTTTCCTGCATAGCCTTCGCATAAGGCAATGGTATTATGGAGCGAGAGACCCATTGATACCGACAGGAACAGCATGAACTTGCCTAGGAAATAGGGGAATGAGACTCCCGGCCTTTGCGTAGCTGCTACCCAATAAAAATAGCTGAGCAGGAACAGGCTAAATGGTGAAAACAAAGCAAACAGGAATACCCTGGCGTATTGAGGATGGCTGCTTTTAATGAATAGAAGTGGAATACTGAGAACGGCTGCGAGAAAAATGCAGATGAATACCGTGCAGTTCATAAGGTGGAAGATAGAGTGGAGCTTGGTCATACCTGACGTTTGTTTGGAACTAAGTACTGATGGCAGGTTTTTTTTGACGCACTCGGCAGCTCCTTTAGTCCAGCGAAACTGCTGGGTTTTCAAAGCGTTCATAGTAACCGGCAGTTCGGCAGGGCTTCCGACCTCTTCAAGATAAAGGAACCTCCATCCTCTTAGTTGTGCCCGGTAACTCAAATCAAGGTCTTCGGTGAGTGTGTCGGACTGCCAGTTCCCGGCATCTATAATGCAACTTCGCCGCCATACACCGGCGGTACCGTTGAAGTTCATGAAATGTCCGCCTGCATTACGCCCGCGCTGTTCTACTGTAAAGTGAGCGTCAAGCCCGAAAGCCTGAAGACTCGTCAGTAGGGAGTATTCCTTGTTGACATGCTCCCATTTTGTTTGGACCAGGCCGAGCTTGGCATCGCAAAAATAGGGAAGCGTCTTCAAAAGAAAATCGGGTGGGGGTATAAAGTCAGCATCAAAAATGGCGACGAATTCGCCTTTTGCTTTCCGGAGCCCGTAGGCAAGCGCACCTGCCTTAAAGCCGTCTCTTGTCCCCCGACGGATGTGCCGGATATTAATTCCCCTGGCTTTAATGTCTGTGACCTTTGCTTGGGTGAGAGCCACCGTTTCGTCGGTTGAATCATCCAGCACCTGTATTTCGAATTTATCCCTCGGATAATTAAAGGCGGCAACAGCGTCGATGATTCTTTCCACAACATACAATTCATTATAAACGGGCAGCTGGACGGTAACCGTTGGATATTTGGCTGGCGCAATTTGCGGGTTCGTCTCATTTCCCGAGCCGTTTTTGCGCCGTTTGTCAGCTAAATACAGATGAACAAGATGGGCTTGGGCCAGACTGTAGCCGAAAATAAATAAAAGCGACAGCCCGTATACCACCAGGGTTACAATAATTATTGAATTTAAAAAAACATCAATCATAGGCCCATCGGTTTTTAAGCAGAGTCGCCAATATGCTGTAGCCGGCGCAAAGCGTGCCTTTTACGGTGCCTGATATTTTGGAAGTCCCGATTCTGGCTCGATACGAGACTGGTACTTCCAAACAGCGGAGCCTTTGCTTGGCTGCCTTAGCCTGCATCTCAGCCGTCCAGCCGTACCTTTTTTCTGTCATATGCAGGTCGAGCAGCTTATCGAATTTAATCGCCCGAAAAGGGCCGAGATCGGTGTAATTGACGTTATACAGGGCATTGATAAAGGCGGTTGATAGTCGATTTCCCAGGATTTGGTGCCAGGGCATAGCGCCTTTATCATACCTGCCCAGTAAACGCGAACCCAACACCATGTCATAGTTTTGCTCGATAATCGGCTTTATTAGCTCAGTTATTTCCTCGGGATAATCCGAGTAGTCGGCGTCTAGAAAAACAACGATGTCTGCTTTAGGGCATCTTGACATAATGTATTCTATGCCTTTCAGGCAAGCATATCCGTATCCTTGTCTGGTCTCGCTGACAACCGTAGCACCGAACTTGTGCGCGATTTTGGCCGTAGCATCGGATGAATTATTGTCGACCACCACGATTTCGGCAGCAACATCGCGGGGAATGTGGGCCAGTACGTTGCTGATAGCACTTTCTTCATTCAGGGCAGGGATGACGACGACTATTTCCGGCATATTCATACCTCATTATATATTTCCCATTTTCGCAGGTAAAATGAGAAACAGGCAAAACACGCGCAGATGCTATAATTACGATATAAAAAGCTCATTATATACTAAGCAATAACATGTCTAGTAAGGTGATCATATTTGTACGAGCACCCCTGCAGGGGAAAGTAAAGACTCGTTTGGCCAGGACGCTGGGAAATGAAAAAGCTGCTGAATTTTATCGCTTGTGCACTGAAGCCACAATCAGTGAGGTTAGTCGGTTATCACCGGAAGTAGGGAAGTATATTTTCGTTGCCGAACCAGTTGGCGGATACAAAACGGACTATGCTGTTCATCACGGGTTTAAGATTTATGTGCAGGAAGGCGAAAGTTTAGGCCAGCGACTATGTAATGCTTTTAACCGGGTCTTTGAGAACGGAGCACAAAAGGCGATTGTTGTTGCCAGTGACGTACCTGATTTGACCACTGGTATTATTGAAGAGGCTTTTAGCAGTCTGGATAAAAGCGATGTAGTTATCGGCCCCTGCTATGATGGAGGCTACTATATGATTGGAATGAAGGAACTACACGAGGAGCTTTTTCAAGACATTTCCTGGGGTACCGACAAAGTTTTTCAGCAAACACTGGCGGCAATAAGAAAAAACGGAATAACTGTCGAGCAACTTCCAGTCCTTATCGATATCGACACGGAAATAGATCTCAGGAGATGGGTGGCGATTAAAGGGGATAAGAAGCCCACTCTTTTGGACTTTATTAGAAATATGAACGTATAATTAGTTTGAGGATTTCACCTGTGTTCAGCACAATGACTGAAGACAAGAACTACGATTTTTATAGTGTCCTTGCCAAGCATGAATTGAATGTCTACCCGACATCCATCGAGACTCTTTGGGTCAATATTACTCGTATGTGTAATCAGGCTTGCCGACACTGCCACGTCGATGCTTCGCCTAAAAGAACAGAACAGATGGAGAGGAAGACGGTCGATCGCTGCCTTGAAATATTGGAACGATACAAGCAGATTAAGAATCTGGATTTGACCGGTGGGGCTCCTGAACTCAATCCATACTATGAATATTTTGTCACCGAGGCCGGAAAGCTAAACAAACATGTGGTAAGTCGACATAATATTACGATCATATTTGATGGCAATCCGTATAATGGCGAAAGCAAAGAATACCTGCCCGTATTTTTTGCCCATAATCGGGTTGAGATACTGGCTTCACTGCCACATTATGAATTGAAGCGAACGGATAGTGTGCGGGGTGCCGGCGTGTTCAACAAAAGCATTGAAGGAATCCGTATGCTTAATAAGGCTGGATACGGCAAAGAAGAAACAGGTCTTATACTTAACCTCGTCTATAATGCCGACGGGCCGGTGTCTCCGAAACAGCGTGGGGAAATAGAGGACAAATTCAAAATAGAACTATTACAATACGGGCTCGTCTTCAATAAGCTTTACGTGGTAACGAATATGCCTGTAAACCGGTACCGGACGCAGCTTGAGAAATCAGGAACATATGATGAATACATGAAGAACCTGGTGATAAAATTCGACCCGGAAGCTGCGAAGGAAGTCGCTTGCCGCTCGGTTATCAGCGTAGGTTACGAAGGCAGTATTTATGACTGCGACTTTAACCAGATGCTGGGACTGCAGATTGCCAATCCGGAACCACTAACCGTTTTCGATTTTGATTTCGATGTCCTCATCAACCGCAAGATCCGTTTTGGCTCTCATTGTTTCGGATGCACGGCTGGCGGAGGCGCCAGCTGATTCGGAAAAACTCTGCCCGTGTAGGCAGTTTAAACCGGAACACGAGTAAGCGGAGTTGGCGTTTTATTTAGTCTTCTCTTCGTCCTGCAATATTCTGCGCAAGACCTTGCCCACCATTGTTTTGGGCAGTTCGGTACGGAATTCTATGAACCTCGGAATCTTGTAACCCGTGAGTTTTTCCCTGCAGAACTTTTGTAGCTCTTCCGGTGTGGTTCGACACTCAGACTTTAGCACTACCCATGCCTTCACCGCCTCCACCTGTCGGGCGTCTGGGATTCCTCCAACGCATACCTCCTTTATTGCCGGATGAGTCATGAGTATCTCTTCAATTTCGCGAGGCCAGACCTGGAAACCTCCGCACTTTATCAGGTCTTTTTTCCGAGATGTGATAAAGAGATATCCCTCTTCATCCATGTAGCCTATATCACCTGTATACAGCCAGCCATTCCGCAACATCTCGGCCGTCTCTTGCGGACGCCTCCAGTAGCCTTGCATTAATTGCGGTGCCTTTATGGTGATTTCACCTATGTCTCCCTGACTCAGTTCTCTAGTGCCGGTATCGATATCCATTATGCGGATGATAACGTCCGGTAGCGGTATGCCGACGGAGCCCTGCTTCCATTTGCCTTTGACCGTGAAGTTGGCACCGACTATTCCCGATTCGGTCAAGCCGTATCCCTCTACTATAGGACCGCTCATAAGTTTTTCGAACCGATGCTTGGTCTCTGCCATGAGAGGTGCCGCACCGGATCCCACGCGGCTTAGCGACTTTAGGTCATCGGGCTGCAGGTCGGGATAGTTCAATATGGCGACCAGTGTGGTTGGCGTAGCAGACATGGCGGCTACCTGATAGTCCTTTATGGTATCAACGATATTCTTAATATCTCTGGGATTCTGAATCAGCACCTGGGAAGCATGTGCCAGAAGATACGAACCGAGTGAAACGTAGACACCGAAGGAGTGGAAAAGCGGCAGCGGTATTAGCGCTCTGTCTTGCCATTCTCTTATAATCGATTTATACCAGGCTCTATGAGCAATCGCGGTGATGATAATGGAGTGGTGGCTGCACATTACACCTTTTGGTGCCCCGGTGGTACCGCCGCTGAAAAGTATAAGGGCTGTGTCCGACGTACTAATCTTTATGTGTGGCCTCGATCCCTTAAATTTACTAATCAGGTCTGTCCACCACAGGTCTCCCTTTTCTAGCCTGACTGAATCGCTTTCTTCCTTGATAGGTGATTTGGCATAAGTATCCAGGTCTGAAGCAATAATGAGTTTTAGCGTAGTTCGAGGCTGAAATGATTTGACTGTCTCGTAATATGTTGAACCAACTATGGCCACATGTGCCTCGACATCATTTATCGAGCGCTCCAGCTCGAACGGCGTATAAAACGGATTGAGTGGTATGGCGATGGCGCCGGCTTTCCAAATGGCGAAGAATGCAATATAACTCTGTGGGCAGTTAAGAAAAAGGCATATAACCCTGTCACCTTTCTTGACACCGCTGGCAATAAGGGCGTTTGCCAGAGCATTGCTATGGTCTTCTACCTCGCTGTAAGATATCTCTCGATCTTGGAAAATGGCCAATGGAAACTCTGGCCTTTGCTTCAGGTAATCGGTCAGAATATCAAGCACAGTTATGCGGGGATAAGGCCGTAGCGTATACGGCACACCCGGATCATAGCTTCTAAACCATACATATTCTTTCATGTAATGCTCCCTCTTATTTTTTGTAAGTTTAAATGCGGATTTGAATTTTGCCCTGTGGATTATTACTTAAAATCTAAACTCCAAGATATGCTTTTTTTACATCATTGTTGTTAAGCAAGGCGGCGGTCTTACCCTCCAGTGCGAGCTTACCATTTTCTAAGACATAGCCATAAGATGCCAGCATGAGGCCGAGGCGGGCATTCTGTTCCACCAGCACAACCGTCGTTCCCTCACTGTTGATTTCCTTAATTTTTTCAGCCAGCTGCTGGCGCAGCAAGGGACTAAGCCCCAGAGAAGGCTCGTCAAATAATAGCACTTCGGGCTGTGCCATAAGCCCGCGTGCAATGGCCAGCATCTGCTGCTGCCCACCGCTTAACTCACGACCCTTGGCGTTGAGCCTGCCCGCGAGGTCGGGGAAAAGGGCGAATACCTTTTCGGTAGACTTGTGAACCTGGTCGTGATCTTTGCGCAAGTAAGCGCCCACCTGTAAATTCTCCTTTACTGTTAGGAGCGGGAAAATCCTTCTGCCTTCAGGTACCTGGATGATGCCCAAAGATGCTATATATGCAACCGACTGGCCGGATATTTTCTTTCCCTTAAAGTAAATCTCTCCACTCAATCCCTCTTCCCCACGTTTCTTTCTTAGTTTTATGACGCCACTGATAGCATTGAGTGTAGATGTTTTGCCGGCTCCGTTAGCACCCAAAATGGTGACAATATCTCCTTGATTTACTGACAAAGACAAATTCCTGACTGCGACATGTTTTTTATAGTAAATACAGACGTTCTTGAGCTCAAGCATCTTCTATATTGTCTCCGTGCCCAGGTAGGCTTCGATGACCTCCGGTTTATTCATCACTGTCTCGGGCTTGCCGTCGGCGATTTTGTTGCCGAAGTTGAGTACGACCACTCTGGTTGCTATGTTTAGAATCACTTTCATATTATGTTCTATCAATATCACGGTAACGCCCTGCTCACCGATTTTTTTGATATTCTCAACTACGAACATAGCTTCTTCGTGGTTCATGCCGGTGGTGGGCTCATCGAGAAGCAGCACTTTGGGATTTGCTATAAGTGCCAACGTTATGCCCAGCATCCTTTGATAGCCGTGTGAGAGCCCTGCCGCCGGTAAAAATATGTCGTTAAATATATTGAATGTCTTCAATAGCTCTATTATTCTGCCTACAACTTCTTCGTCGTCTTCCTTATAAGCCTTGGTTTCCAAAAAGGCTTGCCAGTCCTTCGTTTTATAGTGCAGCAATGAGCCTATTAACATGCTTTCCAGTACCGTGGCTCCCTCGAACAACACATTAGACTGGAAAGTCCTGACTATACCTCTGGTAGCTATCTGGTCGGGCCTCAACCCCGATATTTTCTCGCCATTGAAAGAAATCGTTCCTCGAGTAGGACGGCAATATCCCGAGACAACGTTAATAAGAGTGGTCTTGCCGGAACCATTAGGACCCACAATACCCAGCACCTCGCCCTCATCCACATTGAGGTCGATATCTTCAAGAGCAGCCAGCCTGCCGAATAATTTTGTTATACCATTTAGCTCTAGTAACGGCATTTATTTTTAATTTCTCGATTTATTCCACAGCCATTTCGGTTTCTTCGGGTATTTCATATTCCTCCGGTTCTCTAAATACCTTGCGCCAGAACTTTCCCCACAGGTCGACCAGTCCGGTACCCTTGGGTAGGAATAGCAGCACCAGCACAACAACGGCGCCGAACAACACATATTGAATATTATATATTGGTAGACGGGATAGATAGATACCCAGAGTATACAGCACGGTGGCGCCGATTAATGCACCACCTACGATGGAACTGATGCCGCCCACTACACTCATCATCACTATCTGTATGGATTGCCATAACCCAAACATGAGTGGAGTTATTATTGATAAAAAATTGGCGTAAAAGGCGCCGGCAAATCCGGTGAACACGCCTGCTACAGTAAAAGCTATCACCCTGTATTTCATAAGATGTATACCTTGATGTTCAGCAAGTGTCTGATTAAGCGCTAAGCTGGCGAATGTGCGTCCGAGACGGCTACGGTCTATTTGCCAAAAGACGAGCGACGTTATGGTTACAAGAAGTATCATGAAGTAATAATACGGCAGCGGGCTAGCGGCGAAGTTTATCTCGAAACCTGCTAGGGATACAGTAGGTGGTAGAGGTGGTATTATCCCTCTGGCGCCACGGGTAATACTTTCCATCTGTTGAGCAAAAATTCTCACTAGCTCACCAAAGGCAAGCGTGATAATTGAGAAATATATGCCCCCCACCTTTAATACAACTAAGCCTATTAAAAGTGCAATAATTCCCGATATAATGCCAGCCAGTAAAAAACTAGGCCAGAACGGCAAACCTAGATTGACGGTCAATATAGCCGATGTATAAGCGCCCAACGCCATGAACGCCGCCTGACCCATGCTGAATTGACCGGTTTTCAGTACCAGCGTGAAACCCATGACAGCAATCGCCCACATGCCGCTTGATATAAATATAGACAAAGTTGCTATATTAGTGGTGAAAATGGGGAGGATAACGAACAGGGCAATCAGCACCCCGATTACTGTTTTTGGTATTAAAGTCTTATAATCTATGTAAGTTATCATTTTATAGGGGCTCCAAATAATCCCTGCGGCCTGACCAATAGAATGATGATTACTAGAGCGAATAGCACGAACTCTGACAAGTAGGACACGTAGTATGCTATGACGCTGTTAAGTAGTCCTAATATGATGCCGCCTACGATGGCTCCAGTAAGGCTGCCGAGTCCTCCGATGATAATCGCCAGTAGAGAGTAAATCATCGGGATGCGTCCCATGAAAGGGTTAATTGTGTATACGGGGGCCATTATTCCACCGGCCATTGCCGCCAGCGCACAGCCGATGCCCATGACGATAAGTGAGACCCGTGCTACGTTGATGCCGAACAAACTTGCAGCCAACGGTTCCTGAGCTGCGGCCCTGATAGCCAACCCCATCTTGGTGCGCTTCAGTATAATGTACATAGCGATCATGACAACCACGGTAAAAATAATCACGGCAATCTTTTGATAACTCACACTGAATGAACCCAGGTTAAGTACACCGGGGAGTACTGTGGCCAGTCCCTTATCCATAAGGCCAAAGGCCATACCAGCGACACCCTCGAAGAAAAAGATGAGCGCCAGGGTGGCTACAGTTACGTACAGCATGCCGTAACCGGGAGCGTTAAGGCGCTCGATAACAAATTTCTCTACCAGCATACCCAATGCGCCAATAATAATCCCGGATACCAGCAAACTCAAAGGAAAAGGTATGCCCGCCGCCGAGATACTGTAATAGACTACGAAAGCGCCCAGCATGTAGAACTGACCGTGCGTCCAGTTCAGAATGCCGAGGATGCTGAAAACCAGCACCATGCCGAACGCCATGGTCATATAAATGCAGCTCTGAACCAGTCCATCAATCCATATTGCGGCAGGGGGCATACCTGTTATCCTTATCCTGCTTCCATATTGTTATGGTATGGGTTCCATTGGATGTTCAGAAAGATATTCTTCTTTATCACCCTGGATGGTGCTGAGAGCGCTAGGGCATCCGAAAACTACAGCGGAACCGAACGTCTTCGCACCTGACATAGTCCATGTACCTGTCGTGGTGTCAAAGGTGCCACCTCGTATAGCCTCCATGATAGCGTCGGTATCTTCTACAGTGCCAGCCTTCTGCATTGCTTGAGCCAGTATCAATAAGTGAGCCGGCACCCAGCCTATCCAGCCGGTATAAGTGCTTGGCTTACCCTGTTTCTCCGCTACCATCCTCATTGTCTCCTGGCACATGGCGATGTATTTGGGGTCCACTTCGGTCTTCTTGAAGTCCCAGTTAGCCCAGTACTGGCCTATCATACCTTGAGCGGCATCAGCACCAACGATCGACTTGTACATTCCTATATCTACAAATGGGCCGGCGCAGCCAACCTTCATATCTTTGTAGCCCAGCTCCCAGCGCTGTTTGGCGAAAAACCATGTTTCACTGACCCATCCGGCGACATAGACAATATCGCAACCCGCTTCGTTATACCTGGTAATGAAAGGGGTGAAGTCCGTGGTCCCTGGCGGAAACCACTCATGGTGATACCTGACTCCTGCTTCATCCAATGTCTGGTCGACGTTGTCCCAACCTGCACCCATCCCTTGGGTAGAGTCCATAATGCCTAGCCTTTGGTAATTTGGGTATGCCTCTACAATCGCCAAGCAATCAGATGTAAATTCTTCATGAGACGGAGTGCCAAAAACAACATAAGGCATCGTCTTCGGGTCATATAAACCGCCCCAGCTGGCGGGCACGGCCTCATTGCCC
Organism: uncultured Dehalococcoidales bacterium; assembly: GCA_964545945.1. Taxonomy (GTDB): domain Bacteria; phylum Chloroflexota; class Dehalococcoidia; order GIF9; family UBA5629; genus 9FT-COMBO-48-23. The sequence continues at coordinate 20,891 of CAZJID010000014.1, forward strand.
GTCCTGGTTATAAGGATGACCTTGGCCGGGTTTGTCACAGCTGATACAGCGGGGAAGTTCCAGCTCCAGTGTCCGGCAAAGAACTTGCAGCCATCGGTATATATAAGCTGCTTGGCTGCAGCAGCGCCTCCCTCGGGTGTGTTTTGATCGTCGACTTGAATTAGCTTAAAGTTGTAAGTCTTGCCACCCACTTGAAAACCTTCGTTATTGAACAACTCAATAAAGGTTTCATAGTATGGCGTAGGGACGGTGCCCCAGGGAGCTGCTGACCCGCTCAGAGCCACTGGTAGCCCGATATTTATAGTAGTGGGCCCCGTGGCTTGAGGTGGAGTTGTCTTAGCGCAGCCGGTAGCAATTATGCCGACTATAATGACCATCGTCATTAAAATTGCCACAATGTTATACCATTTTTTCATCGACTTTTAATCCTCCTTCCTTTCCATTATCCGACGGATTCAAGTTTTCCTTCACTAACGCATAAATCCTCCTTTCCCAGCTCAACCTGGACGTGTATAACAAGCTATTAATAGAAGTTTTTTGATAGTGATAAAAGGTACCGCCCCCGCTCCTCCGGCGTATTCTATCACGTAATAACAAGAAATGGTACAATGCCTCTGGTTTTATACTTGATATAGAGACTATTTTTATTCATAAGTTACACATGAGTGCTGTAAAGTTGCACTAACTGAAATTGATCAGAGGAATATTTTGGCGAGAATCGGTATCAACTTTGTTGGATTATGGAGGATATTCCTGGGAGAGCGGTCGATAACTGTGGAAGTCGGCTCCATCAATGAAGCCCGGGATTATATTGAGACAAACTATGGCCCCGCATTTCAGAAGCAACTTGAGACCGCGGGTGTTAATAAAAAGCAGTCGATTTGGGACAACAGCAATGTCCTTCTGAATGGCAAAAATATAGATCAGCTAGATGCGCCTGTCCTTAAAGACGGCGACAAGCTAGATCTGCTATCAAAGGTTGCGGGCGGGTAAAGAGACCACCTCAATTTTTAAAGTATGGAAGTAGTTAAATATTACATGGCACCGATAGAAGCCGCAATTTCGGGCATGCCCAGGCTTTCCAATCGTTTTTTAGATGGCTTACCCGTTTCTTTGTCCCAGCCTCTAATCGCGTAGTATTCGGGCAGCATCTTTTGCATGTTGGGCACATGCCCCTCCGTCCCCCCCTCGGGAATGGGCTTCATAACAAGGTCAGGCAATACATCATCCTTGGCAGATATGCCGAGCTTACAGGATAGTGCACGCTGCAACTGGAAAGCCCGTTCCCCGGCTTTTAGCAGTTGGTCCAGGTCCATGTCCCAGCCTGTCGAAGCATTGACCATAGCGATTATGTGCGTAACCGGTATGAGCGCCCAGTGGCATATACCAAGTGCATCGCTTACGGCCACCCAGTTCTGACTCTTTTCCACCATGGCGGCTTTGTCATCAGCCCAGCGATCTGTAATATCGAAGCCGAGGTCAGGATGTCCGGTGCCTCCATCTATCATGTAACCATTGCTTTTGTTATGGTCAGCGCCGCGAGGTGAGGTGGCATAAACAAGTGCCATGGAGTGATATGCTCTAGGGTCGTGCATGGGAATCTCGAGACCCTTTGTCTGGACTGCCTCTCCTGGAGGCCGGCCATATTTATGAGCCATTCGTTTTGTTCCGCCTGCTAATATGGCGCCAAAGCCCTGGTTCTTGCCGATAAGGTGTAAAAGTTCAATGGCGGCATCGGTATTACCCCAGGTCAGCTTAAGTCCGCCGGTATCCTTATCCGAAATTACACCTAAACTGTAAAGATAAAATGCGTAGCCGGCACTGGCGCCGCTGCTGATCGTGTCGAATCCGTAAGCATTACACATCTCGTTAAGATAAACGGCTGTGGACATATCGAGGTCCAGCCCCATCATAGCTCCCCAGGCAATCAGTGTTTCGTATTCGGGGCCTTCGACCCTGTCATATAAATACTTTCCTTCTTTTACTTGTAATATCTTTCGGCAGCGTATTGGGCAGCCGTAACAAGCAGTGCTGTCGGTCTGATACTTCTCAAACTGCTCGGCACCGCTTATTTTTGTTGCTTCGGGCAGGGTAGGAGCAGTGTAATAATTGGTTGGGCCATCGCCATAAGCAATGGCCGAATCAATCCATGCAGCAGTGCCACCTTCATGCATCCACTGCGTGAAAAATCCCTCTTTTACCTCTTGCATTGCCTGGCGCGCCACCTCTCGGAATTTTTCTGAATCCTGCATGGGCAGCTTCATCTTGCCGCGCACAGCCACAGCTTTAACTTTCTTGGAACCCATAACACAACCCAGCCCTGCCCGACCAAGGCAGTGGCTGTACTCCGTCATTATGTTGCCGTAAAGAACCAGGTTCTCTGATGCCGGCCCGATGCAGGCGACCTGTGTGCGATTGTCATTGTGGGCCTTTTTTATTTCCTCTTGCGTTTTGTAGTTGTCCTTACCCCAGAGACTGCCGGCATCCTTGATTTCGGCAGTCCCGTCCTTGACATAAATATAGACGGGTTTTGCCGACTTACCTTTAAGTACGATGCCATCGTAACCGGCATTCTTAAGTTCGGCGCCGAACCAGGCGCTGGCATTAGCGTCGCCATAGTGCCCAGTATATGGAGATTTGGTGGCGCCGCCCCACCGGCTAACACTGGGGCCACTGGTTCCGTTGAGCAGGCCGGGCATGAGTATAAGCGGGTTATCGGGTCCCAGGGGGTCTGTTTTTTCATCGACCATGTCAAATAGGTAGCGAGCAGCCAGGCCGGTGCTGCCTATGAAATCGCGGGCATATTTTTCGTTCAGAGGTTCATCTCTGAGCGTTTCCCGGGTAAGGTCGGCTACAAGTAATTTACCATGATATCCATTCATGGCATCCTCCTGTATTTGTGTTAAATATCCGTCTAGAAATCGATGTTTTTACCGTCGTAAGCGTAGCGGAAGATTTTCCCCAGGTCTTCTTCGCCCGGAACGCGGGTCACGGTCATAGTCATGACCTCATTCAAGGCTCTATCTATCAGCCCGGGAATCGCTTCATCATATTTTGCCTTATCGATTCCGCAGTCTTTGACCGATAGAGGTTGTCCGATTTCCTTGGCCAGCGAGCGGATTTTAGCAACTAGGGCCTTAGCGCATTCCTTGTCTGGGCCGGTTGATGAAATTCGGCAGTATCGTGATATCTCAGCATACTTGGCTGTTGTTTCCTCGGAGCCGTTTATAAGGTATTCCATGGTGTAGGGTAGGAATAGGCCGACGGTTCGCCCGTGAGGGAGATGGAAAATCGCTCCGAAAGCATGCCCTGTACTGTGGCCCAGACCGGCCATAGAATTACCGAAAGACATGCCTCCGAGTATGGCGGCGTTTTGCATCTCCTTGCGCGCCTCGACGTCGTTTCCGTTCTTATATGCCGCAAGCAGATATTCGAAAGCTTTCCTGCAGGCAATCAATCCCGGTCCCTCGGTAATACTGGTACCCCACGTGGACACGTAGCCCTCTATAGCGTGGGTAATAACGTCCATGCCGGTATCGGCTGTGATTAAGGGGGGCATGCCGGTGACCATTGCGGGGTCGAGAATAGCCACATCTGGCATACATTCGGTGGTACCCAGACCGAGCTTGCGGTTTTCCTTGGTGTCGGTAAGCACTATGGCCCAGGTAGCTTCAGCTCCTGTGCCGCTGGTGGTAGGAATAGCCATCAGCCTGGCTTTGGCTCTGAAATTGTAAGTATCGGAAGCAGCGATGCAGTCGGGTTGCAGGTCCGGTTTTGCCAGAAGAATTATTACGGCTTTGGCGGCATCCATGCAAGAACCGCCGCCAATACCTATGACCCAGTCAGGCTGATATTTTCCGACGGCGATCCCACCTTTTTTTACGGTCTCAAGAGAAGGTTCCGGTTCTACCTCATCAAAGATTTCCCATTTAATGTTTACCGTATCCAGCTGGTCGGTGACCAGTTTGGCCAGGCCGAGCTTAACTATGTTTTTATCTGTTACAATGAAAGCTTTTTTACCCTGAATCTGTGCCAGATATTCGAGTGCGTTGTCGCCATAGGCAATGAATGGGCATGAAAACGTCCACATGCTAACCTCCGCTCTTTTTATTTATTATGCTATTTGTGACTAGTCTAACCACTCGGTCGGGACCTGGGTAGTGCTGTTGGTCAGTTCGTTGGCCGCCTTGACGTAGCGCATTATTTTGGCCATGTTACCTGTAAGTTTGGCCTGTCTGGTGATGAGTGCCTTCGTGGAATCAAGCTGCTTAGTAGCCATCCTCTTCCAGATAGAATACGGGGCTGAAATGGTGAATTCGGGCTTGTATTTGCTGGGGTCTTTGACCATTTCTACCTTCCGGCACTTGCCATGATACAGGTCTATATACTGGTAAAGCGTCTCCTTGACCGGGCCGCCGGCCTCGGTAATAAAGTAAAAATCGCCCTCCCACGTTTTAGCCGCTTCCTCGTATGCCTTGTTATTGTTAATTGCCTCCTTGTACAGGTCTGCCCACTCCTGGGTCAAGAACTTCGCCATTACAATACCTCCCTTCCTAAATTATTACGTTAGCTCACATTGAAGTGAATCAACTTATTAGTCCAGCCATTCCGTAGGTATTTTTGCGGTTATGTTGGTAAGTTCGTTAGCGGCTTTGGTGTAGCGCATGATTTTAGCCATGGTGCCTCTGCTGCCTGTCATCAGTTTGGATTGCTTGGTGATAAGCGCCTGCGTAGAATCCAGTTGCTTCAGACATATTCTCTTCCAGATATGGTATGGAGCCTGTATGATAAATTCAGGATTATACTTTTTGGGGTTGTTAACGACTTCCGCCGTCCTGCATTTCCCATGATACAGGTCTACATACCCGTAAATGGGTTCCTTCACAGGACCGCTCTTCTCAGTTATGAAATAGAAATCACCTTCCCATGTCCTGGCTGCCTCCTCGTATGCCTTGCTGTTGTTGATTTCATCTTTGTATACGTCATACCATTCCTGCGTACCGTACTTTACCATATCTAAACTGACCTCCGTAGATGAGGACAAATCTAGCATTAGTCAAAAACCTTGTCAAGCGGTCGTACCGGCGACTATAACTCTGCCCGGATAGTATCAGCTTAATTCGAGAGTATAAAAATTAGATTTTTGAGCTATAAATGACGTTGGTACTATTGACATTTCAATCGTAATAGTTTATTGTGTATTCTTAAGGAGGAAGGAAATGCAAGCTTACTGCATGAAGTGCCGCACTAAGCGGGAAATGAAAGACCCGAAGGCCATTAAAATGAAGAACGGCAAGCCGGCAACGCAGGGCACTTGCCCCGTGTGCGGGACTAAAATGTTCAGAATAGGCAAAAGCTAGGGCTGGGCAGAAGTTAGAACTACTATAAGAGCTGGGATTCCATCACGGGCACCCAGCTCTTTATTTTAACTGGCTATTTATAGCTTAGCTTGTCTGAGCGTTTTTCGTAGACTAATCTGCGGCGGACCACCGCAGGCTAGACTGTTCAGCCGCCGCCGAAACCTACTTTGACCTCGTCCCCCATTACCAGAATGGGGACTATACCTTCGCCTTTCGAAAGTCTCATGACCTCTTCGGTGACCTTCGGGTCGCCCTCAATGCTTAGCTCCTTATACGTAACGCCACGTTCCTCAAGGTCCTGCTTGGCTGCAGCACAGAAGGGACAGCCGGCCTTGGTATATATGGTCACTTCTTGGGGAGCTTCAGCAGATCCTATTTTCTTGTCCAGTTCGTAGAGCTTATCGAGGGCAAACTGGACGTAATTGTCACATTTTTCCTTCCAGATGCCCGATTCTTGAAACCGCTGGTAGCCTCCCGGCTTGGAGAAATCGATTCCGACCAAGTCGAAGCAAACTATGGAGCCGAATTTCTCTCTAAAGATGTCTACAAACTCACTGGAATGACGGCGTGCATCCAGCCGCCCCTTCTTGGCTTTCTGTTTATCCGTGGCGTAACTCCCGTGTCGAAGCCCCAGGCAAATGGCGGTGGCCGATAATGCGCCGCAGGGCGCTTTTTGTTGCCCGCCTATGCCTCCGGTAAAGGCGATACCTGACCAGAGCAGATCTTCGTTTGTCAGTCCGTAAGCTTCCCACATAACTTGCAGGACAGCCGGCCCTCAGTGATAACCCCGGTGCATAAGTTCGATGGCGCGTTCTTTAGCCTGCTGAATGGACATCTTCAATTCCATGATTATGACTCCTTCGCCTGTTATTTAGAGATAGCTAAATTGTATGTTAATTATAATGCCATGAGGTGTCAAGGCAAGGGCTAGAAATATGCTGGCGAATGGTATATATTAAAAATAGTGGAGATAAAAAAACGCGTTCTGGTAGTTGACGACGAGCCGGGTATAGGAAACATTCTCCGCATAAAGCTCAGGCTTCACGGCTACGACGTTATTACTACCACCAGCGGTGCTGACGCTATCGAAATCATCCGGACAGGGCAACCTGATATTGTGTTGCTGGATATTCTGATGCCCAACGTCTCTGGTATGGACGTACTGGAACAGGTTAGGAAGTTTTCTGCTGTGCCGATAATAGTTTTTACGGCTCGCCGGGAAATCGTCGAGTCAGCGCTGCAGTGCGGTGCCAACGATTCGATTTCCAAGCCGTTCGACCCCGACCAGGTTGTAGATAAAATAGGGGCGGTACTGGATGTTGCCAGCCTCGAGCAGTGAAGTAGTAAGCTCCTGTTGCCACGGAACAGGCAAACCCACGATTTATTTACAGGTTACTTCTTAGAGCGGTTCAGTGGCAGCGTAAACCAGAACGTGGTGCCCTTGCCCGGCTTCGAGTCCACCCAGATTTTACCGTCGTGCGCTTCCACCAGCCTCTTGCACACCAGCAGTCCCAGCCCCAGACCTCCCGTCGTCCTTCCGGTCTGTTCCAGCTGCTGGAATGGCTGAAAGAGCTTTTCCTGGTCAGCTCTGGCGATCCCTTTCCCCTTGTCGCTGACGCCTATCAGCATAGATTCGTGACCCTGGCGCTTTGCGGAAATGCGTATCTCGCCATCAGGTGGTGAATACTTGGCGGCGTTATCCACCAGGTTATTGATGACCTGTTGTATCCTAATCTGGTCGGCCTGCACCGGCGGCAGCCCTTCGGCGATGTCGAGCACCAGTTTATGGTTAAGCTTTACCTTCTCTTTTTCTGCTGTCTCTCTTATCAACGTAGCTATATCGAGAGGTTCCGCGCTGAGGTTAAGCCGGTCGGCCTCGTAGCGGGAAAGCTCGATCAGGTTGTCGAGTATCTTGGCCAGCGATTCGGCGCTGTGCTCGGCGTCTCCTAGAAGCTCGTGAACCTCCTCAGCGGTTATGCCCTGGCTCTGGGCAACTTTGACCGCTCCCATGAACACGGTCAGCGGCGTCCGTAACTCATGAGAAACTATTCCGATGAACTCGTCTTTGATCCTATCGATCTTCTTTAGTTCGGCGATATCTTTGCCGACTGCAACCGCGCCGATCATTTTACCGCTTTTATCCAGCACTGGCGTGCTCTGGACGAGAAGAGGAACCGGGGAACCGTCGCGGCGCTTGACTGTAATTTCTCCCGACCAACTCTGCCCGCTGACTACCGTCTTTTCGATTGGCGGTACTTCATACATGATTTCTTCAGGCAGCAGGATGCTAACCGCGTCCTGTCCTATGACTTCTTCCGGCTGCCAGTTCAGCAAGTTTGCCGTCCCTTTGCCCCAGTACGTAATCCGCCCCTTGTTATCGGTAGCCAGTATTATGTCCTCTATTGCATCCAGCAGCCTGGCCTGGAAGGCCATTCGCTCTTCAGACTCTTTAAGCTCCGTAATATCCTGTACGGTACCGAACCCACCTGTAAGGGTACCTTTCTTATCGAGCTCCAACTCGGCCTTTTCACGAACCCACTTTATTTTATCCCCAACAACTATACGGTGTTCGATATCGTATGGTTTGCCTTCTAAAGCCGCATTCCACTTTTTGTTTACATAGTCTCTGTCTTCCGGGTGCACCGCCGACAAGAACGTATCATAGGTCAAGGCAGTTCCCTCCGGAATCCCGAAGATACTATGAGTTTCCTCCGACCATGCCAGCTGGTTGCTCTCAGTGTCCAGCCGCCAGCTTCCGATTTGCCCCACCGCCTGGGCACGGCTGAGGTCATTCTGGCTCTCCTTTAGAGCTTTTTCTGTCTGCTTTAGCTCGGTGATGTCGAGGCCATAAATGTTGACGTATCCCGCTTTCGATATTGGTACGATATCCAATCTAAATATGCGTTCTTTGCTATCGACTTCGATTATCTTGTGGGAATCCGTATTTAGGGCATTAGTAACTATTTGCCGGTATCGATGCGGCAGAAGCTGTCCGGTTTGGCATTTCAGAAAATCCAGCATGGAACAGGCGAGATTGGCAAACATTATAGAACCATGTTTGTCCACTCTCAGTACGGGGTTGGGATTTTCAAGCGGGAATCTGGCTAGATCTTCAAGCTGCTTATTAGCATCGGCAGGCTCATTTGTTGTTTTCCCCTTTTTGTCTATGTTAAGGAAGCTCATCACCAGCCGCCGACAGCGTTCTGGACGGTGAGATAGGGTAAAATGTGCATGGTATACCAGTGTCCATCTTTACGCTGCAACTACTGTTCCTTATGGTGGGCCATTGTGGACTCGAACCACAGACCCCGGTCTTATCAGGACCGTGC
>CAZJID010000015.1:0-12652 GCA_964545945.1 uncultured Dehalococcoidales bacterium
ATCCGCTATGGTTCGACAGGCTCACCATGAGCGGAGTCCTAGAGGCTCACCATTAACGGGTTTTATGGTCCGCCATGAGCGGAGTTATTCTTTGATTACCGTTACATCGCCGGCGGCTATTTCGACTAGGCTGCCGTCGTCACGACGCAGCATAAGGTTGCCGCTTTCGGTCACGGTTTCAGCATAGCCCTGTTCCACGTTAGTTCCGGTATCCACCTTGATCCTCTTGCCTGGAGTTTCCATATTTCGCAGCCACTCCCGGTGGACCAATACCCCCTTTTGAGCCTCCAGATATAGCCGTTCAAGCTCATTCAGAAGTTCGGCCGCCGTCTCAATAAGCGAAATTTCCCTGCCGGCTTCGTGAGACAGGCTGGTGGCTGTGCCAGCGATTTCGGGCAAGTCCTGCGGGTTGAAGTTGACGTTTATGCCTATGCCGATATCGGCGTAGTTTACTCTGCCCTCAGCGACCTCGTTTTCTATCAGTATGCCGCAGACCTTTTTACCGTTGATAAGAACGTCATTGGGCCATTTGATACGCGCTTCTACACCGGCAATATGCTTTATGGCCACGATAGCCGCTAGGGAGGCTATCATGACCAGGTGGGGCAGATTTTTCAGCGGAGGCTTGAGTATGACTGACATGGCCAGGCTGCCTTCAGGCGACAGCCACGTCCGGCCGATGCGGCCTCTGCCGGCGGTCTGCGTGCCGACGATTACTACCGTGCCCTCGCCGGCCCCTTTCTTTACCAGGTCTCTGGCTGTCTCCATGGTGGTGGCAACCTGCGCATAGTAATGCATTTGCCTGCCGATAAAGCTGGTTGTCAGCCGGGAGGTTATCTGCGTTTCTATATCCTTGCTGTTTGACATGGCGCTCAATTCGCAGGAAAACTGCAGCGGTTAGTATACTTATGTCGGCAGGTAGATGTCTACGGCGCTTACTAAGTAGCAGGTCTAATTTTCCCTTGGGAAAATCTCTCTCAATCTCCCTTTAATAAAGGGAGAGATCCCGAGGTTAAAACATCGGGGCTACATTTTTGTTTTAGGTTTCGTTGATTTCGGGCGGCGTCTTGACATTTTGGCCGAAGCGAATTAGCATTGAGACAGATATTAGAAATAATATGGAAACGAAGGATTTCGATTTTTTGACCGATAAGGTGGCCGCCATGATTATGGAGTCCAGCCGGGTGGTGGTCTTTACCGGGGCCGGTATCAGTACCGAGTCGGGCATCCCCGATTTCCGCAGTCCGGACGGCATCTGGACCAGGTTCGACCCCGACGACTTTACCATCCAAAAGTTCATGAACAGCGAGAAGACGAGGCGGCTGCAATGGCAGATGATGGCCGAAGGCGGTCTGCTGAAAGACGCCGAGCCGAATAAAGCTCACTACGCCGTGGCTGAACTGGAGAAGCTGGGTAAGCTGAGCTGTGTTATAACTCAAAATATCGACAACCTGCATCAAAAAGCGGGTAACTCTCCGGAAAAAGTCTTTGAGCTGCACGGCAACATAAAGATGGTGCGCTGTATGAGCTGCGGCCGGCGTTTTCCCGTGGAGGAGATTTTACAGAGGCTGGACAAAGAAGAGATTCCCGATTGCCAGTTCTGCCGCGGCATATTGAAGCCGGATGCTGTTTTCTTCGGCGAGGCACTGCCGCAGCAGGCATTGAACGAGGCCACAAAGCATGCTCGCAGTTGCGATTTTTTCATAGTTATCGGCTCGACGCTGGTCGTTTATCCGGCGGCCTATATGCCCATATACGCGGTCGAGTCCGGTGCCAGACTGGCTATTATCAACCTGAGCTCGACGCCGATGGACTCGAAAGCTTCGGCACTGATTGCCGCCGGTGCCGGCGAAGCCATGGACAGGATTATAGAAAATATCAAGAGCCGGTTGCCGTCCTGAAGCAGGCAGAAAAGTGGAAGATGGAATTGAAAGAAGAACTAAAGCTGAGCGTCGGCAGCAGAAAAAGAAAAAGAGGAAATTCACTCTTCACGGCAGCAGCCTCAGGGTCATATACCGGAATGCAATTTTGAAAAGACTTAGAAGAAAGAAATAATCATTTGAAGAAGCATTCAAGGCATGATAGATAAAATTTGTTCGGAGGTAAGTAAATGAAAAAGTTACTTTTGCCGGTGGTCTTAATTATGCTGGTAGCCGCCGGTTGTCTGAGCGCACCCCCGGCTAAAATACAGCCGACCGCTTTTATAGACCTGATATCGCCGCGCAATGCCACCTGCGGGCAAACCGTGTCCTTCAAGGGCCACGGCATCGATCCCGACGGCGCCATAGGCGCTTATAACTGGCGGTCGAGCATAGACGGGGACCTGAGCACGGCAGACAGCTTTTCTACGTCTACATTATCTCCGGGCACACACAGCATATGGTTCAAGGTACAGGACAACGACGGCCAGTGGTCCAACGAGGTCATGGGCAGCGTGGTCGTGGCTGCTGTCGGTGCCACCAGTCCAGTGATAAACTCTTTTACCGTCAGCCCGGCAAGCATCACTCCGGGGCAGTCGGCGACATTAAGATGGGATGTCACCGGTTGCACCAATGTTACCATAGACCAGGCAATTGGCACCGTATCCTTAAACGGCACCAGGCTGGTATCTCCGGACAAGACCACGACCTATACTTTGACTGCCGTCAACGAAATCGGGACATCGGCCGCCACCGTCCAGATTATTGTCGGCGAAACGCTCGTCACCAAAGTGGAACTTTATTCCATAGCGGCTGAAGACGGGCAGGTCAGACGAGATGGAACTGTCAGTCAAGAGCCAATTGTGGGTGACACTTACTCAGGACTTCTAATTCAGGCTTTTTTTAGTTTTGATATATCATCTATACCGCAGGGCGCAATCATAAAATCGGCATCACTTCAGTTAGGTACTTCTGATTCATTTGGCGAGCCTTTTGCTGTTTTAGGAAAATTGAACATGTACAATTGTAGGTATAAACAGTTAAGTGCTTCTGATTATGTAATAGGGACGATGCCTGGAGCACTGTATTCAGTTTCGTATTTAATCACTGAACCAATAAGTTCTAATCTTATGCTCAATGCCATTCAAGAAAAGGTGGATGAAGGCAGCAATCGCTTTCAGATTCGTTTTCAATTCGAGAAGCAACAGATATACAGAGCTTCCGCCCCAACTACTTATATGAATCTTGCTGACTATATAGCATTTAGTCCGGAACGTACCCTACTTACTATCGAATATCAGTATTGATAAACGGAACGGCCTGAGACATTAGGGTTTTGCCGGATGACATGATTTTTTTACCTTCCCACATGTGGATTTTATAACTTTGCAATATATTTCCATTTACAATATGTAAAGTCCGTTCCAAATTCGGGTTCGCTGGACGGGCAGCATAAAAAATGTGGAAGGTGAAAAATGAAAAAACTTTTTCCCGTGCTTGTGCTGGCGTTACTTGTCCTGGCCGGCTGCTATCCGGGTTCGCCCATTAGTATTACGGGGCAGCTACCGGTGATCGAGTCCTTCAATGCCAGCCCGGCCAATATTTCGGCCGGAGAAGCCTCATCTCTTAGCTGGACCGTTTCCGACGCTACCCAAGTCACCATAGACCAGGGCATTGGCAATGTAGCTCTGGCAGGGTCCAGAACCGTATCCCCGGCGAGCACCACCGTTTACACCATGACCGCTGCCAATTCGTCAGGCAGCGCTACGGCCACGACGGAAGTAATGGTTACGGGTACGGTGACACCGCCGACGCCGGCCGGTCTGCCGACGATTAACTCGTTCACGGCCACGCCGTCGGTTATCAGCCTCGGCGATTCGACTAATCTGACCTGGAGTGTATCGAACGCCACATCGGTATCGATTAACTATGGTGTGGGTACCGTGGGGCCTTCGGGAAACACCTTCGTTTCGCCGCCGACGACCACGACCTATACGCTGACGGCCACGAATGCCAACGGCAGCCTGTCAGCGGCGGCACTGGTGCAGGTGTCGGGTATGCCATCACCACCCAGCGGTCTGCCTGTTATCAACTATTTTAATGCCAGTCCGCCTATCATATCTTCTATTGGCGGTTCCTCATTGCTTCGCTGGAATACGTCTTACGCCACATCGGTCACCATCGATAACGGTATAGGTCCGGTTGCCTCGCACGGTACGCTGGTAGTGTCACCGCCGTCCACCGTTGTTTATACCCTGACAGCGTCTAACGGCTACGGTTATGTTACACAGACACTGCTGGTGCAAGTTGCCGGCTCGCCATCACCGCCTTCGTTTGCGGTTACGGGTGTTACAGCTTCGGTCAGCCAGCCCTCTTTTTCAGGCCCGTGTCCGTATCAGTTCAATTTTTCGGCAATTATCACAACCAACGGAAGCGGCACGGTGACCTATCAGTGGGAGCGCAGTGACGGTGCCAGTTCCAGTCCGCAGGCCGTTTATTTCGGTTCGGCGAGCTCTATGGTAGTGACCGATTACTGGTTTCTAGGAGCCTCCTATGGGGGGTGGGAACGTGTGCGTATCCTGTCGCCCAACAGCATGCAGTCAAACGAGGCTATTTTCACTCTGAACTGCCTGTAGATAGATAAAATCACTATTTCGATAAAAATGATAACTTTCAGGTCTGCATACCGGCTGTGCTGGATGCAGACCTGAATATTTAAGCCGGACAGGCGGGCTGACGCTAACATAACAGGTTGCGCGACGGTCAAGCCATACCTCCGAATATCCATATGTGAGCGGGTATTGTCATCGTATACCCAATAGTTTATTATATGGGGGCTCGTGATGGGGCAAATTGCAGTAAATCATTTCAGGAGGTGTAAAAATGAAAAAACTTATTCCTTTACTGGTGCTGGCGTCGATATTGATCGCCGGCTGCAGCGGAGGGCCGATTACCATCGGCGTACCCGGTGAACAACCCTCGATTCTTTCTTTCAATGCCGAGCCGTCGAGTATTTCGGCGGGCGGGACGTCGAATCTAAGCTGGAATGTTTCCGGTGCCACCACGATAACAATAGACCAGGGCATAGGCAACGTAGCTTTGACGGGGACGAGGGCTGTATCACCTGCGGCCACAACTGTTTATACGCTGACCGCTTCCAGCTCGGCTGGCACGGCTACGGCCACGACTCAAGTCGTTGTCAGCGGGTCAGCAACACCCACGCCTACTCCCACTCCTACGCCTACGCCCACACCCACACCGACGCCTGCCGGACTACCGGTTATCGGTTATTTCACAGCCAACCCGCCGTTAATTCCCGGTGGTAGTTCCACAACATTGAGCTGGAATGTATCCAATGCAACATCGGTGATGATTGACAATGGCATAGGCGCGGTGCCTTTTACAGGAAGTACGGTGGTGTCACCGCCGTCCAACATTAATTACACATTGACTGCAACTAATGCTACCGGGTGGGTCAGTCTTACGGTTACGGTCCTGGTGGGTTCAGCCGTGCCTTCGGGTATGCCCGACCTGGTTATTACGGATATCGTTAACTCGAGCGGTACGATTAACTATACCATCAAAAATCAGGGTGATGCCGCTTCCGGACCCAGCACTTCAACCCTGCTTGTGGATGGTGCCACGGTAGCCAACGACAGTGTCGGCTCGCTGGCTCCCGGCCAGTCACAGACCGAGGCGTTTACCAGTTACGCATATGAATGTACGCTTCCCGGTGATGAACTGGTGGTGAACGCAGATACAGGAAATGCCGTGGTTGAAAGCTCCGAAGCCAATAATTCTTTCACCAAGTCATGGTCGTGCTTTTTGATTACAGTACCCATAGGTCCAATAACTATATTTAGAGCGGACCTGACGGTTGAAGATATCTGGCTGGTACATGAGATAACCGGAGACAAAATTTACTACAGGGTGAAAAATAATGGAACGTTAGCCTCCGGTGCCAGCACATCCTATTTATACGTCTATCCCTGTGTAGTACCATGTTCGCCGTCGGCTTCCGACTCCGTAGCTTCGCTGGATGCGGGTGCGTCGAGAGTTGAAAAGTTTAGCTCTTATAATTATACGGGTGCCCATTCATCGGTTACGGTGAAAGTTGACGCAACCGGCGCCATAAATGAGATTGACGAAGGTAACAATTCGTTCAGTAAATCCGGGTCTGCTCTTTAAGAGTTGATTTCTGTCACTAATTGAGAAACAGGCTTGCGGAATTGCCGGCAGGAAGCGGTCCAGCCACCGTAAACTGCCGGCATGACCGGGGCCGGATTAAACCCAGCTAAATCTTCTCGAGGTCGAAGCGATAGGTTTCGATGACGGGATTGGCCAGCAGCTTGCGGCACATGTCATCGAGCCGGTCGCGGGCAGTAGCCGCGTCTTTTTCCGCAATCTTTAGCTCGATGTATTTACCGGCTCGTACATCTTCCACCGAGTTGAAGCCGAGGTTATGCAGAGCTCCTTTTATGGTTAGGCCCTGGGGGTCGTTTACCGTAGGCTTGAGTGTGATATAAACTTTAGCCAGGTACATATTACAGCGCCTTTCCCGTTAGCCGCTGATAGGCTTCCCGGTACCGTTTAGTAGTAGCTTCTATAACCTCCGGCGGCAGATTCGGTGCCGGCGGCTCTTTGTTCCAGCCGGAAGCCACCAGCCAGTCACGGACCGGTTGCTTATCCAGGCTTGGCTGGGAACGCCCTACAGTATATTTGGACTCGTCCCAGAAACGACTGGAGTCAGGCGTCAACAGCTCGTCGATTAATATAAGCTTGCCGCCGGTGAAGCCGAACTCGAACTTGGTATCGGCGATGATAATGCCTTTCCCACGGGCATAGTCGCGGGCGTAACCGTATATTGCCAGGCTGCTTTCCTCAAGCTTGGCGGCCGTCGGTTTCCCTACGAGATTTTCAAGCTCTTTTTTAGAGAGCGGCTCATCGTGCCCGGCTTCGGCTTTGGTGGTGGGCGTGAAGATAGGCTGCGGCAGCTCCTGGCTTTCCTGAAGGCCTTTCGGGGCCGTCAATCCCGATATGGTACCTGTCTTCGAATATTCCGCCCAGGCGGAGCCGGAAATATAGCCGCGGACGACGCATTCGACCGGTACGCGTTCCGCCTTAAGGGTAATCATCGACCGGCCGGCCAGATAATCAGGCGGTTGCTCCTTATCCGAAAAATAGCTGGCGAGGGAGTCAATATTGTCGACGGGCGATAACAGATGATTGGGCATGACGTGGCTCGTCTTCTGGAACCAGAAACAGGATAGCTGGTTCAGGACCCGTCCCTTGTCGGGGATGGGGTCGGGCAGGACAACGTCGAACGCGGACAGGCGGTCGGTAGAGATAATCAGCAGCATGCCATCCAGATTATAGGTATCCCGAACCTTTCCACGGCAAAATAACGGCAGCGATAGTTTTGTTTTAGAAATAGTAGTCGACATAATATATCACCTTTATATGGAGTGAGGCGCCAGTTCTGCGGACTTAACCGGCTTTGCCTTCTTTTTCTCACTCAGGCCCAGCCGGCTGAAAACGGCGTCGACATGCCTGGTGAAGTAGTTGTAGTCGAAAAGCGATTCAAGTTCTTTATCCGACAGGTGTGCTTTTACTTCGGAATCGGCTTTGAGTAGCCCCAGAAAGCTGGTCCTGTCCTTCCAGGCTTTCATGGCATTGTTCTGCACCAGCTTATAGGCATCCTGCCGGCTTAAGCCTTTGTCTATCAGGGCTATAAGTACACGCTGCGAGAAGACAAGCCCTTGGGTCAACTCAAGATTGCGGCGCATGTTTTCCGGATATACCAGGAGCCCTTTCATTACCGGGGTGAAGATGCTCAGAACGTAGTCCAGTACCAGGCAGGAATCGGGCAGGATAATGCGCTCGTTAGAGGAATGGCTTATGTCCCGTTCGTGCCACAGGGCGATATTTTCCATCGACGTCAGAGCGTTGCCCCGCATGAGTCTGGCCAGCCCGCAGACGCGCTCACAGAGCTCGGGATTGCGCTTGTGAGGCATGGCGGAGGAGCCGGTCTGCCCCGCGGCAAATGGCTCTTCGGCTTCCAGCACTTCTGTCCGCTGGAGGCTTCTGATTTCGGTGGCGAACTTTTCCAGCGAGCCGGCGGCGATGGCTAATGTGGTGAGAAACTGGGCGTGGCGGTCGCGCTGAATGATCTGGCTGGATATAGGGGCCGCAGTCAAGCCCAGCTTGCGGCAGGCGCTGTCCTCGACTTCCGGCGGTACAGTGGCATAGGTGCCCACAGCTCCCGATATTTTACCGACGCTAATGGCCTTCTCGGCTTCGGCCAGCCTGACGGCATTGCGTTTCATCTCCTGTGCCCAGAGCGCCAGCTTGAGGCCAAATGTGATGGGCTCGGCATGGACACCGTGCGTACGTCCTATCATTAAGGTGCGCTTGTGCTCGATGGCTTTATCTTCCAGGACCGAGATAAGCTCGGCGATATCATGAGACAGGATTTTTGAAGCCTCTTTCAGCTGAAGGCTGAGGGCGGTATCCATGATATCGGAGGAGGTGAGGCCCAGGTGGATAAATCGCGATTCCTCACCCAGTCCCTCGGCCACAGCCTGCAAGAAAGCGGTCACATCGTGGTGAGTTACTTTGAGTATCTCGGCCATGCGGTCGAGGTCGCAGGTGGCGGTTTTTATCTTGGGTATAGCTTCTTTGGGTACGGTGCCTACTTCCGACCAGGCTTCGCAGACAGCGATTTCGACCTGCAGCCACTTATTGAACTTGTTTTCGTCGGACCATATTTTCTTCATTTGTGGTCGGGAATAACGCTCAATCATATCCGTCTCCGAGTTCTTTAATGTTTAACCGGACTGTTACCCCGTCACACCTTGCGGCAGCGAAGAATGAGAGGTAAAGCAGTCATGCCTCAGCCAGTTTTCGTTTGTAGGCTTCGTAAGCATCTTTTATTTCTTTATGCTTGGCTCCCAGTATCTGGGCAGCCAACAGTGCGGCGTTTTTGGCACCGGCGGCGCCAATGCCGACGCAGGCAACGGGGACGCCGGCGGGCATCTGGACGATGGAGTATAGTGAATCAATGCCTTTTAGCTCGCTGGTGGGCAGGGGCACTCCGATGACCGGCAGTGTAGTCCAGCCGGCTACCGCGCCGGGCAAATGTGCCGCTGCACCGGCAGCAGCGATTATGACCTCCATATCCCTCTCGCTGGCTTTTGATGCGTACTCCCGCACCTTTTCAGGATTTCTATGAGCCGAAAGTATCGAGAATTCATAGTCGATACCGAGCTGCTTGAGCATGTCGAGCGCCGGATGTATCAACGCTTCGTCGGTCTTACTGCCTATAATTACTCCCACTAAAGGCATCTAGTCGACCTCCCTGGCGGCAATGTCCCGCCGGTAATGGCAGCCGTCGAAATGAATTCGAGGTAAATTATCATAAACTATGGCTCTGGCTGCTGCCATGTTCTTACCCGTAGCCGTCACCGTAAGGACTCTGCCTCCATCCGTATATGCCTGTGAGTCATTACCGAGTTTTGTCCCGGCGTGAAACACGGTGACTTCATCATTCAATTCGTCGAGTCCTGTAATTTTAAAGCCGGTTTTATAGCTTCCGGGGTATCCGCCGGATGCCATAACCACGCCTACGCAGGCGTCCTCCGCCCACCGCACCTGTATCCGGCTCAGCTTATTATCCACTACTGCAAGAAGAATGTCCACCAGGTCTGTCTTTAAACGCGGCAAAATCGCCTGTGTCTCGGGGTCGCCGAAACGGGCGTTAAATTCTAACACTTTTGGGCCTTCCGCGGCTATCATGAGACCGGCATAGAGAACTCCTTTATAAGGCATGCCTTCCTGTGCCATGGCCTTTACCGCCGGCTCCAGAACGGTATTGGTTACGCGACGGGTCATTTCCGCGTCGAAGAAACCCGGCGGGCTGTAGCTGCCCATACCCCCGGTGTTGGGGCCGCGGTCGTCATCGAAGATTCTTTTATAGTCGCAGGCCGGGACCATAGGGACAACGGTTTCGCCATCGGTGAAGGCTAAAAGGCTCACCTCTTTTCCGGTGAGGCATTCTTCGATTATCACTTTATCTCCGGCTTCACCGAAAACCCTGGTCTCCATGATGTCCGAAAGCGCTTTCAGGGCTTCTTCTGATGTGCCGGCCACGGTGACTCCTTTGCCCGCTGCCAGACCATCGGCCTTAATCACCATAGGCGTCGGTCGTGACTCGACGTATTTTTTAGCTTCTTTATAGTTGGAAAAAGCCATGCCTTCGGGGCAGGGTATGCCGTATTTCTGCATCAATTTCCTGGCGAAAACTTTGCTGGATTCTATTTGAGCCGCAGCTTTTGTCGGTCCGAATACCGGCAGCCCGAGCTGTTGGAAGCGGTCTACGATACCGGCTGCCAGGGGAGCCTCGGGGCCGACTACGGTGAGGTCGATGTTGAGTTCTTGTGCCGCTTTGGTCAGGGAATCTATCTCATTGGAAGAAATGTTAAGGTTACGGGCTATGTCTGCTGTACCGGCGTTGCCGGGCGCCACAAAAAGTACTATGTCTCTGGGGCTTTGTTTTATTTTCCAGGCCAGCGCGTGCTCTCTGGCCCCGCCGCCGATTATCAATATTTTCAATACGAAATACCTGTTTCCTTAAACGCTTGATAGTCGGCTGGCTGCCGCTGCCGGAGTTAGAATCGGAAATTTATTCCCGAGTTGCAGCCAACCAGTTGAGTATAGCCAGTAACAAAGGCAAAATCAAGTAGGCAATGGAAAAATAGGGTGACCGAAATTCTATATGTGATAAAATGTGGTGGGTGTAAATCTTGTTCTACATACTATACGGCAAGGACGATTTCTCTCTCCAACGAGCACTGGAAAAAATAAAAGGCGAACTGGGCAACGAAGATATGCTGGCGGTCAATACCAGTATATTGGACGGCCAGCAACTGCGTTTCAGCCAGCTAACGGACGCATGCAGCGCGATACCGTTTCTATGCCCGTGCCGGCTGGTCATCGTCAAAGGGCTGCTGGGGCGTTTTGAGGTAAGGTCCAAGCCGGAGCGGAAGCCGGCACGCTCTAAGGCTAAAAATAAACCGGCTCTTGATGAATGGGATGGCCTTTCCGAATATATCAAGCAAATGCCGCCTACTACGATGCTGGTCATGGTCGACGGTGAAGTGAAAGCCAACAACCGTTTATTGAAATCGCTGGCGCCGCAGGCGAAAGTCAAAGGCTTTCCACCGTTAAGCAACAGAGACTTGAACAGCTGGGTACAGACGCGGATAAAAGAAGGCGGCGGAGAAATCTCACCGGCGGCCTTGAAGCTGCTAATCGAACTAGTTGGCGCCGACCTGTGGACGATGAGCGGTGAAATCGATAAGCTGCTCGCCTACTGTTCCGGCCAGTTGATAACCGATGAACATGTAAAACAACTGACCTGCTACGCCCGAGAGGCGAACATTTTTGCCCTGGTGGATGCTATTCTCGAGGGCAGGCGAACCCAGGCGCAGCAGTTGCTTCACCGGCTGCTCCGTGACGGGGCTTCCCCGTCCTACATACTGGCCATGATTACCCGGCAGCTACGTTTGATTGTGATGGCCAAAGATGTGGGGAAGAAGAAATCGGGGACGGGGGCCACGGAAGGCCTCGAATCGGTTTCGGACTACAGTCTTCAGAAGGCGGCAAGGCAGGCCAGAGCGTTCACTCTGGACAGGATAAAGAAAGCATATAACAAACTGTTGGAAGCCGATATCGGTATAAAAACGGGAAGATACGAAGGCGACCTGGCCTTAGACCTGCTGGTGGTGGAACTGGGGCAGGGTTGACGATAGCTTGAAAGCCTGTTCCGGATGCGGCCGCGATTCAGCGTGTTTTTTTGGAGCGGCCCGGATTTTTGGCTGGTGATGGCGGCGATAACTCTTTAAGCTGTCCCTTGACATTGATTTCGGGCGCGTGGCCGAAGAAAAGTTTAATCGTGGTCCACGGTATTTCGATACCTTCTTCATCGAAGACCTTTTTCAATCTCAGGCGCAGTTCTCCCATTACATCCCACTGGGTTAACGGTTTGGTTTCACCGAGTATCTTTATATCTATGCCTGAATCTCCAAATTCATCCACCCTGAGCACCTGAGGCGCTTTTATGATACGCTCCTTCCAGTTATGGTCTTTGGCAAGCTGTTTTCCCACTTTGTTGATGACTTTTATAACACGGTCGAGGTCTTCGCCATAGCCAACCGAGACGTTCATGTTGACGCGTGACCACTCCTTCGTAAAGTTGCTGGCAACCATAATTTCGCTGTTGGGGATGCTGTGGACTGTGCCATCGAGGTCTCTGAGAACCGTCCTGCGCAAAGTGATATCTTCGACAAGCCCGGAAATTCCGGCTATTTGGACGACGTCGCCTATACCGAACTGGTTTTCCAGGAGTATTAGAGTGCCGTTAAACAGGTCTTTGACCAGGCTCTGGGCACCGAATCCGACGGCGATGCCGGCGATGCCAAGTCCGGCCAGAGCCGGCGCTATATTTATCCCGACTTCAGAGATAATCATGAAAATGGCAACAATGCCGATCAGGACCATGCCGGTCTCGATAAACACATTGCTCAGTGTTTGACATCTCTTCTTTATAGACGTTCTTGGTTTCCCCGCCATGGTCCGCGATACGGTTCGCTTCACCATAATCGGTACAAAGTGACGGAGGAGAAAATAGAGAACCACCGCTATGGCGATAACCAGCAATATACGTGTGCCGTGTG
>CAZJID010000015.1:12752-29205 GCA_964545945.1 uncultured Dehalococcoidales bacterium
TGAATGAGGCTAGTGGGAGGTTGATGACCATGAACAGGGTGTTGGCCATGATTTTAGCCGGCGGTGCCAGCGAGCGTTTGAGTATCCTGTCGGCGGAGAGGGCGAAACCGGCAGTGCCTTTCGGTGGTAAATATCGTATCATCGATTTTACCCTGAGCAACTGTGCCAATTCAGGAATCTGCAATGTGGCAGTACTCACTCAATTCAACCCTCGCTCTTTAGCCCAGCACATCGGTGTCGGCAGGCCGTGGGACCTGGACAGAACTACGAGCTCTGTAGTACTACTCCAGCCTTTTTTGAGCCGGTCAGTTAGAGACTGGTACAAAGGCACGGCCGACGCCGTCTATCAGAACCTTTATTATATTGAAGACCAGAAGGTAGACGAAATCCTTGTTCTATCCGGCGACCATATTTATGTTATGAACTACGACCTGATGATAAACGCGCATCGCAGTCGGCAGGCGGATGTTACTGTGGCGGTCACGGAAGTTCCTTTGTCGGATACTTCGAGGTTTGGAATTATCACACTGGACCATAACGAGCGTGTAGTCAGTTTCCAGGAGAAGCCGCGAGCGGCTAAGAGCAATCTGGCTTCGATGGGCATATACGTTTTCGATAAGAGTGTACTCGTAAAATGCCTTGAGGACTATGACCAGAAGAAAGGCGGGAATGATTTCGGGCGCAACATTTTGCCTGAAATCATCAGCAGACTTAAAGTGTTCGGTTATAGATTTCGTGGTTACTGGCGGGACGTGGGCACCATTCAATCATACTGGCAGGCGAATATGGATTTGATTGCAGATTTGCCTGACCTGAACCTCTATGACCCGGCGGATGGGATTCGAACCATTCACCGGGGCAAACCTCCGGCGAAAATAGGGCCGAATGCGCAGATAAAAAGGAGCCTGATAGCCAACGGTGCCATAATTAACGGGCGTGTAGAGCGGTCAATTATTTTCCCCGGAGTATTTGTAGAAGATGATGCGCATGTAACCGATTCTATTATTTTTGATGATACAACTGTGGGTATGGGAGCTATCATAGACCGGTCTGTCATCGATAAGCAGGTCTGGATAAGCCCGGGCTGCTGCATTGGATGTGGCGACGACATGACTCCCAATAAGGACGAGCCGGATAATCTGAACTCCGGTATATCTATAGTCGGAAAAGGAGCCAGGATACCGGGTGATGTCAAAGTTGGACGTAACTGTAAAATAGGCCCCTGGGTTAATGATGACGATTTCTCATCCAAGGAGATATCCAGCGGAGAGAGCGTTGCCAGCAAGCGCCCCAGGCGTCATCCTTTGTAGGAGGTGTAATGAAAGTCGGAGCGTTTATGTTTGTACTGCACAGTCATCTACCTTATTGCCGCAATGCGGGCAGGTGGCCGCACGGTGAGGAGTGGATTCACGAGGCCGCTTCCGAGACCTATATTCCGCTGCTCGATGCTCTTTATGACCTGAAGGAGGAAGGTTGCCCCTTCAAAATAACGCTGGGTATCACACCGGTCCTGGTCGACCAGCTGGCTGACCGTCTTGTGATAGACCACATGGTCGAGTTCATGGAAGATAAGGTGCGGCGGGCTCAGGCCGACGTGCGCCGTTTTGAGAAATCTGATGAAGGCCATCTGTTATATTTAGCCAAGTTCTATCTCGATAGATATCGGCATGTTCTGAAGAGCTTCAACGAAAGATTCGAACGAAACCTGATAGGAGCTTTTAAGAAGCTTCAGGATGAGGAATACGTGGAAATAGCCACCAGCGCCGCCACGCATGCTTATTTACCGCTGCTGGAGCGCGATTCTTCGATATACGGCCAGTTGGAGACCGGCAAGAGTAATTATAAACAGCATTTTAGAAAGGAGCCGTCGTCGGTCTGGTTACCAGAGTGCGGTTATCGTCCCGCATATTATGCCGGAAGCCCGGGTAAAAGCCATGTTAAACCGGGGCTGGAATCGTTCTTATCTTCGCTTGGCCTGAATTGTTTCTTCGCCGAAACACATACCGTGGAGGGCGGCGAGCCAGTGGGAAAGGCCAGAGAGGACGTTATCGGTCCTTATGCAGGTATATCGCGCCGCTACGTGGTGCCGTTGACGGAACATTCCGAGCCGACACAAAGAACAACCTATCTTCCCTACTGGGTGCAGACTCCTGAAGTCGCCGTAATCGGTAGAAATAACCGGACGAGCATGCAGGTCTGGTCGGCCGAGTGGGGCTATCCGGGGGACTTCAACTATCGTGAATTTCACAAGAAAGATGGCATTTCCGGGCTTCAATACTGGAAGGTTACCGGAACCAAAGTAGACCTGGGCTATAAGGAATATTACGACCCGTATTGGGCAGACAAGCGCGTTGCTGAGCACAGCTCTCATTATGCGGGGCTGGTACAGGACTTACTTACCGGGTTTTATCAGGAAACGGGCAAATTCGGCATTATATCGGCTGCCTACGATACCGAGCTGTTCGGTCACTGGTGGTTCGAGGGTGTGGAATGGTTGAAGCAGGTACTACGCAACATCAGCCAGAGCGATTTCGTGGAGCCGACCACGGCCAGCAAGTTTATTAAAGAGCATCCACCCGAGGATGTTCTTGCCTTATCCGAAGGTTCATGGGGATTGGGTGGCGGACATTTCACCTGGCAAAATGCAGATACCGACTGGGTATGGCCTATTATTCAGTCAGCTTCGATAAGAATGGAAAAGCTGGCGGCTAAATATGTCGATACCGAGCCTGCGATGAACAAAATACTCAACCAGGCAGCCCGGGAACTGGTGCTGCTACAGTCCAGCGATTGGCCTTTTCTGATAACCACGGGGCAGGCACGTGTCTATGCCGAAAAAAGGTTTTTGGACCATGTTGAGCGCTTTCAAAAACTGGCTGATGTAGCCGAGTCGGGTACGGTGGACAGGGCGGCACAGGATCTGTACAACGAATTGTGGGAACTGGACAAGGTTTTTCCTAAAATCGACTATCGTTCCTTTGCCGAGCGGGAGGGCCTTTCTAAATAATGAAGGTTCTCTTTGTGGCCGCTGAGGCGGCACCACTGGTAAAAGTGGGCGGTCTGGCGGATGTCGTCGGCTCTTTACCGCGAGCCTTGAATGAGCTGGGTCATGATGTTCGGGTAGTGATACCGGCGTACGGGGCCATAGATATGGCCAGTTTATCGGCGGCCACTGTTATTGATAGCCTGAGCATTTCTCAAGCAGATAGGCCTGTTTCTTTAAAACTGGCCGAGCTGTTATCAGGGCTGAAGATTTATCTGGTTGATAGTCCTGATTTTTCCGGTTCACGGTTTATTTACGGTAGGGACGACCTGGAACGATTTCTACTTTTTTGCCGGTCTGTAGTTGAAGCTCTCAAGGTATTGGACTGGCAACCTGACATAATCCATTGTCACGACTGGCATACAGGCCTTATTCCGCTGCTGATAAAAGCGGGCGATCATGATTATCCGGTGGTTTTTACCATACATAATTTAGCTTATCAGGGTAATTTTGATAATGAATTTATGGACAGATCAGGATTGAAAGAGCTATGGCAGCTCTGGCCACCGCAAGCTCCACAACCGACTTTGTCTTTTATGAGCCAGGGTATTATCCGGGCGGATATGGTGACGACCGTAAGCGAGACCTATGCCGCGGAAATACTTACTCCCGAATACGGCGTCGGCCTTGATTATCTGCTGCGTTACAGGCAGGACAGGTTGACGGGTATCGTCAACGGTCTGGATTACGAGGAGTTCAATCCGGAGACAGACACTTTTATACCGAGCAAATACGGCATTTCCAGACTGGACAGGAAGAACAAAAACAAGCTGGCTCTACAAAAACAGGCCGGTTTTGCAGAAGATAGCACGATGCCGCTTGTAGGAATGGTCTCGCGCCTGGATGAACAGAAAGGCCTAGATATACTGGATGCTGGCCTGGATGTTCTATTTAAGAAAGAGAAATGCCAGCTGTTTATACTCGGACAGGGCAGGGAAGAGTATCATAATTTATTAAAGCAGGCCGCTAAAAGGTATTGCGAGCAATTAGCTGTATTTATAGAGTTCGATGAGCAGTTGAGCCATCTCGTTTATGCCGGCTCGGACATGTTCTTGATGCCTTCACGTTTTGAGCCATGCGGGTTAGGGCAGCTTATAGCCATGCGTTACGGTGCAGTGCCGATTGTCAGGCACACCGGCGGCCTGGCTGATACCGTGCAGGACTTAACTGCCGGTCTGAGCCGGGGCAGCGGCTTTGTCTTTCAAAACTATAGCCCGGAGGCTATGCTGGCGGCAATCGACAGGGCTTTGCATAGCTACCCGAACAAAGCCTGGCGACGTGTGATAGAACGCATAATGGCTTTGGATTTTTCCTGGCAGGCCTCGGCGCGAAAATACGAATCTCTTTATCAAAAGGTTCTGGGGTTGCACCATGCCGGAGGGTAGACAGAAGGCTGTTCTGGCTGTCGACGTAGGCGGTACCAAGATACTCGTAGCCACAGTCCTGCCCGGCGGAGAGATAATATCGAGAAAGTATTATTTGACAGAGGCTGATAGAGGAGCACGGGCTGTTATCAAGAAGCTTTCGCTAAACGTAAACAGGATAGTAGCTCAAGCCCGTTCCAGCAATACTAAGCTGGCGGGTATAGGGATAGCGGTTGCCGGTATACTGGATACCAGGAGGGGGATTGTAACCACGTCTCCGAATTTGCCGGGCTGGAGCAATATTCCTATAAGAAATCTGATAGCCGACGGAGCCGACCTGCCCACGTTTCTGATTAATGACGCTAACGCTGCTGCTTTAGGCGAATACAGGTTTGGCACCGGCACAGGATTCGATAACATGCTTTATGTGACGGTAAGCACGGGTATCGGCGGCGGTATAATTGCGAACGGCGAACTTTATGACGGTGCCAATGGCTGTGCCGGTGAATTCGGCCATATGACGATAATGCCTGACGGGCCAGAATGTCATTGTGGCAATTTCGGATGTCTGGAAGCTCTGGCATCGGGCTGGGCGATAGCCAGGGAAGCGATTACCAGAATAAGAAATGGTGAAATGAGTTATATTACCGAATTAGTCGATGGAAAAATCGAAAATATAACGGCTGAAGTCGTGGCTGCGGCTGCCAGAAAAGACGACTGTCTGGCCTGTGAGATAGTGGATAAAGCGGCCGGTTATCTCGGAATCGGGCTGGCAAACCTGGTAAATATTTTTAATCCGGAACTGATTGTAATCGGAGGCGGCTTATCCAAGATGGGGAATATGTTGCTGAGACCGGCGTGCCGGATAATTAGAAAAAGGGCGTTCAAGCTGCCGGCTAAAACGGTGCGTATAGTCAGGGCTCGTCTTGGGGGCAATGCCGGGATTGTCGGCGCTGCCGAATATGTTTTCAGGCAGAGGATGGGAACAGGAGAGAAGAGATGATTTACTGGGCGCCATTATTACATTTTTACCAACCGCCGACTCAGACCAGCAGCATGTTGATGAGGATCAGCAACGAGTCGTATCGTCCGCTGGTTGATGTTTTTGAAGAATTTCCAAATGCCAGAGTTACGGTCAACATAAACGGCGTATTGACCGAGATGCTGGGGCAATGCGGCTATTCAGACGTGCTGGAAAAGCTGCGTAAGCTGGCAGAGGCAGGCAGGATCGAGTTTACGGGCTCGGGCAAATATCATCCGATACTGCCATTGATACCCACGGAGGAGATGGAGAGGCAGATCAGGCTTAACTATCAGACGAACCGGAATCTGCTGGGGGACGCTTATGCGCCGCGAGGTATTTTCCCGCCGGAGATGTGTTATTCCAGGGACATAGTCGACTCCATTATTGAATCCCGTCATGAATGGATTATTCTAAGCGGCATCGCCTGTCCAGTTGCCTGGCCCATGAATGTGGTACATGAAATTACCAGCGGCCATGATAAATTGGCGGTTTTTTTCCGCGATGACATATTAAGCAATAAAATCAGCTTTCGCGGTATTGACGGCCCTGGATTCATTGAGCACCTGAAGAGGTTGTACAATCCAAAGGGAGACATCTACGTGGTTACGGCAATGGATGCCGAGACTTTCGGGCATCATATTCAACACTGGGACCAGCTATTTCTAGCACAAATTTTTGAGAAACTCGAGCCGATGCCGAATCAGGATAAAACAATGCATGAGCAAAAGCCCATGGCCGAACAGCACCGCAAGCTGTTCGAGTTCGAAAAGGACAAGGCCGAAAGGCAAATAAGTATAGTCACCATCAGCCAGCTTCTTGATATATTCCCCAGGGGTAATAAGGTCGAACCTAAGCCGTCGTCCTGGAGCACTTCGGAGGATGATATAAGGATGCAAAACTATTATCCGCTTTGGGACGATAAGAATAATCCGCTGCATCAAAAGCAATGGGAGCACCTGTCCATCGCTATGGACTTATCTCACAAGGCGGTAGACCTTGCTGATAATGACTCTGCCAAACAGTTTTCCGGTATCTCCAGGACACTTCTAGATGCCGCGTTGCACAGTGACCAGTTCTGGTGGGCCAGCAAAAAACCGATGTGGGACGTAAACATGGTCTATCGTGGGCTGAACCTTCAACGAGAGGTTTTGCTGAATGCCTATAAGGCGATATCCTTGAGCAATATCAAGGCGGAAGAGAAGAAAGAATATTATTATAAGCTGGTAGCGGCAAGGTACATATTTGACCAGATTACGGATGCGTTGTATATAGATTAGCTTGAAAACGCGTAAGGAGGAGAGGAGAAGATGAAAGCCAAGGAGTTGTTTGGTAAAGAAGTTATTGATGTGAATGCCAGGGTGGTAGGTAAGATTACGGATATGGAAATAGACATCGGTAAGGGCTCTATAAGCTGTATTCTGGTAAAAGCAGGTTTTACTAAAAAAGTAGCCATCGCGCCTGGTGATATCGAGAAGATCGGAGACAAAGTTGTCCTGAAGATCGTCAAAGAGAAGATAAAAAAAGCGGTTAAGTGAGCTGACATTTCTTTGAAGAAAATACATCTCGGGCTGGCTATCCACAATCACCAGCCTTTGGGCAATTTCCCCTGGGTATTCGAACAAGCTTATAAGCAGGCCTATCTGCCCATGATCGAAGCGCTGGAGAGGCATCCTCATATTCGTATTTCCCTCCATTACAGCGGCTGCCTTATCGACTGGCTGGAACAGAACCATCCCGAGTTTTTGAACCTGCTGGATGTTCTGGTTGAGCGGCACCAGGTGGAAATTATAGGCGGGGGCTATTACGAGCCGATTTTGCCGGCTATTCCCGATGCAGACAAATTGGGACAAATTGCCAAGATGGCCGATTTTGTTAAGCAGCGATTTGGTACCAGGCCAGCAGGGTTGTGGTTGGCGGAGAGAGTCTGGGAGCCGTACCTGGCCAAGATTCTGGCCGAGGCCGGCGTGGAATGGACGCTTATCGATGATAACGCCTTCAAATCCTTGGGGCTGGAAGATAAAGACCTGTTCGGCTGCTATATAACAGAGGAGCAGGGTTTTACAGTAAAGCTATTCCCTATCAGTAAGCAGCTTCGATATTCTATTCCGTGGCATGACGTGGACCAGGTAATAGCTTATCTGGACAGCGAGGCCACGGATGAGGGGGACAGGATAGCGGTTCTGGGCGATGATGGTGAGAAGTTCGGCATCTGGCCGGGTACTTACGAGCATTGCTGGGGAAAGGGTTGGATCGACAACTTCTTTACCGCGCTCAAAGATAATAGCAGCTGGCTGGATGTGGTTACTATTGGTGAGTGTGTGCGGCGGTTTCCACCGGTAGGCCGGATTTATCTGCCGTGCGCTTCCTACGATGAAATGATGGAATGGTCGCTTCCGGCGAACAAATCGTGGGAATATACCAACCTCAAGCATCGGCTTGAAGCCGAAGGCCGTCAGGATATAATCCAGTTTATGTACAGCGGGCTGTGGCGTAATTTCATGGTCAAGTATCCGGAGATAAACCGGATGCACAAGAAAATG
Organism: uncultured Dehalococcoidales bacterium; assembly: GCA_964545945.1. Taxonomy (GTDB): domain Bacteria; phylum Chloroflexota; class Dehalococcoidia; order GIF9; family UBA5629; genus 9FT-COMBO-48-23. The sequence goes on from CAZJID010000015.1 coordinate 20,724, forward strand.
CTGCGGGTTCACGGGAAGGTTTACGAAGCGCTGGCTACAGGTGAAGGAGACCCCGGACTGGACGAACTGTGGCAGGCGCAGTGCAACTGTGCCTACTGGCACGGCGTTTTCGGTGGGATTTATCTTGCCGATATCAGGGCGACCAACTACAACCGACTTATCCAGGCGGAAAATAAGGCCGACGGTATTCTTCGGCGGCAGCGCCTCCAGGCAGGGAGAAGCGTTCGTTCAGGCGACACTGAGGCGGAATGGCAAAAACTGGATTTCGACGATGACGGCAGCGAGGAGGTGCTGATTGACGGCGACCAATTTTCCGTTTATATCAGCCCTGAAGAAGGCGGTTCTGTTTTCGAATGGGACCTACAAAATCACAGCTTTAATGTATTGGCTACATTGGCCAGAAGGCCGGAGGCTTATCATAAGGCACTTACGGAGTCATCTGCACGGGAACAGATCGAAAACGGCGGAGAAGTTTCCAGCATACATGATCTCATACGGGTTAAAGATAAAGATACTTTAAGCCATTTAATCTATGACAGCTATCCGCGCTCCTGTCTCATCGACCATTTCTTTAGTGCCGGAACAAGACTGGAGCAGTTTGGCGGAGGGTCATATATCGAACTGGGCGATTTTGTCGGCCAGCCGTACGATTTCAAGGTGAAAAAGAAAGACAAAAAGCTCAAGATTCTAATGAAGCGCAGCGGCGTTTTGCAGATAGAGTCTGATAAACGTTCATTTGAAGTGGAGAAGGAAATAGCCCTATCGGACGGCGAAGAAAGGATAGATATCATATACCGGCTTAAGAATACCGGTGAGGTGCCGGTTCAAGCCGTTTTCGGTAGCGAATGGAATATCAACCTGCTCGGTGGAGGACATAATGAGATGGCTTATTACGAAGTGCCCGGAGCCACCTTGGATGACAGCCACCTTGATTCCCGGGGCGAGATAGAACAGGTCGGGGGAATAGTGCTGGGCAACAGTAATCTCGGCTTCGAACTGCAACTGATGGTTGAACCGAAGGTTGGCTTGTGGCGCTTTCCAGTAGAGAGCGTTTCCAATTCCGAGGGTGGTATAGAGCTGATATATCAGGAGAGCTGCCTGGTTTTTCTGTTGCCGCTGGACCTGACGCCTGGAGAAACAACCGAGCTTCGTCTGGCGTGGCAGGTCAGGAAAATACCCGCACCGGAAATCCTAAATCCGGAATAAAATGTTTTAAAAAAGCCATTTTGGCGCCATTGCTTAGCTCAAGAAATAAGGGATGAAGCGCCGAGTTCTATCATTTTCCGGGCCAGGTTTTTACCGATTTGCTCGTGGGCTGAAGCGGCCCCCTTTTCCACAGCTCGTAGAATTTGAATTCCGGCGGGACCGGCTACCATTCCGATGAGCTTTAAAGTTTGGCCTGACACGGTACCGAGAGCTGCGATCGGAGCACGGCAGCCTCCTCCCAGCGCCTGCAAGAAAGTCCTTTCCGCGGTAATTGCCTGCCAGGTTGGTTTATCGTTGATTTGGGAGACCACGGCAGCAATCTGTTTGTCTGCGGAGCGTATCTCTATGGCCAGCGTGCCCTGTCCCACGGCAGGCACGAAATGCTCAACCGGCAAATATTCCGTTATTTTATCTTCCAATCCCAGACGTATCATGGCGGCAGCAGCTACGATAATGCCGTCGAATTCGCCGTCGGAGACCTTTCGCAGCCGGGTATCGATGTTACCCCGGGTGTTACAGACCTTCAGGTCGGGCCGGAGGGATAGAAGCTGAGCGGCACGACGGGGGCTGCCGGTGCCGATATTCGAGCCAGCAGCAAGTTCGGTAAGCTTACCGGCGGTGGAGATGAGTACGTCATCGGGATTAAGCCTGGCAGTCACCGCAGCCAGGGTAGTACCAGCGGGAATTTCAGTGGGCAAGTCCTTCAGGCTGTGAACAGCCATATCGATACGTCCATCGAGTAAGGCCTTTTCCAGCTCTTTTACGAATACCCCCTGGCCGGAAAATTCATCAAGAGCGATGGTGTTATTGCGGTCGCCTGTGGTCTGTATCCTGACCAGGTTGGTTTTCAGTTCAGGAAAGGCTTCTTCGAGGAGGTTTTGAATTTCTTTGGCCTGGATGACGGCGAGTTTACTACCGCGGGTGCCTATGAGGATTGGCTTCATGCCGGCTTATCCCTGTCAAGCCCGAAAAGAGCAGCTACCAGCCTGACGTAATCTTCCCTCTGGCCGGTATCGTTCTTCAGGTGCTGAATCGGCTCGTGAAGTATCTTCTGTACTATGGCTTCGGTCATGGCCTCAAGGCTTTGCCGCTCGTCAGCTGATAAATGTCGCAATTTTTTAACAGTCATTTCAAGTTGTGCCCGTCGTATGGTTTCTGCCTTCTCCACCAGGCTGCTGATTACCGGCTTCACTTCCATTTGCTGCCAGCGAGAGGCGAATCTCTTAACTTCGGAGTCAATTATTTCTGTGGCTTTTTTAATCTCGGTCTCTCTCAGTTTGCGGTTGCGCTCGGAGATATGTGTGAAATCATCGATGTCGTAGAGAAAAACATTGTCCAAGCGCTCAACTTCGGGGTCAACGTCTCTGGGAACAGCTATGTCGATGATTACCAGAGGCCGGTTAGAGCGAGCCGACATGGTATTTTCCAATGTCTTCGGGTCGAGAATAAAATGCGGCGCTCCGGTGCAGCTTATGGCTATATCGCAGCCGGTAAGCTCGTGACCCAGGCTGCCGATATCCACGGAGCTTCCCTCCAGCAATTTGGCCATATCTGACGCCTTTTCGTAAGAACGGCTGGTAACTGTAATCTTTGAAACGCCTCTCTCTTTGAGGGCTTTGGCCACCAGCCGTCCGGCTTCACCGGTGCCGATGACCAGGGCTTGACAGTTGGCCAGGTCGCCTATGGCTTTAGAGGCAAGGTCGACGGCTACCGAACTCACCGAGAGTGCGTTCTTACTGACTCCTGTTTTCTCTCTGACCTGTCTCCCCACTCTTAGCCCCTGGTGAAAAAGAGTACGCAGCGGGTGGCCTACCATTCCCGCTTTTTCAGCTTCTTCCAGGCTAGTTTTTACCTGCCCCAAAATCTCAAACTCGCCGATAATCATCGAGTCCAGTCCGGCGGCTACGCGAAAAAGATGCCCGACGGCGTCATTATTGCTAAAGGAGTAAATATATGGTGACAGTTCGGCGTCTGATATAGTGGCGCGGGACCGGAGAAAGTCTATCGCCGGCTGGGATAGGGATGTTCCTTTAGCCACCGAGTAGACCTCGATACGGTTGCAGGTAGACAATATGAGGCCTTGCGAGACGTAATGTTGGAGATGCCTAAGTGCCTCAGAGAGATGGTCGTTGCTTACGGCTAGTCTCTCTCTGATTTCAACCGGCGTGGTGCTGTGGTTCACACCGACTGCCTGAATTTGCATCCCAAGCGATTTCTTCATAGATTTATTTTACTGATGCTTTCAGTTTGGCCAGCATAATTTCTCTGGCTTCCCGATTTTTACCGCGTCTTATTAGCTCGATAAGTGAATTCAAATCGAGAGCTTTCTGCCAGTTTTCAGCGCTAACGGTGATACCTGCTTCCTTGAGCTCACTTCTTACTTCGCTGGCTATTACGGCGAGCTGTGCGTATTCTGCTTTCAATTCTGATTCCAGCTCACTTCTTATTTTACGAGCGAGCGCCGGGCTTCTGCCGCACGTGGAAACGGCCACGATTATGTCGCCACGCCTGAAATAAGACGGTACGATAAAGTCCGAAATATCGGGTTTATCCACAACGTTAATTAGTATTCCAAGTTTTTTAGCCTCTGCAGCCACTTTTTCGTTAACGGTGCTATCGTCGGTGGCTGCCACCGTAAGGTAGACATCGTTTAAATCCTCGGGTTTGTAGTCTCTTGCCACGGCTCGAACAACACCATCTTTTGATAGTTGCTTAAGTTCGGGGCAGATGTCTGGGCTGACAATAACGATATCGGCACCGTGCTCGATAAGGGTTTGAACTTTACGCAGGGCAACCGTGCCGCCGCCAACTACCAGGCAGCGCTTGCCATTCATTCTAAGCAAAATCGGGTAATATGGAGACGGCTCGTATCTTTTCATACTTTATATACTATCCTGGTCTTCTTTATCTCCGCCGTGCTGAAAAGAAGTACCAGAGCATTTTTATCCAGCCCTGACTCTACGCATATTTTATCAATTACCGAGCGGCAGTTCTCCTTTTCATCGGCGTGAACCATGGCGAAGAAATTATAGGGCCATTGTGAGCTTGTTTGCCTTTCGTAGCAGTGGCTGACCTCCGGAAAGGATGCTACCCTGTTGCCTGCTGAATCTACCATGCCGGGGGGTACTTTCCAGCACGCCATAGCGTTGGCTGCATAACCCAACTTATTATGATTGATAGAGGCACTAAAACGGCGCATGATCCCCCGCCGCAATAGTCGCCGGCAATACCATATAAACATGTCGGCTTCCATTGACAATCCGGCTGATAGCAAGTCGAACGGTCTTTCGGTTAAAGGCAGGTCCTGCTGCAAGGCGTTGATAACGCTCCGGTCGATACTGGAAAGGCGTTTGTCGTTGCTGTTAACGGAATTGAGGTTACCGCGCTTCGCGCGGCGTGGCAGAGTGGAATCACCTCCACCTATGTTGAAATAAGCTCCTATCTTGAACATTTTTATCGCCGGCAGGTTTATTATGCTGGTAGACCTGATTTGTTTTCCCAGTTTATGAACCTCGCCCTCTAAGTCAGCGGTTACAGGCATGGCCAGAGTGAACCACAGGTTGAAGTCGTGGTCGCGCTGGTAGCAGTGACTGACCCCGTGATGTCTGCCTATGACCTGCCCTGCCAGGCTTAATCTCCGAGCCGGCACTCTGGCTGCCGCCAGGGTTGTCCGATAGCCCAGCTTTTTTGGATTCAGAACGGGTCCTATAAGGCGGATTACTTCCGCTGTCTTCAGCTTACCTATTCTACGGACAATTTCTTTACCGGATATGTCCAGGTTCAATGCCAGCAGGGAGAATGGCTCCCGTATCAACGGGAAGTCCCACTGAATGATGCTGAGAAGTTTTTTATCGATATCGTCGATTTGCATGGCCTTAAACATCGGTTTTTTTATGTGCCGGTTGGTACAAGCAGTAAGGCTCAGCCTCCAGGTAGTCGCCGGTAGCTTCGTAAGCCCGGGCGCGACAGCCCCCGCAGATATTTTTATACTCACAGGCGCCACATTTTCCCTTTATGTTGGACAGGTCTCTTAGTTTATTGAACACGGCTGACTGCTGCCAGATTTGTTTGAAACTATTGTCTCTTATATTTCCAGCTTCGATATCCAGATAGCCACAACCCTGGACTCTTCCCCGATGTGAGATAAAGCAGAAGCTTATGCCGGCCAGACAGCCACGTGTCATCGAGTCCATAGGTCTGCCTCCGGCGTTCCTGGCTGTTTTTCCGGGCAAAGTAGTACCGTGTAAACGGTTCTCTATGGTTCTCTGTCTGACTATACGTTGATAGTGAGGGGCATCCGTAGGCTTGAAGAATATCCTGTCACCCATTTCTTTCTGCTTATCGTAAACCCAGTTTAGCGTTTGCTCGTATTCTTCGGGGGACATAGCTACCGATTCCAGCCCTTTGCCGCGTCCTGTAGGCACCAGCATAAAAGGATGGAAAGCAACTGCGCCTGACTTAATCGCCAGACCCAGCAGTTCGTCCAGATAATTCATATTCAGCCTGGTAATAGTGCTGTTTATTTGTATCTCGATACCTGTCTTACGAAGCATCGTTATTCCTGAAAGCGCAGCCTGGAAGGCGCCCGCCTCACCCCTGAATTTATCCTGAAGTTCCGGCAAAGGGAAGTCTATGCTTACAGCCACTCTGGAAACCGGGACTGCCTTCAATCTGGAGGCCACATCGGCGGTGATAAGGGTACCGTTGGTGCCCATAGCCACACGCAGTCCTTTGCCTGCGGCATAAGAGGCTATCTGAAAAACGTCCGGACGCAGCAGTGGTTCACCGCCGCTGAGTATTATGACGGGCTTGCCTATTTCCGCTATTTCGTCGATTAATCGCAGGCATTCATCGGTGGACAGCTCATCTTTGTAGATGTCTTTAACGGAAGAAGACCGGCAGTGAGCACACGAGAGGTTGCAGCTTCGTGTTAGCTCCCAGGCAACCATTCTCAGCTGAGGCGACATGTTTTTTTCTGCTATCAATCGATCATCCTTGATTGCGAAATTCTAAATACCGCTAGCTGTTTTAATTCCAGCCAGCCAGCTTTTATTTGACCAGCCCAACCTCCTCGTCTGTAAGATAGCAGGCCGGGTCTTCGGCCCAGACGTCGCTGTAGACTGCTTCGGCTCGCACCCGGAGATTACCGTTGCACAAGTCCAGATATCGGCACCGGGCGCAGCGCCCTTTGAGCAGACTCTTTCTATCTTTCAGGCCGCTCATTAAAGAGTTGGAGGTATCTGACCAGATGTCGCCAAATTTTCTGTCGCGTACATTTCCGAATGAGTAATGCCGCCAGAACTGGTCGGCGTGAACATTTCCCAGCTCATCGACGGCCCCTATGCGGATACCCGAATTGTTGCCGCCGTTGATTCTAAGTAAAGACAGGATCTTTTCAGCACGAACAGGGTCTTGCTGCTTTAACTTGAGGTATATATAGACTCCGTCGGCATGATTATCTACTGTGAGGACTTCTTTCCTGAGGCCGCGTTTGTAAAGGTCGGCAGTACGGTCACAGATAAGGTCGATGGCGGCTCTGGTTTGGGAATGGTTTAAGTCTTCTTTAGCTAAGCTGCGGCCCCGACCGGCATAAGCCAGATGATAAAAACATATGCGTTGAACGTCTTCTTTTTCCAGCAAGTCGAAGACCGCAGGTATTTCACCGTGGTTGGCGGCGGTTATGGTCATTCTCAAGGAAACCCTCAGCCCGGAAGAAACGGAGTTTCTGATGCCCTGCAGTGCTGCTTCGTAAGCACCCTTTTTGCCGCGGAACCGGTCATTTATGGCGCCCGTACCGTCCAGACTGATGCCTACCTCGGCGAAGCCGGCATCCTTTAACTTATCGGCCGTCTCAGCTGCGATGAGCGTTCCGTTAGTGGACAGGGCAGTCCTTATGCCCCGCTCTTTAGCGAAACTAGCAAGCTCCAAGATATCTTTTCTGAGCAAAGGCTCGCCGCCGGAAAATAGAATAACGGGAACTCCGAATTCGGCCAGGTCGTTGATAAATGATTTAGCCTGTTCGGTGGTTAAAATTCCGGTGGGGTCATCATCATCGGAATTGCTGTAGCAATGGACGCAATGAAGGTTGCACTTACTGGTGCAGTTCCAGACAACGATGGGAATTTCTTTTTTATCGGCCTGCTGTTCTCTGCTGTAGCGCAGACTATCGCCCGGACCTACGGAATCGAACAGCAACCTTGATATAGAGAGCATTACATATTTATTATAGCTTCTTAAACCCTATTAAGGCTATTAGATAACCGTCAGACAAGTAGGAACACTGAAATAACAAATCCTAAACTCCAAATTCAAAACGTCAAGTTTAAGGTATTTAAATTTGAATATTATTCAGGATTTAGTATTTGCGATTTAGGAGTTATCAGGTTGTCCGGATCTCAGCAAATCACTTTTTGGCCAGTATGCGGTTTATCTCGGCCTTTAATTCTTTGGCGTCAAACGGCTTCATCAAGTAAGGGGTTTTTGTTTTGTTAAGGAAGGAGATGGTACGTTTCCCCATGACGTCGCCGGTGATGAAGATTACCCTTTTAGTCAGGGATGGAGCTATCTTTTGAAACTGTTTATATAGATCGACACCGCTCATGCCCGGCATCTTGATGTCCAGCAATATGAGGCGATACCTTTTTGCCTTCACCATTTTCAAAGCCGCTGCGGCATTGTCCACAGTTTCCACCCTATGTCCTTGCTCTCCCAGCACCTGGCTTATGAATTGCCTTATTACCGGCTCATCATCAACTACCAATATTTTAGCCGCCTTTGCTATTTTTTCGGATTCTTCGACGACAGGTTCGGAAGACTCACCTAGGCCCTCTTCGGTAGTTAAGGGCAATTCGACGATAAAACTAGCTCCTTTGCCCCACTCGCTCTCAGCCCATATTTTCCCGTTGTGCTCGGTTATTATGCCGTGGCAGACGCTCAGGCCGAGGCCTGTGCCCTGACCGACTTCTCTGGTGGTAAAGAAGGGGTCGAATATGGTGTCTAAGTTCTCCTCGGGTATACCGGGGCCGGTATCCTTGAACGTAATCCGCAGAGTGTTATTTATCTTCTCCGTTTTTATAGTTAACTTGCCCCTGTCACTGGCCGATTTCATCTCTGTCTCTGCATTTATTATTAAATTGAGAAATACCTGCTGGAGTTGCCCCGGGTCGGCTATGGTCAGGGGGATATCGCGGTTAAGCTGAAGCGTAACCTTTATATTGTTGGCTGATAATTCATAGGCTCGCAGGTCGAGGGTGTTGCGTATGAGTTCGTTAATATT
>CAZJID010000016.1:0-28873 GCA_964545945.1 uncultured Dehalococcoidales bacterium
TGGTTCTGTCATCCCTGCACAATGCCGAAATAGCCCAGCAAAAAAAATTGGACGACACCGGCGTCTTAACCGTACTGAACAAGGAAGCCAAGATGCGCCGCGAGAGCATCGAGGCCTTCGAAAAGGGCAACCGCCCAGACTTAGTCGATAAAGAAAAAACCGAGCTGGCAATCCTTCTGGAGTACCTGCCGGAGCAAATGAGCCGGGACCAGATTGTAGAGGCCGCTCGTAAAGTGATCAGCGAACTGGGGGCATCAAGCCCGAAGGACAAGGGCAAAGTAATGTCCCAGCTTATGCCCCAGCTCAGAGGAAAAGCTCAAGGGCAAGAAGTCAGCGAAGTCGTTAACGAACTTTTAAGCGGCAAATAGAAACCTCTTGCCCTTTTTCAACAGATAGTAATCAGGCGGCAGACTATGCCGCCCTCTTTGTTACTATAGGTAGCGATATGAGATTCGGCATTATTATTTTCCCCGGTACCTGGAGCGACAGAGACTGTTACTATTCACTGAACGACATACTTAAACAAAAAGTGGACTATATCTGGCATAAGGAGACAGACCTCAGTGGATATGACTGCGTCGTCCTGCCCGGCGGTTTTTCCTACGGAGACTATTTGCGGCCGGGAGCCATAGCCAGATTTTCGCCGGTGATGTCATCTTTGGAAACCTTCGCCTCTCAGGGCAAGCTGGTCATCGGCATCTGCAACGGCTTCCAGATTTTATGTGAATCCGGCCTGTTGCCAGGCGTACTGCTACGCAATGTACACCTGGAGTATCGCTGCCAGTGGACGCACCTTAAAGTCGAAAATAAATCCACTGCTTTCACCTCACAATGCCGTAACGGGCAGACTTTGAAAATACCCATATCTCACTATGAGGGTAATTACTACGCAGACGATGCCACGATCGCCGAACTGGAGGCCGGAGGACGCGTCGTCTTCCGCTACTCCACGCCGACCGGCCGGGTATCGGCGTCGGCAAATCCCAACGGCTCATTGCATAACATCGCGGGCATAATCAACAAGAAAGGCAATGTGCTGGGCATGATGCCGCATCCGGAACGCGCCTGCGAATCACTGCTGGGCAGCGTCGATGGCAACGTCATCTGGGAGTCCATAATTGCCGGTAAGTAAAGAAACGCTCGACGAAATCGCTCTAAGCCGTAAGGAATACGAGCGCATCGTAGAACTCCTGGGCCGCGAGCCGACAGAGGTTGAGCTAGGTATGTTCGGCGCCCTCTGGAGCGAGCACTGCGGCTACAAACATTCCAAAGCCCTGCTTAAACAATTTCCTTCTAAAAGCAAACGGGTACTGGTCAAACCGGGAGAAGAAAACGCCGGCGTTATAGACATCGGTGACGGGATGGTAATAATCATGAAGATAGAATCCCACAACCATCCGTCCGCAATAGAGCCGTATCAGGGCGCGGCCACCGGTGTAGGCGGCATCGTCCGCGATATTTTTACCATGGGAGCCCGACCCATCGCCCTTATGAATTCTCTACGTTTCGGTCCCCTCGGCGATTCCCGAAACCGGTATCTGTTCGGCGGCGTTGTTGGCGGCATTGCTGGTTACGGCAACTGCCTTGGCATACCAGATGTGGGCGGAGAGATCTATTTCGCCGATTGTTACTCCGGTAACCCGCTGGTAAACGCGTTTTGCCTAGGCATCGCGGAAGCCAGACATCTGGTCAGAGCGCGGGCTTATGGGGAAGGCAACCTGCTGATGCTGGTGGGCGCTGATACCGGGCGTGACGGTCTTCACGGCGCTTCAGGCCTGGCTTCCAGGACATTCGAAGACGAGCGTGAACTCAGGTCTACCGTACAGGTCGGTAATCCGTTTCTGGAAAAACTGCTTATCGAAGCCTGCCTCGAGCTCGCCAAAACCGACTGGATCGCCGGCATGCAGGACCTCGGTGCCGCCGGTCTAACCAGCTCTGCCGTGGAATCAGCCAGCAGGGGTGGGGGGGGCATCGAAATCGATGTCTCAAAAATCCCCCGCCGGGAAAAAGGCATGACCCCTTACGAGGTTATGCTGTCCGAGTCACAGGAAAGAATGCTGGTGGTGGCTAAAAAAGGCTACGAGGACAAGGTTAGAGCTTTATTCGATCGGTGGGAACTACGCTCGGATGTAATCGGCCATGTCACAGGCGATGGCCTGGCCAGAATCAAAGAGGGCACGAAGACGGTGGCCGAGGTGCAGGTGGATATATTGAGCTCATCACCAGTATATCGAAAGCGGGTAAGCAAGCCTGAATGGATTGATGAACTACAGTCCTTCGAGGCCGGCTCCATTCCCGATCTAGCCCCCAGGAAAGTAAAGGCAACTCTAATACGGCTGCTGTCATCGCCAGACATTGCCAGCAAACGCTGTGTTTACCGCCAGTATGACCACCAGGTGGGCGACGACACCGTGGTCGTTCCCGGCAGCGACGCGGCCGTGCTGCGTATCAAAGACACTAAAAAGGCAATCTCATTAACGACCGACGGCAACGGTAAATATTGTTATGTAAACCCGTATCTGGGCGGTGTTATCGCCGTGTCCGAGGCCGCGAGAAACCTAGTCTGCAGCGGCGCCCAGCCGCTGGCTCTTACCAACTGCCTCAACTTCGGCAACCCCGAAAAAGACGACGTTTATTATCAGTTAAAAGAATGCATCGCCGGTATGGCCCGTGCCTGCCGGGAGCTTAAAGTCCCTGTTATCAGCGGCAACGTCAGCCTGTACAACGAGACCAGGGGCGAGGCTATATATCCGACGCCGGTTGTGGGAATGGTCGGCCTTATAGAAGACATGGCCCGGCACTGCACCTCCAGCTTCAAAAACGAAGGTGACCTTGTGTTTTTACTCGGAGAAAGTAGCGTCATCGATAGCAGCATCGGAAGCAGTGAATATCTGGAACTTGTTCACGGTATTGTAAAAGGCAATCCTCATATCGATTTGGAGAAGGAAAAACGGCTGCAGCGCTGCTGTCTGGAGACTATCAGAAGAGGGATTATAAACTCGGCCCACGATTGCTCGGAAGGAGGCCTGGCAGTTGCCCTGGCCGAGAGTTCTGCGGCAGGCGGCCTTGGTTTTGTTGGTTCGGAGTGGGAAATAGAGGGCCGACTGGACGCGGCCCTGTTCGGGGAAGCACAATCGAGAATTGTGGTCTCGTTATCACCCAAATCCTCGTGGAAATTGCTAAAACTCGCCGACCGCTATCATATAGCTGCTATCAGGCTTGGAACGGTAGGTGGTAAAGGATTTATATTGAAGGGTTACCTGGATTTATCTCTGAAAGAGGTAGAGGAGGCATGGCGGGGTGGTCTTGAAAAATTGCTATAAATTCGAACGGAGGAAATACTTGGCCGAGATAAGTGATTTCTTAGGCATACGTTACAATCAGGAAATCGTCAAAGATATGGCGGCGGTGGTCTGCCCGCCGTACGATGTCATATCTCCAGAGCAACAGAAAGCTTACTACGAAAAAAGCGACTACAACGTCATTCGTCTGGAGCACTCTATTGCGCTGCCCGATGATACCAAAACCAACAACCGGCACACACGAGCATGTACCACATTCAGTCAATGGCTCAAAGACCGCGTGCTCCTGAGTGACCACGTACCATCATTCTATATCCACGAACACTGTTTTACCTATCAAAATATCAGAAAAAGACGGGTCGGCTTGACGGCCTGCGTCAGGCTCGAGCCGTGGGAGAAAAAAACCATATTCCCCCATGAGAATACGGTGCCGGGTATCAAAAGCGACCGCCTGGAACTCATGCGAGCCTGCCCGGTTAACTTCAGCCCACTACTCGGTCTCTATGAAGACATGGGCCAGAAAGTTACCAAGCTTATTACCGTGCAGGCCGGCCGCAAGCCAGCAATCGATTTCGCCCTAGACGGCGAAACGCACAAACTCTGGGTAGCCAACGAACCTGAGTTTGTTCAAAGGGTAAGCCATTTCCTGGCTTCCAAGCCGATATATATCGCCGATGGCCATCACAGGTACGAGACCGCACTGGCTTACCGTGATGAAAGGCACGAGCAGTCCAAGACTGTTAGAGGGGATGAAGCTTTCAACTTTGTCATGATAACACTGGTTTCGTTATCCGATCCCGGCCTGGTGGTGCTGCCCGTGCACCGCCTGGTGCGCAATTTATCCCCTGATACCCTGTCCACACTGAGACGCAGCCTGGCAACATATTTCGAACCGGTATCGGTTCCACTCGGTGAAGGCAGCTTACCGGAGGTAGCCGGAGCTTCTACCAGGATACTGGGTCTGGAACCAGATAACATGGTAGCTCTTAAAGTCAAGCAGCCATCGGCCTTAAGAGACATCATGCCTCAAGGGCATTCCGAAGCCTATAAAAGACTCGACATAAGCATCGTCCAGCATCTCATCATTGATAAGCTGAACGAAATCGATAAAGCCAGCAGCATAACCTATACACCAGATGCCATCGAAGCCCGCCGGCTAGTGGAAAGCGGTGAATATCAACTGGCTTTCCTACTGAATCCTATACCGGTGTCTACGATAAAAACGATTGCGGATTCCAACGATAAGATGCCCGGTAAGTCGACTTATTTCTATCCCAAATTACCTACGGGTCTGGTACTCCATCAGCTTGAGGGAACGCTATGAGCGGCAGGCGCTTTTACAGTGCATTGACTTTGCCGGTGCTGTATGATGCGTAGTTATCCCGTTCCTGTTCTTTAACCCAGTACATAGCTATATCCGCATTCCTCATCAGAGCATCGGAATCTTCTCCATCCTCGGGGTAAATGGCAAATCCAACGCTGGTGGTGATACGAATCTTATAGCCATTTACAACAAACGGCTTTCTAAAGGTTTCCAGAATTTTCTTAGCAACCTTAACAGTATCTTCAATAGCGGCAATTTTGGGCAGCAAAACCAAGAATTCGTCTCCGCCCACACGTGCCACAGTATCGCTCTTACGCACAAGGGCCACCAGACGCTGTCCGGCAGCCATTAATACCTTGTCTCCCATGCTGTGGCCGTAGGTATCGTTAACTACCTTAAACCGGTCGAGGTCCAGCATCATTACAGCCAGTTTAGTCCTATTACGCCTCGCACCTTCGAGCGCAACATTTAGGCGGTCCTGTAATACCATCCTGTTAGGTAATCCGGTTAAGAAATCGTGGGTGGCTATATCATGCAGTTCACGCTCGAGCTGTATGCGTTCGGTAACATCACGGGCTATACCACGGAAAGCTATGACCTTTCCTGCCTCGTCCTTTATAGCAGAAACCGACAACTCTTCAAATCCTATGTTGCCATTTCTATCGACAAACTTGTAGGAGAGCCCTTTCATGGTTTCGCCGGTACGAAAAACACGGTTGAAATCCCGGTAAATTACGTCGATATCTTCTTTACAGGCAAAAACCCTGTAGTTCATTCCAATCAATTCTTCCTTCGGATAACCCAAAGTCCGGCACATTGAATCGTTCACAAACGTGTAATTACCATCCAGGTCTGTTTCAAAGTAGTTATCCCGTATTTCCTCCAGGATAGTCCTATACCTCTCCTCCGATCTTTTCAGGGTCTCCTCGAGTCGCTTACGTTCGGTGATATCGAAACAAATGGCCATACCCGAGGTTAAGACATTATTGCGATAAATAGGTGAAACAGAAGGATATATCCAAACAGCATGCCCGTCTTTATGCATCGCCCTGAACTCAACGTGATATTCTGCCTCAGGATGTACAAGACCTTCCGCGAACTTCTCCAGCACAACCGCTTGGTCATCAGGATGGAGAAAATCAGCAAAAGGTTTCCCCACCAACTCCTCCGCGGCATAACCGAGCATTTTACAAAACTCCTGATTGACGAAGGTTATATACCCGCTCGGACTTCCTATAAGAATACCCGCTCCACCGGTCTCAACGATGCTGCGATACTTGGCCTGACTCTCAGCCAAAGCTTCTTCAGCTTCCTTTAGCCCAGTAATGTCCAGGAAACTTCCCACCGTGGCACGTTTGCCCTTAAATTCTATTGAACCGACCTTTTCCAGAACCCAGATTATGTCTCCATTCTTTTTAACGAACCGGTACTCGCAAGGTAAAGAACCACCACCTTTCAAGCTGTCTATTGCCTTCTTTCTGACTGCTTCTCTGTCCTCGGGATGGACAAGGTCGAGAGAATACTTTCCGAGCAATTCCGATTCCGAATAACCTGTAAGCTCTGAAAATAACGGGTTAACATACCGGAATTTTCCTTGTTGTACGATATAAATCCCGGTTCCAGCACAGCGCATCAAGGCTTGAGCCAGTTCAGCCGACTCATCAAACTCAGCCATTGTTGTTTTCCATCCTGCGTGCCTCTAACAATAAGTCCATCATCCGAACTACTATTGAACTCACGTTGTCCCCATACATGCTTCTCTGAATATTACACATATGAAGCTAATATTATATATATTTATGGGGAAAACGGGCAACTGGCCACTCAAGACCGGAAAGGTTTTTTTGAGGTAATCCACTACCATAAACCTTAACCAAACTATAGCCGGAGCGTTATCTAAATCTTGACCACTTTTGCCGTATTCACATCTTCCAGATTGAGGATTTCCTGTATCTGTTTTTCGGGCAATGGTTCATCGAGCGCCAGTATCATAAGCGCTTGACCTCTGGGCTTGAGACGCACCAGCAGCATGGAGCTTATATTAATATCCGCTTTCCCGGTAATGGTACCAACAGCGCCGATAAGCCCGGGACGGTCACGGTGGTCACTGAATAGAAAATAACCGCCGGTGGGGATGATATCCATCCAGAAATCGTTTACGCGCACGATATGAGTTTCTCCGCGCAAAACGGTGCCAGCGACTATTGTAGTACCAGCATCGGTGGCGACTTCCAAAGTAATCATGCTGGCATAGTTCTCACAGCTCGTCTCCTTCTGTTCCATAATCTTTATGCCTCGCTGCGCGGCGATAACCGTGGCATTGACCAGGTTTATTCTTTCTTCGCTAATTCCCTCCAGCAGCCCTCCGATAACCGAAGCTTTAATGGCAGCCGTATCGTAGCTCGCGATTTCACCATTATATTTGATGCTGATATTTTTTATCTGTCCTTCCATCAACTGACGGGCTACGCTGCCCAGAGTCGAAGCCACCTGTATAAACGGAGCTAACACGGACAGTAACTCAGCAGGAATCTGAGGAGCATTTACAGCGTACCTAGCGGGTTGGCCTTTCAGTACCGCCATCACCTGTTCGGCGACTTCCATAGCAACGCTGGTCTGCGCTTCGGTGGTGGAAGCACCCAGATGCGGAGTTACGATGATCTTATCATTCTGGAAAAGGATGCTATCCGTTACCGGTTCCTTAACGAAAACGTCAACTGCCGCACCCGCAACCTTTCCCGCCTCCAATGCTTTAACCAGAGCCTCTTCATCGATGAGACCACCGCGAGCGCAGTTAATGATACGCACCGTCGGCTTCATCTTACCGAGTTCTTTAGCCCCGATTAGCATCTTGGTTTGACCTGTCAACGGCAGATGAAGAGTAACAAAGTCGGACTCTTCAATTAACTGTTCCAGTGTAACCAGTTCTACGGACAGGTTACGGGCATAATCGCTTGACACAAACGGGTCATAGCCGAGAACCCGCATGTTAAAGGCCTGAGCCCGCCTGGCAACCTCAGAGCCTACATTGCCGAGGCCGATTACACCCAGAGTCTTGCCTCTGAGCTCAACCCCCATGTAATCGCTGCGCTGCCAGGCGCCTGATTTCAGCTTGGCGTTGGCCTGCGGAATGTGCCGGGCAAGGGCCAGCATCATGGCCACAGTATGTTCGGCGGCAGCGATGGTATTGCCGGTAGGGGCGTTTACTACGACCACTCCCTGCCTGGTAGCTGCCTCTACATCGATGTTGTCCAGTCCAACACCGGCACGCGCTATTACCTGAAGTTTTTTACCCGCCTGGATAATATCGGCAGTAGCCTTGGTCTCGCTGCGGACCACCAGCGCTTCATAATCGCCGATTATTTCCTTAAGTTGTTCGGGCTTCAAGCCGGTTTTTACATCAACTTCAGCCTGAGACTTCAAAGCTTCTATGCCTTCTTTGGCAACCGGGTCTGCAACAAGTATTCTCATGGCAATCACCCCTCGCTCGAATTTTTTAACCGTCTATTCTATTATTAAGAACTTGCTCCGGGCAAAGCTTAACCGGCAATCTGGGCAAAACGCCGCTTACCAATTTTTATAATACTGCCCTTTTTGACTTTTGCTATCTCAATATCTTCGGTTACCGTTTTACCGTCTATCTCGATAGCCCCCTGTGCCAGTAATCTCCTAGCTTCGGACCGGCTCTTAGTCAGGCCGGCCTCGGTTAGCTCCGCGGTCAGCGTGCTACCGTTTGCTCCCGAAGGCCGTAGTGGCACCACCTCTTCAGGTGTTTCTCTCCTTTGAAACACCCGGGCAAAATGATCATCAGCTTCTTTAGCAGCTTCAGCACTGTTAAACTGAGTAACAATATCCTGGGCTAATCTTTTCTTAATGGCCATAGGGTTGACCGAATGCTTAGCCACCTGTTCTTTGAAATCGGCGATTTCTTTATCCGGCACATCGCTTACCAGCTCCAGGTAATCGAAAATAAGGCTATCGGGGATTGACATGACCTTACCGTATATTTCATTCGGTGGTTCATCAACCCCGATATAATTCCCCAAGCTCTTGCTCATTTTCTGGCTTCCGTCGGTGCCTACAAGCAGGGGCACCAGAAAAACCTGTTGAGGTCGCTGTCCCATCATCTGCTGTAGTTCCCTACCGACAAGACAATTAAATTTCTGGTCGGTACCCCCGAACTCGACGTCGGCTTCTATTGCCACCGAATCATAAGCCTGTAGCAACGGATACAGCAGCTCGGTTATAGCAATGGGACGTCCCGAGCTGTAACGCTTGGCAAAGTCTTCCCTGGCCAGAAACTGGGCAACAGTGAATTTACTGGTGAGCTTTATAACGTCTTCGAGGCTGAATTTACCAAACCATTCGCTCTGCCATCTGACCTCGGTCTTGTCTTTATCAACCACCTTGAAGAACTGGTCCATATAAGTCTGAGCATTGGACTTGACCTCTTCGGCGGAAAGCATGGTCCGGGTGGCAGATACCCCGCTGGGATCTCCTATCTGAGCTGTCCAGTCGCCGACGATAAGGACGACACGATGGCCCAGCTTTTGAAACTGGCTCAACTTTCTTAAGCCGACCACATGTCCCAGGTGTATATCGGGACAACTGGGGTCGAAGCCCTGTTTCAACCTGAGCGGCTTGCCGGAATCGAGCAATTTTGTTAGCTCGGATTCAATGATTACTTCGGCTACGCCTCGTCTTAACAGCCATTTAAGATCGTGACCGGTCATGTTACTAATCAGACCTTCATTTGTTTCAGCCGTTTGCCTAAAATCAACCTGGCCTGTTCTACGTCTTTTACCATCCGAGCTTTCAGTTCGGCCACGGTATCGAAACGTTCCTCGTCTCTAAGCCTGTCAACCAGATCGATTGTAAGTCTGTCTCCCAGCAAATCACCCGTGAAGTCCATTATGTAAGTTTCTACCAGGCGTTTAGTACCTCCGAAGGTAGGGCGAACGCCGATATTAGTTACCGAAGGCAAATGGTCGTGGTCTGTGTGTGTGATAGTAGCATAAACTCCATCGGCGGGCAATGCCTGTTCCGGCTTAATATCCAGATTGGCGGTGGGAAATCCCAGTGTTCTGCCGCGTCTGTCGCCACTGACCACCTTACCAATCAGTCTGAATAACCGACCTATCATCTTCTCCACTTTTTTCATATAACCTGCAGCCAGAGCCTGGCGTATATTACTGCTGCTCACCAAAAGCCCATCTATTACAACCACCGGTATGACCTCAAAGGTAAAACCCATTTCCTCTCCCAAGATTTTAAGTCTGGAGGCATCACCTTCCCTATTTTTGCCCAGGGCAAAATCGGGGCCTACTACCAGACCTCGCATTCGAAGCTGCTTTATTAATAACTGGACAAATTCGCGAGCCGTGAGACGCGCCAGTTCGGGACTGAAGGGCAACGCCACGACTATATCAATACCCAAATCACGAATCAGGCTAATTCTCGTTTCCAGGTCATTGAGCCAGAGCAATTTGTTTTCACCCAGTACCACCTCGGGATGAGATTTAAAGGTGACAACACCGCTCAGGCAGCCCCTGCTCCTGGCTTCATCACGTAAATGCGTGAGCAATTTCTGATGCCCGATATGAACTCCATCGAAGACACCGACGCTAAGCATGGTGTCCTGCTGCGGTTTCACTCTGGCTAAATGTTCTTCAACCTGCAATGGTGAGTTCTCTAATCAGCATTATAGTACTAAGACTTGGTTCCGGTCGATGAACCGGCAATCTGCCTGCCCACGGCTTCAGCCACAAATCCGAGCCGCGACATAAGCTGCTCGAAATTCGCGAAGGTCAGAGACTGGGGGCCATCTTTAAGCGCCAGGTCAGGGTGAGGGTGAACCTCGACCATTATGCCATCAGCCCCGGCGGCGACGGCAGCCAGAGCCATAGGAGTAACCAAATACCACTTACCGGTGCCGTGACTGGGGTCGGCGATAATCGGCAAATGGCTTACTTTCTCAATTATGGGAATAACGCTTACGTCCATTGTATTCCGTGTATATGTTTCAAATGTCCTGATGCCTCTCTCGCAAAGCATAAGCTGTCCATTGCCCTGGGCCAGTATGTACTCGGCAGCCAGCAGCCATTCCTGGACGGTAGCCGAGATTCCCCGCTTCAACATTATCGGCTTGCCGACTTTGGCCGCTTCCTCGAGAAGGCTGAAATTCTGCATATTGCGAGCCCCTATCTGGAGTATATCCGCATATGAGGCAACAAGTTCGACATCCCTCGCTGCCAAAACCTCGGTAATAACCGGCAGCCCGACCTCTTTCTTAACCCGGGCTAAAAGCTCCAGGCCGGCTTCTCCCAGTCCCCTAAACTGATAAGGCGAAGTACTGGGTTTAAAAGCTCCGCCGCGCAATATGTTGGCTCCGGCTGCTTTTACTGCGCTTGCGGTTTCAAAAAGTTGCTGCTCGCTTTCCACGGCACACGGCCCCGCCATTACTATTATCTCTTTGCCGCCGATGGTTATATCGCCGATTTCAACTGTGGTATCCAGTGGATGAAACTCGCGACTGCTGAGCTTATAGGGCTTGCTGACACGTATAACCTCGTCGACGCCGTGCAGCATTTCCAGCATGTCCTGGAGTTCCGGGTAAATCTGTCCCACCACACCGATAATAGTCCGCTCCACACCCTGAGAGACATGCGTTTTCAAGCCAGCGGATTCAATCCGTTTTATAACAGAGCCGACGTCACTTTCAGTTGAGCCGACTTTCATAACTACTATCATTATTTATCACCTTGCCAGATTCTTTCGCCCTCGTCTCTAAGTACCACTGCCCCTCTCAGATAGACATGTACCAGCTCCTCGTTCTTCTTATCCGTATTGAACAGCACCAGCACCCGCAAACAGCCCGACAAACTGCCCGGCACGTTCATTTCGTGCCCGCAAAGTAACGGCACCTGCGTCCAGCCCAGTTCACGGGCAGCAGCAGCGGGAAAAGCTGCATTGAGGTCGGACGTAGTGGTAAACAGAATGCAGGCAATGTCATCGAGCTTTACGTTATTGACCTTTACGATCTTCTGCAACAATTCCCTGGTAGCAGCTCCGATGGCCTCTTTCTTGTTTTCGGGAACTGTAATAGCGCCTCTTAGACCACGACACTGCACTTTACTTATCTCTACCTATCTTTAGTAAGCTAATAGCCTACTGCATTAAGGCCTCCACCGTCAAGATTTCTTGCCTTGGAATCAAAAAGCAGCTAAACTAATCAAACAAACCAATCGTTATGCTTTAATGACGGAGGATTATCTTGGATAATAGCCAGAAAGTTGCTACTGGGCTCAGCGTATTCCTTGCCATTGTCATGTTGTGCGGCGGGTCGCTATTTCTCGGTTATATCCGTGGTTACCACAACGGGAACGAAGGTACCTATACTCAGGCCTACAGCCAAGGCAAAGACGAAGGCTATCAGGCAGGCTACCAATCGGGCTTACAGGCAGGAGCTAAAACCAGCCCAACAGCAGAACAGACACCCCAACCATCCAATGAATATTCACTGCAAAATCCAACATATCAGGAAATGAAAACTTTCCTGGCCCAGGACCCCACCAACAACAACACATATGAAGAAGATCAATATGTATGCGTAGACTTCGCCGCCGCAGTCAATAATAACGCTGAGGCTAAAGGCATTCGCTGCGCTGTGGTGGACATCTTTTATCCAGACGGCTACGGCCACACCATAGTTGCCTTCGACACTACTGACAGGGGTCTAATATATATCGAGCCCCAATTCGACCAGGAGGTAAAACTGGTTGTGGGCAGGAGCTACTCACAACTTAACGACTTTACCTCCGCTCCACGCGACGATACCATCCAGCGATACCTGATCGTCTGGTAGATTGTCCACCTATCCCCATACTAAGATTGCCTCTAAAAACGTTAGCAGCTTAACGTGTTGAAAGAAGCCTCTTTTATGCTACGCCTGTCTATGATAAAATAACCCGAAATACAGGGAGGTGGCAAATGAAAGTTCGCGATGTTATGACATGGAATGTAGTTACAGTTTCAAGCGATACGCCCATAATGGAAGCTAGGAAAATCATGGATGCACATGGTGTCCGCCGTTTACCCGTCGTCGATAAAGGGAAATTAGTCGGTATGGTTAGCAAGGAGCGCATCACCCGCACCGCTCCGTCCCCAGCTACGAGCCTGAGCGTCTGGGAAATCAATTATCTCCTGGCCAAAATGACGGTCAAAGAGGTAATGGGCAAGGACCCGGTCACGGTCGACCCCGAGATGTCGGTGGAGGCGGCTATAGCCCTGGCGCAGAAGAGAGGCGTCGGCGCGCTTCCGGTAATCGAGAATCATAAATTGATTGGCATTGCCACCACCAACGATTTCTTTTACAAAATACTGAATCCGGTACTGGGCATTGCCAAGCCGGGCACTCGCCTGGTTATCTCAAAGGGTGGCCAAGTAAAAAATATGCAGGATATTTTGGACTCGGTCAAAGAGGCTGGCGCCCAAATAACGTCGTTCCACAGCATGCCGCCAATCGAGGGCAAGGAGCAAGACGTGTGCCTGCACGTTGATAAAGAAGACGTCAAGCCGCTAGTCAAAAACCTGGCAGCCAAGGGATACGCAACCGAAGTAATAGAAAGATAAAGCTCCGGCAACCTGTTCATGAAAGACGAATTTGCCTGGCATATTAAGCTGCCTGTTCGACCTTGGGCAGCTTGATATCTTTTAACGGAAATTTGTTTTATAAATAAAAAGGGCAGTCTCAGTCATCTGGGTGGGCTGGCTTAGACCTGCAGGTAAAGGCCGGCTGCAGTTATTCTGCCGGCACCGATGTTCTCTCCGTAGGAGTAAAGAATGCTGATAGCCAATATAGCACTGGTCATAGGTGGGTACCTGCTGGGCTCGCTTCCCTACATGGTGCTTCTGGCTCGCTCCCTCGGTCTAAAACTGGCGCCGGAAGACGACCTGCATCAGGTACTCTGGTTTAAAGCAGGCCGGCTCTGGGGAATATCTGGCATAATCGTTGATGTCCTGAAGGGTGTTGTTCCGATAATCGTCGGTTTTTCTTTTCATCTTGACCTGCCCGCTATTGCTGCCTCGGGAGTGGCCGCGGTTGCCGGGCAGATGTGGCCGGTATTTCGAAAGTTCGATGGTGAAAAGGGCAATACTACAGCAATCGGCTTTATTATCGCTCTCACTTCTTACCTTACCTCCACTATTTCTCCATTGGCTTACCTGGTCTTTATTATCTACGCCATACCGGTTCTCATCGGTGCCACTTTTAGGACAATCCCTTCATTGACCGCTCCGGAACAAACAATGAACCAGCGCCTGATGCTCCAGGGACCAGCCAGTAACGGTATGCCGCTGGGTATGCTTGCCGGTTTTGCTCTGGCGCCGATAGCCTCCGCATGTCTGGGACAGCCATCGGAAATGACATGGGCATTCCTGGCCACCTTTGTCATCATTATAGTTCGCCGTCTCACTGCCGGACTGAGCCGTGACCTGAAAAATCCAAAAACAGGTGTGGGCGCTATTTTGCTCAACCGCTTTCTTTACGACCGCAGCTACTACTAGTTGGAACAGCTATTTCTTCAGCCGTGACAGTATCTCGCGGGCAACTACCACGCCGCAGGCTGATGCCTGTATCAGGCCGCGGCTGACACCGGCGCCGTCGCCGGCGGCAAACATATTGCTTATTTGCGTTTCCAGACACGGGCTAAGCACCAGTTGGCTAGAATAGAACTTCACCTCGGCACCGTACAGCAATGTATGGCGCGATGCTACACCCGGCGCCAGCTTATCCATTGCCTGAAGCATCTCCACTATTCCCTTAAGATGGCGAAACGGCAGGGCAAAGCTCAGGTCTCCCGGTGTCGCCGCTTTCAAGGTCGGCTCAACGATGCTATTCTGAATCCGTTCCGGAGTCGAGCGGTGCCCTTCCATGAGGTCGCCGAACCGCTGCACCAGCACACCGCCGCTTAAAATATTTGCCAGGCGAGCTAGGTATTTCCCGTAAGCAATAGGCTCATGAAACGGCTCGGTGAACATGGTGCTGACCAAGATGGCAAAATTTGTATTTCCCGTCTTTCTTCCTGCGTAGCTGTTTCCGTTTACCGTAATCACCGGATCGGCACCGCCGGTAGCCTCTATGATCACCTCGCCACCCGGGCACATACAAAACGTCCTTATACGGTCGTTAAAACTTTTAGAAAAAAATTCAAGTTTGGCTTCATATAGTACAGATGTCAACTCATCGAGCACAGGCGCCGGCACCTCCACTCTAACGCCGACGTCTATCGGATTCGATTTCGTGCTCAGCTTAAGGCGGCCGGCCTCATTGGTCAGCCACTCGGCGCCTTCCCTACCCGGCGCCAAAACAAGATAACGGCACTCCAGCCGCTCTCCGCGCTTTGTCTCAACACCGGCCACCTTTCCCTTCTCTACTTCTATTCTTTCTACCTCTTCCCCCAGCTTCAGCTCAATACCGTTTATAATAAAATCGCGCATAGCTTTCAGCACGTCGCGGGACCGTTCCGTCCCTATATGGCGAAGCTTCACTGGAATTAGCCTCAACTCGGCAAGTATGGCACGGCGTCTCAATTCATCCACCTCTTCGCCTGTACCGTAAATCTTATCGGTGGCTCCGAACTTCAAATAAATGCTGTCAACATAATCGATTAGCTCCTGCGTGCGGGCCTCTCCCAGCAACTCACCCAGACGCCCGCCAACGGCAGGAGACAGAGTAAGCTTTCCATCACTGAAGGCTCCGGCACCACCCAGTCCGCTGACCATATGGCAGGGTATGCAAGCCGAGCAGTTCTTGC
Source organism: uncultured Dehalococcoidales bacterium (assembly GCA_964545945.1). Taxonomy (GTDB): domain Bacteria; phylum Chloroflexota; class Dehalococcoidia; order GIF9; family UBA5629; genus 9FT-COMBO-48-23. Next base: position 15,441 of record CAZJID010000016.1, read on the forward strand.
TTCTCTCTTGAAGCGGACACTTGCGTTTATCGATGTCTCTCCCCTTTTCCACTATAAGTACTTTAAGGCCGGCAACCCGGCATAGCTCCAGCGCGGCAAAGATACCCGCCGGCCCGCCGCCAACGATGATTATGTCATATTTACCGATTTTTTTTGTCATGTCTTTCAACTTCTCAGAATATTAATATGGGTTTTAAAATATGATTTCACTATGTAGACCCGAGGCTTTAGCCTCGGGAACCCGCCCCTAAAGGGTCGGGACTACATTTGCGGCTAGTTACAACCACAACGTGTTCTATATCACTCATAACCCTAGCCACCGGACCTTTTAGCACCCCGTCGATTCGACCATGTACCGGGCAAATAACCGGGCTTAAGTACCTCATCGGCAGCCGAATAAGGGTCGACTAAACCGCATTCGACCATCGACATGCGCCGGCTAAGCTCCTCATCGCCTTCCACCAACTTTAAAAGCTTATCGGAAATCCGGCGCTCGACGATTTCCAGAAACTCCCGCCGGCGCTGCTGCTGCCGGTGCTGCAGTAAGCGTCCCGTCTCCTCAAGCGTGCGGCGATGGTTAAGCATCTGGCGATAAAGCTCATCTATGCCGACGTCATTGATAGCTTCGGTAGTAAGTACCGGCACCTGCCACCAGGCGTCTTCCGACCGGAACTGCACCATGGCCCTGAGCTCGGCCGTCAGGTTATCTGCTCCCGGACGGTCAGCCTTGTTCACCACAAAAATATCGGCTATCTCGAACAGGCCCGCCTTCATCGTTTGAATGGTATCCCCCGCTTCCGGAACCAGCACCACTACTACGGTATCGGCATTCTGCATGATATCAAGCTCGGTCTGCCCTACCCCCACAGTCTCCACCAGGATGAAGTCCTTGCCGAAGGCATCGAGCAACTTGATCACGCCGCCGGTAGCACGCGGCAGGCCGCCCTGGCTGCCCCGCGTCGCCATACTTCTGATGAAAACTCCGTTATCCAGGTAATGCTGCTGCATCCTTATTCTATCTCCGAGTACAGCGCCACCGGTAAACGGACTGGTAGGGTCAGCGGCAATTATGCCCACACTCAAACTATCCTTCCGCATAACTGCAGTCAACCTGTCGACGATGGTGCTTTTCCCCGACCCGGGAGGTCCGGTCACACCAACGCAATAGCCTTTACCCAGATGAGAGTACGCCTGCTTCATTATCTGCGGTAGGTCAGCGCCATCCCTTTCCACCATGGTAATCAGTCGTGCCAGAGACAAAACATCTCCGGCAAGCATTTCTTCAACCAGGACGGACGCCGCGATTTTTTTCCGCTTCTTCTCAACAACCATTGCATTCATCATTCTATAAATTGACTCCCCCTCGCGTCAAGGAACTAATGTTATTAAACGATACCAGCTTTGCACAAAATTACACCTGCCACCTTAATGGCGTTGACAACTATATATAGTCCTGCTACACTGAAATCACGATTAGCTTTGGGGGGTGATTAATGCCGAAAGAGCGCCCGAAAATAAAAGTACTAATTGCCGACCAGCAGCCCCTGTTCCGGCAGGGCGTGCGTGCTTCTCTTAATCAGGTTAACGATATAGAAATCTGCGGGGAAGTCACTTCCGGAAATGACCTGATTTCGGCCATAAGCACTTTGTACCCGGACGTCGTCCTGCTGGATATCGAGCTTTCCCATACCGACGGTATGGATTTAGCCAAAACCGTCAAGCAGCTATTGCCCAGTGCGGCCGTCATCCTGCTCTCGCCTCAGCCCAATGATGACGAGCTCTTCCAGGCAATCAAGTCACGCGTCGCCGGCTACATGAAACGTGATATATCATCCACCGAGCTGGTTTCAACAATCCGCCGCTCCGCCGCCGGCGAGCACCCCATTAACGATACTTTCCTGGCACAGCCCAAGGTAGCCCATCAGGTGCTGGAACAATTCCAAAACTTCTCCTGGGGAAAAGGCGCCGAGTCTTTTGTTTCACCTCTTACCCCCAGGGAAACCGAAATTCTCACCTACATGGCACAGGGCTATTTCAACAAGCAGATAGCCATCGAGCTCAACATCAGCGAACAGACCATCAAGAACCATATAACCTCAATATTGCGCAAACTGGACGCCAATGCCCGCACCCAGGCGGTCATCACGGCACTGAAACGTGGCTTCATCACGCTGGACAAAGACGTCAAGCAGCCGATGTAACTGAGCTCTTATTATAAATAACCCTGCCCGTATGCCGCTGTTATAAACCACAGTCAAATTTAAAAACTGCTTTCTATAATAGACTTCAAACGGCTCCCAGGATGAGCCTGTGCTCGAAGCGGGCTTGCTTCGGGTTATACTCGAAGCGAATCCCGACTACACGAAACGAGACGGCCGGCTGATTGGCTCCGGAATCCGATATTTGCACGACATCGAAAAGCTCCTGGCCGCAGTTCGGCGGTATGAGTATGACGCCCCTCTTCCCGGTGAGTCTCATCTTTGAAAGTAGAGCGCTGGCCACAGATGCCGCCTGGTTGCCGGTGGGGATGGCCAGCTCCTGCTGGAAGTCTAACCGCTCCCCCACCAGGCCGATTTCGGTGGAATCGACGGCTGTGCCGTAGACAGGATTGCCATACTGGTCTCTGCCGATTACATAGAACCGGTTTTTGTCCGGAGATTCGATATTGTACTGGCCGTCCAGGATGACGTGCCAGACATACCTCAACAAAGTTGGGCTGCCGCAGGAAACGATTACGGAGATTCCCTGCGGGCTCAAGATTCCAACGATTACCGCAGATGGTACACCAATGGATACTAACTGAGTTATGCCCGGTGGCGATATGACCTGATGATAGATGAGCAACGGCGTGCCCACCCCCACGGCCTGGGCGATACCGGGCGGATAAATTATCGCGGCTGAAGTAACAACGGCCGGCGTGCCTGCGGATTGCGGCTGGGCGATGCCAGACGGTTTGAGTGAAAGGTTGAGCTTTGGCGAGCCGTAGCTTAACGGCTGGCTGATGCCGGAAGGACTCAGCAACAGAACGCCCCAGCCGGCCACAAGATAGTAGCCTACTGCGCTTGAGCTGTATCCGCTGCCGGCAGGGTCTGGAAACCCGTCACCATACGCCCATGACTTGTACCTGCGCACTTTGCCAGAGCTACTGACCTGCTGTCCGCCACCATCGGCATCGGTCATCATGGCAAGCCAGTAAGATGCTCCTGCTGTTAAAAGTGTGTTCGGAAATGCGATAGTATTCCAGCCGGCAGAAACTGCAGATTGAGCCTGATTTATTAAGGCCCCGGGCTCACCACCACTATCTGCATATATGGCAACTTTCATATTCGCAGAACCACCAGCCTTCAATCGAAATTCGGTCATGAGGCCGGTGGCGACGCACTGAAGTTGTTCCATGCGCAGCCAGCCGGTGACTAAATTTGTGCCACTGGCATCATCATAACCAATGATTTTTCCTGTTGCCATTTCACCCCTTAAGTAGATTCTTCGCTGCGCTCAGAGTGACAAAAAAGCTCGGCACGATATCAGCCCTAAGACAACCTGAAGATTTTGTCGGCGCCGCTCGACCACTGGATGGTGATATCAGACCCGTTGGGCGTGCACGGCAGACCGGTGGCCGTATCGATGAGCAGCAATAGACGGCTGGTACCCTCTACCCCGGTGTCCTTGAATAGCACGATGTACTCGAACTGGTCTCCGGAGACGCTGGCCACAACGATATCAGCGGCGTCGAAAACGCCATCGGTGACGGTCTTACTCTGCAGCGCCCCGCTGGTGGCTACCCTGGCACCGGCCGGTATGCTGCTGAGATACTGGTGGGTGGCCAGGTTGGGGGTGTAGTCTGCTCCATCGACAAAGACCGCCTTGATGGTATCGGCGTCCAGATCGATGTCACCGGCTATGAGCGCCTGTTTTGCCTTTGTGTAAAGTGCATTGGCCATTATTGTTGTATCTCCTTTCTCCCCTTACTGGGGAAATCTGAACTTATAGACAACGGTATCTCCTTCCTGGGGATGCACGATATAGCCGTCCAGGCCGAAAAAATAAATGACGTCCGGTACCATATTGAGCAAGCGCTTGAGCACGGCGGCTGCCGACTCCCCGGCGCCGACCTCTAACCTGGGGCACAGGCTTGTAATCAAGCTGCTCCTGGACTTATAGTCCAGCGTGCCCCCTACCGTCTGGACCACTTTCTCGATTAGCTCGTAGCAAGTGAAGTCATCCGAGCCGATGTTCCACTCCACCGGCTTGGTGAACTGGTAGCGCTGCAGCAGCCCCCAGGCATCTATACAATAGATGATATACAGCGATTCATTGGGATTACGGCGATATTCGTATGATTCGATGAAGTACCTGGAGGCCTCCGAGAGCTGGTCACCTGAGGTTGTTTTATACCCGATGAAAAGATTCACGCGCGCTCCGCGCTTGATTACAGCGATTCCCCCTACCCCGGGGCTGTTATAGGTGCCCTTGGAATTGTCCAGCTCTACTACCAGCTCTGACGGCTGCTCGGGATCTATCTGCTTCGTGATCCTGGCGATTTTAGACACCGGTATGGTGATCTTGTCACCGGGACCCGGGCCGGGTGTCGGCGGACTCCACGAGCCCGGGCACGGGGCGCGCCAGACCTCATTGGACTGTGTGGCCCATAAATACTCGGAGGATGGGTCTGCAGCCAGAGCCATGCCCCTGGAAGCCGACGATTCCATGGTGCCGGCTTTGTTCCAGTTGTAGTCTATGAAGTCCGTGCCTGGCTTGAGCCTGAATATCCACGGCTGGTTTGTCCTGGCCAGGGACAATAAAGGCCGGGAGCACGAAGCCGGCGGCTTTAAGAGATAGGGACCCGAGACGTCAAGCACTTCACCGGCCAGGGCTTCGTACACCGCTTGATGCCGCTCCCAGTATGTGGACGCCGTCCGCGGCTGCCACGGCCCCCAGGGCTGCATCTGCCGGAAGCCCACCGGCCAGCCGACCTCGAACTGCCTCAGCCTGACCTGGGCGGCCACGGCCACCCTGGCCCTCCCCAGTCCTATCCTGGTATCCGTGGCCCAGGTGCCGGCGGTCACCTTGTAGCCGTCCCCGTAGACCATGCGCACCACGGAGATATAGCTGCCCTCCTGCACCAGGGCGATGATGTTCCAATCGCCGTCGTAGTACATGGCCAGGTCAATAATTTCGGCGTCATAGGCACCGCGCTGCCCCAGGCCCGTGCTCCAGGTTCCGGAAGTCCTTTTTTGAATATACAGGGACATGGGGTCGTTGACGTCCGAGGCGTGGACGATGGCGCAGTCACCATTCGACTTGTAGGCTATGGCTACGCCCCTTTCGCAGGGGCGGGCATTGGCCATCTGCGTCCAGCTCCCCCAGGTGGCGCCGTAGTCGGTGGACTTGCGGCGGTAGAGATTAGCGGCGTCCATGGTGGACACCAGGACCTCCGACCCCAGCGAGGCGACGGCCACCCTGGCATTGGCCGGCACGCCGCCGAAAGACGAACCCCAGGACGAGTACGTGCTGGAGGGGCCCGGATTCGTTATTCTCGACAGGTAAAGGTTGGCGCCGTCCTTGCGGACCCGAATCAATGAGCCGTCCCCGGGCATAGTGACTCCATGCGAATCCTTGACCTCCGTGCCCTGGTAAAAGCGCTGCCAGCCGAAGGCCTCCCACTGGATATCGCCGGCGGGCGTGGCCTCCGGATGGCCGTACTCTTGAATTTCCACCTTGACCAGCGGCTTCCTTGTCGGTTTCTTCTGCTCCTCCAGGAGCGCGTCAGTTATGGTTCGCATTTTTCACCCTCTTCAGCAAAGATATCTCCGTAATCTTTATTCATCACCATAATCTTTTTAAATATCTTTAAATCTTCGAAATCTTCGCTGGCGGACATCGCATAAGAATTTTTTTCAAAATAGTACCATTTTCCTACTGGACAATATGGTTTTTTATGTTATTATTTATACAACCTGCTCGGGAACATGCTATACGATGCCTACTAGAAGCCTGATATTGGGATTGATTACGCTGGGGGTTTTACTGATTATTTTCGTATACATGCTCGTAAACCCTCTTCCTTATTAATTAAGTAATATCGCAACTCATCTCCACCCCGGCGAAACCCGGACTAAGCTTCTTCAGCATATATGTACGTCCTCAGTCTGTTTTAATATTTCCCTCCCCCGTCAAGGGCGAATACCAGAGCACTATGGCTGCACGCTGTTTTCCAGCAGCTGCTGCGCCAGTGCACCCACGCCATAAAGCGTCCGGTTGAACGGCGCCAGCTTTGCCTTCCAGTCGATTTTGGAGCCGGCCAGCTCAGACAGGCTGTTGGCTGCCCTGATGGTGGTGTTGAAGTCCCGGTTGAAGACGTAGTATTCGGGGCTTCGGCCGCACTCGCCCTTGCTTTTTTCGGTCTGCTCCTTGATCCAGTCTTTAGCGTCAACGGCTAAATCGACCAGGTAATTCCAGTAGTCCACCGCCTGCGATATATGCTGGCAGTCGGTCACCGTGCCCTTGTCCCGTGCCTTGTAGAAGATGGTGCAGGGATTAACTTCGGTATAGGTTTCTTTTACCGTGGCCATAACGCTTTCATGAAAAGCCTTGGGGTCGAAAGGTACCGCATCAAGAGTTGCCGGGGTTTCTTCAGTTTGTTGAGCTTGTTGAGCTTCCTGAGCCGGGGCGGCTGATACCGGCTGCGCCGCAGCGCTGTTTAAAACAACATTTGCCGGCGCTTCAGCATTCCTGGCTTTTTCCTTTTCGGCGTCGATTTTGCCCTGGGTCAAAATGTAAAATATCCCGGCCGCGGCCGCCGCCACGGAAGGCACCATGTCCATGAAGGTCTGCTGCGCCTCCGGCTCCTGGATAAGCATCGGTATGACCGCAGCCAGCACCGTAATGATAAAGGCGCTGTATTTTTTCTTGCCATCCATAAATTTTTGTAACATTTTTCTCCTTTATTGATTTATTTCACCCTCACCTTAACCCTCTCCCTCAAGGGAGAGGGAAATGAAGGTTTCTAAGAGGTGCGTTCGCCCCTCTTAAACTCCCCCCTAAAGCCGACAAGCCCAGACATTTAGGTCGGGCTCTCCTGCCACCTGTAGCCCCGACCTCATCTTACCTGTGTAGCCCCGACCTTATCCCACGACTGTAGCCCCGACCTTTTAAGGTCGGGGTCACGGGGCTAAAGCCCCGTGGCTACACGCTATGCCCCCGGCTCACTCCATCAAGGCTGCCAGCGTGTCCGGCACCGGCCTGCCGTTCTCGGAGTAGTGCCGGGCCAGATGTCTGGCGGCATCGAGTATCTGCTGCTCCGTAGCCTCTACCCTTTTGCCCCTGAACCCGCCCCGGCTGAGCGCCGCCACCGCTGCCGCCAGGTGCTCCCAGTCCGTGGTCCGGTAATGGCCGATTTTCCCCTTGATTGCCCGGAAAACGGCTTTCGTATGATGGGGAAGCTTCCACGTTTCCGGGTCTTCTTTATCGCCGACTATGGCAAACGCCTGCCACGGAAGGCCATCTTTCGTTTTAGGTAAACCCTTTTCAATCTTTGTTTTAACCATTAAACTCCTTTTGGTAGCCTTTGATTTCGGAGATTCAGAAAAGATTACGGCGATATCTATGCAATCTTCTTGAATCTTCGTAATCATTCTTTGTTTTCTTCCTGATATAGCGTACTCACCTTGAGCTTTCTGTTCCGGCCAAAGCGCCTCAGTTGTTTTTTGAATTCCTTAAGCATGGCGTTGCCCCAGCCGTGGTAATCGATATCAGCCCTATCGCCGCCGATGCCGGCCACATCGGTGCGGTACTGCGCCTGGGACAGCACGGCAAAAGCGGCGGCTCCCAGGGCCAGCACGTCCTCCAGGTACTCGGGTACAGTGCTGGTTTCCGCGTCCAGCGTGTGCACACGGCTCCAGTAGACGCAGCAGTCCGTGCCGTCACCGGCGGCGTCACCGGTCAAAAAGACGGTGTCACCGCAGGCAACAAAACGCTGGAACTGCCGCGGTGTCCGGCCGGGAGGAAACTCCACCCGGTCGACCGATACCCTGTCGGTCAGCACAGAGATGTCTATCTCGCGGCTGCCGTCCACGGTGGCAACGGCCGTTCTTGCTTCCAGCGGGAGGTAGCGGGAAAATACCGCTACAGCTCTCAGGATAGCTCTGTCTATTTCACTGTCCTGCCAGCGGTAGCTGGAGTTATCCTCGTCCTTAAGGTCCCGCCTGACCCACGTGCGCATTGCGTTAAGGTCCATGATCGCTTAACTCCGAAAATCGTTGTAATCTTGCTGAATCTCCGTAATCTCTCAGACTAGTCCTGCACTCCGATAAGCGCACCACGTCTCTGCTTGCAGAAATCGACCAGCGTGACGTACCATTTGAGGCGAGTCCTGGAGGCGTCTTTGCCCTCCATGGCGCCCACCGGCTCCACCTGCAGGCCGCCGTTGGTCGCGCCAGCTACGGCACCCTCGCCGAACTGTACGGCATAGATGGCCGAGCAGGCACCGCCGGTAACAGCGGTCTCATAGCCGCCCGTCAGGACATGCGTGTCCTTGACCCAATCGGAAACGCCGATGGGTATACCGTTGTAGAGCTGTGTAAAATCGCCGAACTCTCCCCTGACGGTCTCCATGTAAGCGCCGCTGGCCCGGACCAGCGCCGTCACCTTGCGGCGCGACCGGCGGCTCATCAGCAGCAAATCGGGCTTGCCGCCTCTGACCGCGTCTATCAGCTCATCGAGCTTCGCCAGCGTGAGCGTGGCGCCGGTACCGCCCATGGTAACTACCTGGCTGCCGGCCTGGGTGCAATCAATGAGTTTCCGCATCCCGTCGAACTGGTTGCTGCCGCCGGCGCTGTCGCCGTAGATGAACTTGTCCTCGAACTCGTGCCTTACGGCCTTGGCGGTAAGCTCGATGATAGCGGCTTCGATATCCTGTATGTTGGAGCGCGTCTGCCTGACGTAGTTGTCCACGTCGGCATTCTGCCCTAGTATGGCCAGTACCGCGGTGAGCTGGTCGAAGTCCGGTGCCGGCGAGGTCGACCAGTCGGCGTTGACGGCGTGCCACTCCGCTGTGGGCAGCGTTTTCTCGCGGTTATAGGTCAAACCGTTACCGACGATCTCGATAAACGGCATTTTCTGCAGTACCGGCGAGTCCTTCAGTATGGTCTCGACGACGCCCTGCAGCAGAACGTCGTTGGATAGTTTTGCAGCTTCTGCCAGTGATATTGCCATTAATTTTTTCTCCTATCTTCTTTATCTCTTTAATGAATGCTGCCTCCGCCTTGTCTTGCTATTGCAGCCCCGACCTTTTCCCACCTGTAGCCCCGACCTTTCAAGGTCGGGGTCTTTAGCTCATCCCTTCCTTTATATATATTGTTGTGGGAGGTCACGAGGCTTTAGCCTCGTGACCTCGACCTTAAAAGGTCGAGGCCTTAATCTCATTCTGAATCTCAGTCTTTTTTCTTCCTGGCCTGTTCCAGGCCGTAGTTGATTTTCTCCTTGGTGCTCATGGCCGAGGTATCGAGCCCGGTCCTGGCCGGCGCTCCGGCAGGCACCGAGGCCGACTGCGCCTGCTTGACCAGCGATTCCTGCACGGTGGCCACCAGCTTAAGCGCACGGTCGAGAGAATCTTTTACCTCTTCTATGGTCGCACCCGATACAGCCTCGGCAGGCACCAGCGGGTTGGCCTGAAGCACCAGCTTTTTGTAGTCCTCGACGGCGTAGGAGTAGGCCGCTTTAGCTCCATCCAGGTCGTGGCCCAACCCGGTAAGCCTTTCCTCCAGCCCGGTAATCACGCCTGTCTTGGCCTCGACCTGCCCTTCCAGCGCGGCTACTTTTTCCTGAAGCTCTGCAACAGCCGTTTGAACCATCTCCCGGTTGCCGTCCACAGGCTTTTCGACCTTTTCAGATTTCTCTTCCCGTTCCTCGAGTTCATTTTTCTCATCTGCCAACTTGTTACTCCTTTCCTTATTAGGGATTACAGCGATTCATTCCAGATTACAACGATGTCTGGTGGCATCTCCGTAATCTTGTTTCAAATCTCCGTAATCTTGTTCTATTCCAAGCCCTCCGTATCCGCAGCCGTGCTTCTCTCTCGCTCGCTGCCGCGGGTGGAGCGCGTTCCCAACTGCCGGTTCATTTCCAGTATTCGCTTCCTTTCTTCCAGCCATTTTTCGAACTCCGCCTCCGGGTCCATGATGCCCAGCTCGTCCATCGCCGTCCTCCGGGAATGGACGCCCGACTGCACCAGTGTCTGCTCGTTCTGCGCCAGCCTGGCCCGGTCCTGCGGTAGTACCGCTCCCCAGACGATTCGGGTGGCTGCGGCCAGGTCTTCGCGGTTGAACTGCGCGTGAAGTCTCAGAATCATCTGGCAGCGCCGGGCATAGGCGGCAGAGCGGATCGTCCTCTTGCGCCTGACCTTCTGCAGCAGCGACTGCAGCTCGACCTCCAGAGCCACGCCTGAAAGCTCCCTTTCTATACCGCCGTAGGCGGCGCGGGGCGACTCCGAGATATCGTGCAGGCAGCGGTAAATCATATCGATATAGTCCACGTGCAGCCTGATGCCGCCGCCGGCCAGCAGGTCAAGCAGGTAGGCTTTAGCTTCTTCGGGAATCGTCCACACCGCTCCCGGCTGCACCCTTATCTCCTCGGCAGAATCCACGCCCTCCAGCACGGCAATGGGATTGCCCGAGACTTCCAGTATGCGCGATAGCTGTGACAGCGCCCGGTTCAACTCCTGCTGCGCCTGTTTCAGCGGCGGGATGTCGGAGGTGCCCCAGAAATGCTTCGGCTGCCTGATATTGGGGAATATAATAAAAGGTATGAAGCCGTAGGGGTTGGGCTTGTCCTCCAGCGTCTCGCCGTCCAGGAAAAGCGTGAACTGCCGGTCAGTCCACAGTTCGGTGACGGTTACGGTCTTCTTTTCAGACCTTCTCTTATAAGAAGGATACAGCTGCGCGATTTCCTCGGCGGTCAGGGTGTACCGGCTGGCCACCCGCCACACGCGGGACAGGTCGTCGCCCAGCCACCAGGCGTACAGGCCGGTGACGTCGGGGCTGGTAACCCGGATGCGTTTTTCCACGGCGTCCCAGGTTACCTTGTAGCAGCCGTCTCCCAGTATGGCGGCGTCGACCTCGGTCTCGTAGTCCAGCTCCCGCAGGTTATTCTGATGGTAGACATCGTATATGACCTGTTCCGCTCTCCGGGCCAAATCTTTTTGATTTTCGATATTTGATGTTTTATTTTCCGTCGGGTCGCAGGCAAAGTTCAGCCCTTCCATGAGATAAGAGGTGACCTTGTCGATAGCTATCCTGGCATAGTTAAAGACGAGCTGCCGGTTTTTGCTGCCGGAACGCGGCTGGCCTTCCGCCCACTGCTCGCCGTTATAGAAATCGAGGTTCGCCTTATAGCCGGCAAAGCGCGGGCGGTCCAGCTGCGATAGTGATTGCGGATTAAAATCTGCCATTTTAATATCTCTGTAATCTTTGTATCATCTCTGTAATCTCTTTAGCGCTCTTTGTACCGTCCTGGTACTGACTCCGAAAAGCCGGGCGATTTCCCTGACGCTTTGGCCGGCCTGCCTGAGCTCTTCCATCCGCCTCTTCCGCGCCGCCATCCTCAGCCGCTGCTGACCCCTGGGCTCGTCCTCGATGCACCGTGGCAAAGGACAGTTCAAACAGGAAGGGGAAAACTCGCAGCCTCCGTCACGCCAGTTAATATCGTCGGGCAATAAATCAAACTCACTGCCTATCATACCGGCCCCAATACTAGCACTAATGTTCTATTTTCTCAATAATATTTTGTCGCCTTGTGTAAGGGGTTACGGAGATTTAGTCAGATTTAAGCGATAATCCCGGTAATCTATTTTAATTGCTGAAATCTAAGTTCGGACTTGACAAGGCTCAGGCCAGAGAGTATACAATTTAGGGCATGAAATACCTTGGATACGCTGTTCTGGCTCTGCTCCTGGCATTCTCTATTCTGCCGGCAGCAGTCAGCGCCGACGGCTGAGCCGGCGGTACCTGTACCTCCACAGTTAGTGGAAACGAAGGCAACACGGGCACGGTCGGCTCTACGGCATCTATAAGCATAAGCGGCGGCGGCTATAACGTCGGCGGGAGATACTCCATACTATGGAGCAAGTCGGCCATCACCGACAAGAGCGTTCAATGCGAGCAGGAGATGTCACCCACCTGCTTCGTCATATTAAAAGAGGGGAAGTTCCCTGCCGATACCCAGGAGGTAACGGTTTCTTTTACCATCCCGGAGGCCGCTTACGGCGTCAACTTCGTCCAGTACCAGAGATTGGGACGCGACCCCTACGGCTTCTCCTTTATGGTGCTGCCGAGCCTAAGCGTTTCACCGGCGACATGCACACCCCACTCCACCGTCACCGTTAAGGGCACCGGCTTCCCGGCCAAGAACAGCAATATCAAGGTCACCTTCGATGGCAACGAAACAAAGATGAGCGTCGTTACCAATGACCTGGGCACTTTTACCGGCAATTTCACCGTACCCGAGACCATAGCCGGCAGCCACCAGTTCAAAGCCTACGATGAAAGCCAGTCATTTGGCAGCGACATCACGACCAACCTGAGGGTGGGCCCAACCATCAGCCTTCAACCCGAGCATCCCGATATAGGCAGCGAGGTCACCGTCACCGGCCAGGGATTCGCCGGCAAGAGCGTGGTATCCATCAAGTACGATAGCGTCGTCGTCTCCAACTCGCCGACGACCAGCGATTCCGGCAGCTTCACCGAGAAGTTCACGGTACCCGATAGCTCGGCGGACACCCACGTTATAACGGCCACCGATAAGGCCGGAAACGTGGCCACCTACGGCCTGCCTCTGGAGAGCACACCCCCGCAGATACCGAGTCCCGTTTCTCCCATGCAGGAGAGGTTCGGCTGGTTCGGCTCCCAGCCCGTCCTTTTTACCTGGAGCGGTGTGTCCGACCCCAGCGGCATCACGTACATCCTGGAGGTGGACAAGAGCCTCCGCTTCTTCCCGCTGGAACCGGGCATGAGAAAAACGGGCCTTACCCAGCCCAACACAGTGATGAACCTGCCGCCGGGTACCTACTACTGGCGGGTTAAAGCCGTCGACGGCGCCGGCAACGAAAGCGACTGGTCGCTCTCGCCGTACCCGTTCCAGGTCGGTTTCTTCTCCGGCATCTACCTGGCCATAGGCGCCCTTATCTTCGTTATCGTCTTCATCTTTATCGTCCGCGCCTTCTTCCGTCGCGTCCGTGAGTATTACAAGTAATCGCCCGAACACATAGCCACCTGGTTTTTAACCTCATATTTAATCAAAAACATGTAGCCACGGGGCTTTAACCACCATAATATATATAAACATGTAGCCATGAGGCTTTAGCACCCATGATTTAGTTAAACATGTAGCCACGGGGCTTTAGCCACCATAATATATTTAAACATGTAGCCATGAGGCTT
>CAZJID010000017.1:0-22744 GCA_964545945.1 uncultured Dehalococcoidales bacterium
CCACTAACCTACCGATTACAAGTCGGTTGCGCTACCATTGCGCTACTCGGGCAAATTGATAAACCTCTCGGGCAAAACTAACACGAACAAACTACGAACTGTTAGTATAGAAAAAGGTAGGGTAAAAGTCAAGGAATTGTACTCACTCAATACAGTATCAAATTGATTTGAATTGTTGCATTGACAAACCCCCATTGTTATAATTGACACACTAGCGGGATAGGGTAAATAGAAGGATAGAGAGGGTGGAACAAGATATTTACGTGAATCGAGCCCGCTGAAATGTAAGTGAGGTTATGAAAGATGGCAGAAAAGCCTCGAAGGGCTAGAGTCCAGAAAATAATAAAAAATCTTCTTGATTCCGAGATTCCGGAGATACAAACCATGGCCAATAAGCTGGCCGCACAGATTAAAGAACTGGAGGAGCACAGCTCAAGGCTTCGAACCTATATCGCTCAGATTGAGAATCTGGCAACAGACGAAGACAATGCCATGACTGAGACCAGAATCGGCGAATTGCTCAAGGACCTGGATAAGGCATTAGGTGAGCTGAAACACAGGTCTAAAAAAAGCTTAACCACCAGAGCCGGTGCAAAGGTTTCTTCTCCGAGAAGGACGGCAATCATTCAGAGAATTGAGCCCGAAATCGATGACGTTGAAAAGGTCCTAGAAGAAGAATTAGTAGAAGAGGTAGAAGAGGCAGAAGAACCGGAGGAGAACACCACCGGACAGGGGATGCGGCTGGAAACCTACGAGACACCTGAAGGGTACGTAATCAAGAAGTCACGGATGTAATTTGGCTAGCCTGCCCCTGTAGCTCAGTAGGATAGAGCAGCGGTTTCCTAAACCGCGTGTCGGGCGTTCGAATCGCCCCAGGGGTACCACGTTTTATTCCATCGTATATCACGAGCTTATTAGCAAATTCCAGGCGTCATGAATTGCTATTCCTATCAAGAAAATCATAATTGGTGCTGCCGCAAAAAGAAGCCTATATAAACCGAATATTGTTACCATGGCCGATACAGTCAAACCGACCCAACATATTAAAAGAGGCATGAAAGCAATAAGCGAGCGACGCAGCGTCAGGTGATTTCTCGCCCGCCACCACCGCCGGATAACAATTATCAGACCGGCTAACGCCACCAATCCCAGTATCATTCCAAATGTTATCGGCATCAGCCCCGGAAGCAAAAATATTAGTGATATTGCGAACACCGACAGGAAATCGACAAAGGTCTGCCATGCGATATTTCGGGGTGTGGAAGAATTCTTTAGATGAAAAGTATCAAGCCGCAATGATACCGCAAGAAAAACTAGTCCCATAAGTGCAGCAGACGCTGTTGCTAGTGTTGAATAGAATATATGCCAGCTTTCCAGATAAACTGCAAACGCTTCCACAAATCGTAATTATACATCGAATTAAGCTGGGGCAATACTATGGCATATCATATGACATTACACGATCTAAGTATGATTAATTCATCCGAGTTTTAGTTTGGCAGGATACTTGCCATTTTGCGTACCTATGATGTAAGATTTATTTCGATTTAGAAAGGGCGACATTTTAAAAGTTACAGCAAAATAATAACTTGATCGGCACTTAGGGGTGTAGCTCAGATGGAAGAGCAGCGGTCTCCAAAACCGCAGGTCGCGGGTTCGAATCCTGCCGCCCCTGCCAGTCTTTTAGTGGCTGACCGGGGCTGCAGCAATTCCACCCAGTCTTAGAAGTGATAAAAGCAGCATGGTTCGGTTGAACCACAATCGTGAAACACCTGATTTCCGAATTGTCTGAATTTTCGGGTCGGAATCAGGAAGCCTGAAGAAAACCAGAGCGTTTCTAAAGTTTTACACTTGGGACAGACAACAATAACCTCATCAAGGGATGAACCAGTATCATGTCCGTTTCCCCCAATATCGATATGAATTGGTTGTTGAGCTAACGCAACTGCCATATCAGTTCCCTCCAAACAATCATGTTATCGTTATTTTAAGTTAATGCCTGTAAAAAAATCATAAAATCGCATCGAAAATAATAAAAATTTCATTAAATTTCACGAAAATACCTGTAAAACAGATAACCTATACCGAATACGAGAAATGAGTTCAAACATTTTCCCGAGCTATGCAGCCCCCAATTAAATGATGAATTTATGCCCGGCTCTCACGGATACAGTTGATTCCCACTATCATCTTCAACGATAATGGCATCCACCGGGCAGCTTTCAGCAGCATCCATCAATGTGTCCTCATCAACAGATTCGGGCTTTAGAACAACGGCTTTATTTTCCTTATCCATCTTAAATACCGTAGGCGCTGCAGCCACGCAGTTACCCGCTCCGATACACAAATCTCTATCAACCGTAACCTTCAAGTGGAACCTCCAAAGAAATACTCACCTTATCAAGCTACACCGGTTCATTTAATCATCGGTGCCACCCTCAAGAGCACGAAACCAATTGCACCCATGGCCATAGCCACTACTATCATGAAGCCCCCGGCGGCCATGGCTATGTCAGTTACGCCGAAGCTCAGTACTGCCAGATACAAGTAGTTCTCCAGGTTCAAGGCCTGAGCATATGACGCTTCGGTTGGATTTAATGGGTCGTATTTTTCACCGCCCAACAATGCCGTGTAAGAGGGAGCGATGGAATGTCTGTGCCCCCGTACAGTGTCGCCGGCTATCTGTGCCGTTGCCTGACTATCGATTATATCGTTAGCTTTACTTCCCGTAACACCAAGGTCAGATAATTTGATATTTTCCTGTTTCATAATACTCGTAAGGTACAGGTCTTTGGATACGCCTTGATAAATAAATGCGATACCCATTATCAAGGATACAGCCCCAAGGACAAAAATTAAAATGCTAAGGTTTCTAACCACTTTGTTCATGACTCCTCCTTTAATATGCTTATCTGCACTAAAGAACGCCGTTTTCAAATGACTTCGTTACACCCACCTCCTTTATTTGCATAGCTATGTTAATGAATAGAATGGTAGCAAGCTGATAATAACAAAGTCATAAAAATACGCGTTTAAAAATAAAAAAGTCATAAAATTTCATTGCTCTGCTAACGTATATATAGAAATGTAATATTTTCTTAACGTTTCCAGACGCTTCTTTATGACTTTTTAATCATTAATGGTCTATCGTATAGACAGTAGTACATCTCAATGCCTGCTTAAAGGAGGGCAAGATGAGTTTCAAAGCATATGTAATAATGGACAGCCCAGATGAAAAAACCGCTCGTATGGTCAGAACTCTACGAAAGCGACCAGGTGTAGTCTCAGTGGATTTACTTGAAGATTCGCCCCAATTGATAATGGTTGTTGAAGCCCCGCAACGCAAGAAGCTGGCAAAACTTACTGTACGCGCGATTTCATCGGCTGACAGTATGGCCACCGTTACACAATTATTAACCGCCACCAGCGAAAAGTGTTTATCTCCACAAGATAAAACAACACAGGATGGTTAGAAAGGAGCAGCACAATGGCAAAGATGGCTAAGGCAACCTGGAACGGCAAAGTAATCGCAGAGACAAACAAGGCTGTGCTGGTAGAAGGTAACCTATACTTTCCGCCGGACTCTATCAAAAGGGAGTACCTGAAAGACAGTGATACAAAATATCACTGCCCCTGGAAAGGTGAGGCCGGATATTACAATATCGTAATAGACGGCAAAACCAACAAAAACGGTGCCTGGTATTACTACCAGACAACTGACGCAGCCAAACCGATAGAGAATTATGTAGCTTTCGACAAACATCTCGGAATACAAACGGAAGGAACTGCGGTCAGTTCCATAGAACCACCGCTATAGGAATTAGTAAGCTCTCTCTGTCCCTATAAGCGCAACAGTATTTATCCGGCAATATTCCACCCCCTTCCCTAAATTGTTTGTGGCCATAAGAATGGATAAAAACTTGAGGCGTTTTATTATACCAATGTCCCAGCGCAGTTAAACACAGTACGTAAATCTAAATTGACGGTCGCGGGGGGCATATAAGAAGCTGCAGGACATAGAAAGAATTATCTGTTAAAATGCTCGCGCTATGAATGAACCCTGGGCCGAAAGTCCCGAGCATATAATAAAGTCATTAAACACCGACCCCGATTCGGGGCTAGACCAGGCGGAAGCAAAAAAGAGACTAAACCAATTTGGCCCTAACCGGTTAACGCTAGAAAGAAAAATTAGCTTCTGGGGCGTATTCCTTGAAGAAATCAGAGAACCGATGATTTTGCTTCTGCTGGTCGTTGGCATAATTTACAGCATCTGGGGGCAGGCAAGGGACGCCATAACAATCTTCATCATAATCATGGCTCTGGTGTTTGTGGAAATTTTCACGGAATATCGTGCTAAAAAAGGAATAGCTGCGCTCAAGAAATTTTCCCAACCGATCGTTACCTTACTGCGTGATGGGCGCTATCAGAGCATACCGACCACAGAAGTGGTAAAAGGAGATATGGCCGTATTAGAAGTCGGAGAAATTGTTCCGGCTGATACTAGAATAATCAAATCCTTCGGCCTGCAAGCTAATGAAGCAGCCCTTACAGGCGAGTCCACTCCGGTAGCCAAATACAACAAGGCACTCGCACATGACACAATCCTCGCGGAAAGAAATAATATGGTTTTCGCCGGGACGACGATTACCCGCGGTCGGGGGATTGGTATCGTGATAGCCACCGGTGCAGAAACAGAACTTGGCAGGATCACCGGCCTTGTAATAGAAGCTAAGGAACCCAAAACCGGCTTACAGCAGGCGATGAAGCAGTTAGCCGGCCTACTAGTATGGGTTGCCGTTTCTTTCAGCGTTATAATTCCTATTGCCGGAATACTACAGCATAAGCCTGTAAAGGAAATGATACTTACCGGGCTTTCGCTTTCTTTTGCTACAATTCCGGAAGAGCTGCCTATAATCATTACCATGGTGCTAGGCGTCGGTGCCCTGGTTCTTTCCAGGAAAAATGTACTTGTTAGACATCTGAGCACTGCCGAGACGCTGGGAGGCATCACAACTATTGTTACCGATAAAACCGGAACAATTACCGAAAATAAAATGGCTGTTGCCCAAATTAGCTCGGATTACACGTCAAAACCATTTACGCCGGGCAACTTTTCACCAACCGATTTGTTACTGCTGCGAATAGGCCTGTTGACATCTTGTACACGGATAACCTCGGACGAATGCAACTCAAATGACCCCACGGAAGTTGCGATTATCGAGGCCGCCAAAAAGGCAGACATCGATCCCCGGCAACTGCTATCAGAATTCAATTTGCAAACTGAGTTCAGTTTCGATAACGAACGGAAAATGATGTCAGCCGTTTTCGAGCAGAACGGTAAATCTATAGCCTATGTCAAGGGTGCTCCGGAGATCGTTCTGGCTAGAAGCTCGAATATAGCGCATGGACTATCGGACCGGAAGAAGACGGACACGGACAATGAAGTTATTAGAAACACTATGGAAAGCATGGCTGGCGAAGCCATGAGAGTCATCGCCTTTGCCTATAAAAAGGTCGATGATGTAGTCAATATCACACAAGACGAGACAGAGACCGGCCTAGTATATGTAGGACTGGCCGGATTGGTTGACCCCGTACGACCTGGCGTGGAAAGCGCCTTAGAAACAACAAAGGAAGCTGGCATAAGGACCATTATTGTTTCCGGTGATTATGCTCTTACAGTTCAAAAAGTCGCCTCCCGGTTGAGAATCAATTCTGATGTAGGCCTTCTAACAGGCAGTGAACTCGACCGAATGGATGACAACGAACTGAAGGAGAAGTTAAAAACAGTCTCGCTTTTTGCCCGAACTACGCCTGAGCAAAAACTAAGAATCGTCAGTGTGCTACAGGAATCCGGAGAGATTGTTGGGGTGACCGGCGATGGCATTAATGATGCGCCTGCCTTGAAGAGTGCCAACGTCGGCATCGCTATGGGCGAAACAGGCACCGAAGTGGCCAGAGAGGCCGCCGATATGGTATTAGCCGATGACAGCTTCAGTTCCATAACTGCTGGGGTTCAGGAGGGAAGAAAAATCTTTGATAACCTGAAAAAGGGCGTTGCCTATTACCTAAGCGTAAAAATAGCCCTGGTGCTTACTTTCTTAATTCCCCTAATTCTCAACATACCTTTCCCCTTTTCACCCATTCAAATAATTCTGCTGGAGCTCTTCATGGACCTGGCTGCCTCGACTACCTTTGTTGTTGAGCCAATTGAGTCTGGCACTATGGAAAGGCCGCCCCGCCGACAGAAGGACAAATTTATCAACCGCAGTATGCTTATTAATATGGGCGTCGGCAGCACCAGCCTGGCTGCAGCCGTTCTTATAAACTATCTATCGGCATGGTACCTTGGCTGGGGATCAGCCGTGGCTCAGACCCTTGCCTTCGCCACCTGGCTGGTTGGCCATATCTTTCTGGCTGTGACCATGCGCTCTCATACGCAATCAATATGGAAAATAGGAATTTTATCGAATAAAGCCATGCTGATATGGGCAGCAGCAGCCCTCGCATTCTTATTATTGATCACTAACCTTCCAATTGCGCAAACATCTTTAAAGCTGACAGCTCTAAATGCCAGCGGCTGGCTTCTAGCATTCATTACCCCAATTATCACTATCTTCACGTTTGAAATTAAAAAGTTGGTAACAGCACGCCTCACTGTGAGACAGAACACAACCTAGAGTCTTCTTAAAGACAGCCCGGAGCTACTACATCAACTACCGGCAATTACTTCATTTTTACTACGATGAGCTGGCTACGAGGGTGGCGAAGGTCTTGTTTTCTTTCCCATTCCTTATATAGTCTATTTCTACTCGTTCTCCTATCTGTGCAGAGATAATCGCTTGCCTCAGTTCCCCCCCAGTAGGGACTTTTTGTCCGGCAAACTGCGTGATAATGTCCCCCACCTGCAGCCCTGCTTGATCGGCTGGACCGCCGGGGTCCACCGCTGTTATTTCAACCCCATTAGTTGTGGTCATAAACCCGACACCAAGATAAGGTCTTGTAATTTGTCCCTGCTTTATCAGTTGCTCGATAACCGGTAGCGTCGGTGTAATCGCTATAGCAAAACCAATATTCTGCCCTTGGGAAGCGATGGCGGAATTTATACCTATGACCTGGCCTGCCATATTCAGCAACGGGCCGCCACTGTTGCCGGGATTGATGGCTGCGTCCGTCTGTATAAGGTCATTAAGGACATTCCCGTTGGGTTCTATAATAGAACGCCCGATGTAGCTTACGATTCCTGATGTAACCGTAGGGCCGCCCTCGAGCGCCAGGGCATTACCTATGGCGACAACCCCGTCACCAACCAGAAGGGCTTTGGAACTGCCGATTTCTGCTACCGGTAAATTTTTAGCGTCGATTTGGATTACAGCTAGATCGGTGACCGGGTCTCCGTTTACCTTGACGGCATCGTAACTCTTGCCGTCTTTGGTAATTACCTTTACGCTCTGAGCATTCTCGATTACATGATTATTGGTGACAATATAGCCATTGGGGTCAACTATAATTCCGGTACCTACGCCCTGTCCGGGAATAGGTTCCAGAAAAATATCGTAGCTTACCACCTGTGTGTGAACGGCGACAACGCTCGGGGTTATCTGCTTCACGATATCAGGTATCGATAGAGCGGGCAGATTAGTTGGTACCCCGTCCGTCCATGGCGGCGCCCAAGATGAATTAATAGATTTATCCGATTTATATGCACTGGTTGGTTGAACCGGCGTTTGCCCTAGTGGCGATTGTACTATAGTCACCGTACAGCCTGCGCCAATTAAGGTCAGAGCCAATAAAACCCCAGACACCAATGAAAATATAAGCCGTTTCCCCTCCGACATTATCTTTTCCTCCTATTTGCTTGGTGCATCCTCTAGTCGACCATACCTATGTTTGATTTCGACAAATAAATGGTGCCATGGTATAAAATAAATGCAAGCCGACATATACAATAGCCATAGTATCAGGCTAAAATTGCAAAGTCATAAAATAAAAGGTGGAAAAATTAAAAAATTATGAAATCCCGACGAATATACCGAGGGAACTAGCAGACCTTACTAAGCAAATGGTAATTTGACAATATTAGACGAGCACCTAAGAGCCGCGCTTACTCAACGTTGCTCCAAAGGTAATGTAAACAGAAAGGTAGCACCACAGCCCGGCTCCGATTCTACTCGAATACGTCCGCCATGAGCTTCCACCAGCCTCTTACAGACCAGCAGACCCAATCCTATGCCTTGCACTGTCTTGGCTTGAGAAAACTCTAGCCGCTCAAACGGCTTAAATAGCCTGTCCTGGTCACGCTGCGAAATACCTATACCCTCGTCTTTAACTGCCACGACCAAATTCCCATTTTCTGATTTAATAGAAACGGTTATGTGGCCGCCATCAGGCGAGTACTTTACTGCATTTTCCAGTAGATTACGCAGTATGTGCTCTAATCTCAACGGGTCTGCATATGTCTCAGGTAACTCACCCAGAGCGTCAATAACAAATTCATGCTGAGAAGATTGTAATTTCATTTTATTAATGACATTTTGCGCCACGTCTTCAACGCTAATTAATTCTCTGTGAAGTAGCAGGCGCTCGGACTGGGACCTAGAAAGTTCCAGAAGGTTAGACAATAGATGAGAAAGTGATTCGGCTTCCCAAATCGCATCCTGCAGCAGCTGACTTCTTTCTTCAGCGGAAAGGCGTGTCTCTTCAGTCAATATAGTATGAAGCGCACCGATTATCACGGTAAGTGGCGTACGCATCTCGTGAGACACCAAACCGATAAACTCGTCCTTAAACTCGTCAACTTTTTTTCTATCCGTAATATCGCGTAGAAATACAAAAAACCTCCCACCCCTCGTATCCATATAATTTACGCTAATCTCGAGATCGATGATCTTGCCGTCTTTAGAGCGGTGACGTGTCTCAAAGCGGTCTGAACCAAGCTCGATTATTTTCTTTATATGTTGAGCGGTATCTTCAGCCGTTTCAACGTCCTCTACATCTCGCACACTCATATTTAGTAGCTCCTCTCGGCTGTAACCGATAAGGTTGCAATAGGCATCGTTCACATCCAGGAAATGACCTTCTTTATCCGTAACCCAGAAAGCCTCGATAGATGTGCTAATGACAGTCCTCATTTCCTCCTCGGCTCGTTTTCGTTCGGTGATATCCAGACCTTGGGCTATGGTGGCAATGATAGTCTTCCCATCCTCACCATATACGTTCGCTGAGTTCCAGAGAACAATGCGCACCTCACCATATTTGTCGATGATAGGTATTTCAACTATCTCCCATCGTTCTCCGCTTAGAGTTCGGTGAATTTTTTCTAGCGAGGCCTGACTGCTTTCCTCGGGGAAAAGTGTATCAAGCTTACTTCCAATAACCTCGTAAGCATTAAGCCCGGTAAGGTTTTCAAAAGCATGATTAAACCGTGTAATACGAGATGACGGATCCCATACAATAATTGGAGCATTCGCGTACTCCAGCAGATTATTCAGGTAGTCGCTCGTTTCCCGCAATGCCTTTTCTATTTGCCTTACTTGCGTTTCATCACGATTTACCATCACCGTCCCCACCCTATGCCCGGCGGCATCTGTTATTTCACTTGCCGTGATAAACATATAAACGGTACTCCCGTCTCTTCTAGTATGCACAACCTCTCCATTCCAAATTCCCTTTTCAGAAATTTCTGCGAATGCCTGCTCCCGGCTAGATTTAACAAACGTTCCTTTAAGGATAGATGCTAGTGGCTTACCGGTAACTTCTTCTGACGTCCAGCCGTATGCCTTCTCGGCGGCTCTATTCCAGGACTGGATATTAAAATCCAGGTCGATGGCAATTACAGCATCGGACACATTGTTCAATAGATTTGCCTGATATCGCAGTGCGTCCTCAGCCAGCTTGCGCTGCGTTATATCCGCAATAGCACCGACGATGTGCAGGGCTTGCCCGGTCTCGTCACGAACAATTTTGGCCACGTCCTCCACGAAGATATAATTGCCGTTTTTGTGACGCATTCGGTATTGAAGGCGATAGCCTGTGGAGGCCTCCATAATTTTCTTCATTTTTTTTCGGAAGATCTGGAAATCATCAGGATGCATCTGGCCGTACCACCAGCGCCGTGTTAGAGAAATATCTTCTGTTTTATAACCGAGAAGCTCTTCGAAACCATTTACTTCTATTACTTTTCCGGTATTTACAAATACGTCATAAACCAGAGTATGAGATGCCGCAGATGCCAACTGGAACCTTTCCTGACTCTCCAGTAGAGCGTTCTTGGTAATGTTATACCCGGACTTTTCCAAAAGCGCCCATTTGCCTTCCTGTTTAATTAAAGCAAATTCGTGATTTCTAACCACATCGATTACATCCGCGGCAGTGCACCTGTCCAATGAATAAGTACAGAGCGCCAGCATTTTGTATTTGCCAATCACCTCGCTCACTGCTGCTTCGTAGTCAGTGAAACTATCCCAGTCCTTTCTCTCAAGCCAGAAAGTGTTGCCGGTTAGTCTTAATCCGGAATAACCATTAGCTAAAGCCTTGTCCAGTTTGTCGATCCACCCGCTAAGCACACGTTCCGAATCGAATACACCATCCTGAAGATACCACTTGTCATGTGGCATTATCTCTATCTGGCCTTTTGCCACATATCTAGCAAAATCTGGCATGGCTTTTAACATGGCCTTTTTCACTTCACTAGGCCTGAGTGGTTCAGCCGTGATCCACATACAGAACTCATTGCCTTCCAGACCGGTTTTAAAATACGGTACCAGGATATCGAGCAAGTCCCGTCTTGTTTTATAAAACTGGCAAAAGTGAGTGCCCCAGGGCACACTGCCCACTACTTTACTGCCAGTTTCTCTAAGTTCCGTCGCCATAACACTACTTCCGATAAAGACTAAATTATTATGTCAAATGTCGACATACTATCTGCCGAAGTCGAATAGTGTACCTCTTCAATAACCTTCAATTTGTATTTTAGATTTTAGCCAGGGTCAGGTCAAGGAACTGCTTGCCCGGCCAAGCAGACAGTACTATTCATTGACAGCACATCGAGGAACGTTGACATTTTTACGGTGAGAGCGCTACTATGGTAGACCAAAAGGATACATAGGATAAATTCGTGGACAAGTTCACCATATTACTGGTCGATGATGAAGAGCGTATAGTGAATTTTCTCAAGGCCAAGCTCAGGATAGCTGGCTACGATATACTGATTGCCACAAACGGCGCTGAAGCTCTGGAGCAATTTGAAACACATCAGCCCGACCTAGTGATACTGGACCTTATAATGCCTACAATGGACGGCTTCGAAGTGCTGAAAGAGCTCCGCAGTTTTTCGTCGGTACCCGTCATTATACTGAGCGCTAAAAGAGCTGACGTCGATAAGATCAAGGGCCTTCATCTAGGAGCTGACGATTACCTGCCGAAACCATTCAATCCCGATGAACTTCTCGCCAGAATCGAGGCGGTTAAACGCCGTATAGAACCGGTTGAGAGACGCAAGACAAGTGAAACGCTCACGTTCGGCGATATCGTCATGGATTTCAAGACTCATTCTATTTCAGTCAAGGGTAGAGCGGAGTATTTAACCAGAATAGAATGGCTGTTATTGAGCGAGCTTGCGCAAAACGCCGGCCGTGTTATGCTTTACGAAGAACTGCTTTCCAGGGTATGGGGTCCCGAGTATCGCAACGATGTCCAGCTCCTAAGAACATGGGTCAGTCGTATCCGATCCAAACTTGAAGAAAAACCCGATGATCCCAAACTCATCGTTACCATGCCCCGAGTGGGCTACATTTTAAAACAAGCCTAAGTTCACCGATTTCCTTAACCACCACTTCCGCTTTATCTTTCAGCTGTTAAACACTTTCCACCGCTTACAATCTTCCCGATTTTATATTTTTTTTATTTTTCAACTGCGGTTTTTATGACTTTGTAATTAGCCTACCTGTATCATAGTGGTTACATTTGGAGCCATTTATTTGCTAACTTCATGGGAATATGAGGGCGATTCAGTAATAGGTGAATTATATACATTAGAGCCTGAATTTTACTGTAAACGGCTAAACCCACGGTTACATAGCTACTAGAGAAAGAAGTCTGCAATGTTTATATCAAACAAATATAGTGTTACAGACAACGACATAATAAACGGGGCCAGAGAGACCCAGATACAAGCTCTTATCCTGGCAGGTGGATTAGGCAAGAGAATGGGTATCCTCTGCCGTGCCAGACCAAAACCTGTCCTGCCCTTCGCTTGCCGCTTTAAAATTATCGATTTCACTCTCAGCAATTGCATACATTCGGGCATCAAGGAAATTGCGCTCCTGGTCGACCACCAGCGCAAACAAATGGCCGATTACGTAGCCGAATGGAACCGTATCAACTCCCCTGGCAGCAGAATAACGGTATTGGAGCCGAAATCCGGCTCGTATCAAGGAACTGCAGACGCTATCTATCAGAACATTGACTCGTTCGGGACAAATCCAGCTGAAAACACCCTGGTTCTGGCAGGCGACCACGTTTACCGGATGGACTACCGGGATATGCTGAAACTCCATAAAGAGGTGGGCGCTGATGTCACTATTGGAGTCGTGTCAGTGCCGCTGAAACAAGCACATCGTTTCGGGATAGTTACAGTCGACCATAAGCAAAGAATCATCGATTTCATTGAAAAACCGGAGAAAGCAACCAGTAATCTGGCCTCGATGGGCATTTATATATTCAACACTCAGTTTTTAATTGAACATCTTCTGGAAGATCATAAAAACACATCCTCGAACCATGACTTCGGGCACACCATTATTCCGGCAATGGCAAAGCAGCATAAAGTATGCGCTTACAAGTTTCAGGAATACTGGCAAGACATAGGGACGGTAGAGGCCTTCTACGGGACGAATATGGAACTTATACGCAAGTTACCCTCATTAAGTCTGAACGGCAACTGGCCTATTATGACAAATATTCATGACCTGGTGCTGCCTAAGCCGATTAACAACGCCAACATTAGAAACAGCTTAATTGGCGAAGATTGTTCGATTGACGGCATGGTGGAGAACTCTATTTTATTTCCGGGAGTTACCGTTAAGAAATTCGCCACGGTAAGAAATTCTATTGTCATGAGCAACACCGTGATAGGCAGTTATACCACAGTCAATCATTCCATTCTGGACGAAGACGTGGAGTTGGGTGAATTCTGCTACATAGGTTTCGGAGACAGCACTACTGAAACAGAGAAAGGTATTACAGTCCTGGGCAGAGGAGCCAAGATTTCCGATTACAGCGCCGTACACTATAACTACAGGACGCAGTCCAATCCCCGGGCATTAGTATCGACAGCCGTCTCGGACTCATTAAAGGCAAATTAATCATAGCGATAACAGTAAGCATTCACTGCACTGCGGGGGCAGGGAACAAAATATAATGAAAGGAGGTAAAAGAAAATGGCTATACAGAGATGGGACCCATGGAGCTCACTCGCAGAGATGGAGAGGCGCATGGATGAGGCGATGAGATATCCAACGATGTCGAGGTGGCCGGTGTGGTGGTGGCGCTCGCCAACTGAGGAGATGGCCATGTCGCCCGCTATCGAGGTTATCGATAAAAAAGACAAGCTCCTGGTGCGTGCTGAGGTTCCCGGCGTCAAGCCTGAAGACATTGACATCTCAGTCAGTGACAACACTCTGACAATTAAAGGAGAAAGAAAAACAGAATCCGAAGTCAAAGAGGACGATTATTACAGGTGCGAGATGTCATATGGCAGGTTCTCGCGCTCGGTTGCTTTACCTACAAAGGTGCAGGCTGACAAAGTAGACGCGAGCTACGACGACGGTATCCTCGAGGTAACTTTATCAAAGGCGCATGAGGCCAAGCCCAAGAAAGTGGCCGTCAAAGCTAAAAAGTCTAAGGCGAAATGAAGGTTTTACTAGCCCTGCCCCCTGCAGACCCAGTGGTTGTAAAAAGACAAGCGATTCCAATAAATCAAGCTGCTTACGTGATATAGCAATCACCCATTCGAATAAAGGAACTAAAAACATGTATGATGTAATCATTATAGGTGGAGGACCGGCCGGTATGACAGCAGCCGTCTACGCTGCCAGGAAAAAACTGAATACGCTGTTGCTCAGCGAAGATATTGGTGGGCAGATTAATATAGCTTCAGGTCCCGGTAAATACGAAGGCTACCAGATACTGGACGGCAACGAACTAATCAGGAAATTCGAAGACCAGGTCAAGCAATTCCCGGTGGATAAAAAGACCGGTGAACGTGTAACCACCCTATCAGCAAAAAACGGGGTTTTTGAAGCTAAAAC
The DNA here is from genome assembly GCA_964545945.1 of uncultured Dehalococcoidales bacterium. Taxonomy (GTDB): domain Bacteria; phylum Chloroflexota; class Dehalococcoidia; order GIF9; family UBA5629; genus 9FT-COMBO-48-23. The sequence continues at coordinate 14,310 of CAZJID010000017.1, forward strand.
CGCCAGTGGCAACGCTTACGAAGCCAGGACAGTTGTGGTTGCTGCCGGCAAACGACCTCGCCGGTTAAACGTACCCGGTGAGGACATTTTGACAGGCCGCGGGGTCAGTTACTGCGTTGCCTGCGACGGGCCCCTATTCTCAGGCATGAAGGTGGCAGTTATCGGAGGCGACAATGCTGCCCTGGAAGCAACCGACGATATGGTCAAAATAGCCGAACATGTATACATAATAACTTCGAATATGCTGAACGGAGACGAAGTACTAATTAGCAAACTGAAAAAAGCAAAGAATGTAACTGTATTAGAGCGGCACGAGATCGTGGAGATTACAGGTGGCAAATTTGTCGATGCCATAAAGGTCCGCGATATATCAACCAAGCAGGAAAGGGAACTGGAGGTCGGTGGGGTTATCATTGAAATGGGGCTTATACCGAGCTCGGACTTCACCAAAAGCATACTCGTCTTGAACCAAAAAGGCGAAATTGAAGTTGACTCTTCAGGAGCTACTAGTGTTCCCGGCATTTACGCGGCCGGTGACGTAACCAATATACCCGAGAAACAGTTAATTATCGCTGCCGGGGCAGGAGCTAAGGCGGCTTTGCAGGCTAACCGCTATATACAAAGGCTAACTACTTAGAGATATGCATCGTATGCAGCGTTACCAAAAACCGACAACCTATCGATGAAATGAGAATAAACACCGCATTTACTAAAAGCTAATAGCCCATGAAACTTATCATTTTCGACCTGGATCAGACACTTGTAAACCTGATATCTGTTCATGATGCTACGGTACGAGAATTATTCAAAAAATATTTTGGGGTTGATGCCAGCCTCTATGAGATTGATTTCGCCGGTAAAAGCCTGACCGAAAATTTCATTGAGCTGGCCGGGTTAAAAGGCATACCAGACAGTGAATTCATCGATAAAAGTAAGTCTCTACTGGAAAGTTACGAACAAATCTTCGAGTCGAAGATTCCAAAAGAGGCCTCAACCTATATTCTGCCCGGAGTGATACCTTTGCTGAAGGGGCTATCGAAAACAGACAACTTCGTCGCTTTATATACCGGTGATTCACCCGGCGTTACCAATCGCGTGCTGCAGATTACCGGTCTGGACAAATACTTCAAATTCTCGGTATACGGCACCGAAGCTGCAAGCCGCGTCGAACTGGCCAGAATGGCAATACGAAAAGCCGAACAACTAACCGGGCACAGATTCGAAGGCCGGGACGTTGTCATAATCGGTGACTCCGTGAGAGACGTGGAGTGCGGGAAGGAGCTCAACGCTCTGACGATCGCCGTCGCCACAGGTTTCCATTCTGAGGAAGAACTGATACACAGAGGAGCTGACTATCTTTTTCAAAACCTTGAAGATTACGGGCGGCTTCTGCATATAATAGGAGGGCTTCCCGTCAATAGCACGGCAGTTCAAAAAGCTCATAACAGACGAGAAAAAGGTGGAGGTAAATAGTAGTCATGGAAAAATACGATGTAATTGTTATAGGTTCGGGTTCGGGCATGACGGTTGTGGAAGAGGCACTGGCTCACGGCTTAAAAGTCGCTCTGGTAGATAAAGGGCCCACGGGCGGCACCTGTCTCAATACCGGCTGCATACCTTCGAAAATGCTCATATTCGCCGCCGACCGCATAGTAGAGGCACAGGAAGCCAAAAAGGTCGGAGTGATAACCGAGATAAAAAATATCGACTTCAATTTCATCATGGACCGGATGAGGAAGAACATAGGTGGCTACCGCGATAATATGAAAAAAGGGCTTTCGGAAGTCGATGGCTTGACGTTCTACGACGGAGGAGGTCACTTCGTTAAGGACTACACGCTCGAAGTCAACGGAAAGACGATAACCGCTGACAAAATCTGTATAGCTTCAGGCTCCAGAGTATCCATACCCCCGATAAAGGGACTGCATGATATCGACTTTCTCACAAATGAATCCGTGCTCCAACTAAAGGAAAAACCTGAAAGCATGATAATCATCGGCGGCGGCTATGTAGCCGTGGAATATAGCCACTTTTTTGCCGCCATGGGTACCAGAGTCACCATATTGGAGATGGCCGATCGGCTTATCCTGAGCGAGGAGCCAGCAATAGCCGAGACCTTAAAACAGAAACTAAGTAGCAGAATGAATATCCATACCGGCGCTCAGGTGGAAGAGGTAAAGAGAAAGAATGGTAATTGCGTAGTTGTTGCCACGGATGCAAACACGGGCGTAAAAAACGAATATACTGCCCAGAAGGTAATGATTGCCGTCGGTAGACGGTCAAATGCAGACCTGCTGAAAGTGGAGAACACGGGAGTAGAACTGGACTCCCGTGGCTACATAAAGGTTAATGAATATCTGGAGACCAACAAGAAAAACATATATGCCATTGGTGATGCCAACGGTCAGCAGATGTTCACCCACGTAGCCAATAGGGAGGCAGAGGCGGCAGCCAACAATCTCTTGCACGATGTCAAGGAAAAAATGAATTATATCGCCGCGCCTCACGCCGTATATTCACATCCTCAAATTGCATCTGTGGGGTTAACCGAAGAGGTCGCTAAAAAAGACCATACTATATTGGTGGGAATCGCTGAGTACTCGAGCATAGCCAAGGGTGAAGCCATGATGGAAGAGGATAGCTTCGCCAAGGCAATTGTCGATAAAGAGACGGATAAGATACTGGGTTTTCATATAATTGGACCCAATGCGCCTGAGCTTATTCAGGAAGTGGTGAATACGATGGAATCCGATGGCACTATGAGTAACATAATGTCCGGTATGCACATTCATCCGGCGCTCTCTGAGTTAATACAACAGGCGCTGGTTAATATAACGGAAACATAGATAAAAAACTGTTAATCGAAGGATGGCTTTAGTCGGGGTGAGGTACCGGTCAAACCGGTCAGGTCTAATCTTCTGATAAAATAATCTGCGCTTTTATCTCGATCATGCCAATCTTTTTACAGGCTCTCCAGCGCTTCTCTCCGTCGATAATCTGGAATCTGTCATCTATCATTTCAACGATGATAGGCTCTGTCATTCCATTACATCGAATATCATCGCAAAGGCGGATAATACTATCTTCCTCAAAGATAAGCCGCCGGTTAGGTAGAACTTTATCTATTCTGATTTGCCTTGTTTCGCGGAGTTCCATTTTTATTTCCCTTATTATAATCACTAGCCGAATTTATGGCTAACGCCGTAGCCGCCCTTAGGAAAACGCCACTCAATATTCAGCTCAGCGCAGCCGATCCGGCAAGACCCGCATTCCAGGCAGCCCTCATAATTTACAGTTATATAGTCTTTTTCTAGACGATAAACATTCGCCGGACATAGGTAAAGACACGCCTGGTCACGGCACTTGTCTATGCACTTTTTATTGTCGATTATCCGTAGATGGCTTACTTCATCTACTTTAAAACGGTCCAAAAATAGCTTGTCCTGTACACTGACATTCATCTGGTCGCCCTCCATGCCTGCCACATTAATCGAACTATTCTGGGTATAGACATATCTTTACGTATTTTGTCTAGTATAGATTTCTCTTTGACCTTTTTACTGATACCGTTCACGGTAATGATCTCTCTGGCACCAAAGGATGCCAGCTCCGGTAATTCCGTGAACAGCTCCTTGTGATTATAAAGGAAACTGCTCAGCCTCCTGTATTTCTTCATATCTTGCATAACAAAAGACCGGGCCAGCCTGTCGCCATAACCCTTCAGCCCGTTCTCCGAAAAATCGTTGAGTTTGAAAGCATCCATAATAGCCTCAGCCGCCATCTTACCTGAAGCCATTGCCAGATTATTCCCCTCTCGATGCAGTGTATTGAAGAGCATAGCTGAATCTCCGGCAATAAGATAACCGTTACCGTAGACCTTTGGAATCGAATCGTATCCGCCTTCAGCCAGCCAGTGAGCAATGTACTCCATGGGCCTGCCGCCAGCAATCAAAGGCGCTACCATGGGATGCTGTTTGAAATTCTCAATCAATTCATAGGGCTTGAGTTTAAAGGCTGCAAAGTCGGCCAGGTTAGCTCCGATGCCAATGGACAAAGAACTGCGGTTGGTGTAAACGAATGCCACCCCGTCCATCCCGCCTGTAACCTCACCGAGGATCTCGGTGGTCACACCCTGCCCCTCGGAGATGCCGAAACGCTCTTCGATGGTCTCGGCAGGCAGGCTGATGACCTCTTTAACGGCGAGCGCTACCTGCTCCGGCTTCGGCTCCGGTCGAAATCCGGTGCTGGCAGCCAGCGGCGAATTAATGCCATCCGCCAGGAGCGTGACCTTAGCCCTGATTTCTCCATCTTCTCTTTGAGTAATAACCCCGGTAACAGTTCCTCTGTGATCACGGAGAAGGTCGGTAACTACGGTCGACGGTACGACAAGAGCACCCTTACCATGCGCCTGCTCGGCGTACCAGCGGTCAAATTTAGCTCTACTAACGGTAAAGGCATTATACTGACGTTCTTTATCAAAGACACGGTCACGATATCCCAGGCTGAAACCGCCGTCCTTAGACAGGTACCAGATGCGCGATTCGACTATATTCCTTTCCACCGGACAGCCCTTATCGATGTAGTCAGGTATTATCTGAGCCAGATCGTGCCCGTACAACACGCCTCCGGATACGTTCTTAGACCCGGGATGTTCTCCTCTCTCGAGGACGATGACTTTTTTACCCGCAGCAGCAAGTATATAGGCGGCGGATATGCCAGCAGGGCCGGCTCCCACGATAGCTACGTCAAACGTTTCTTTCACGATTGCCCTTCTTAACTTTGGTACCTTTGCTTCTATCCTTAATACCTTTGATAAGCAGTGGAACGACCTTCTGGTAGTCTCCGATGATAGCATAGTCAGCCATCTGCATCAGAGGGGCATGGGGGTCGATATTGACAGCAATTATCTTTTCCGAGGTCTGCATACCCACCAGATGCTGTACAGCGCCAGACACTCCTATGCCCAGATAGATTTTGGGCGCTACTGTCTTGCCAGTTTGACCGACCTGCCGAATATAAGGCAGCAGTCCGACTTGTACGACGGGGCGGGAACAGGCAATGGTGCCCCCGAGAACATTGGCTAATTCCTCCAGCATATCCAGATACCTGGCATCGCAGGCGCCTTTGCCCACCACCACCAGCACAGGCACCCTGGATATATCCACAGCGCTCACGTCCTGTGGCGTAGGAATGAACTCTACCTGGACCGGAAGCTCGCTCTCGGCAATTGTAAAATCCTTAACAACAATTTTGCCCCGGCGAGCCTGGTCTTTTTGCAGCATCTTCATCACTCCCGGCCTCACGGTGCTCATCTGCGGCCGGTGATTACGACAGACAATGGTGGCCATTATATTTCCACCGAATGTAGGCCGCGTCATCAACAACAGACGGTCCTGTGGGTCTATATCCAGGCCCGTACAATCAGCCGTTAATCCCGTTTCCAGTTGTGTAGCCACTACACCGGACAGGTCTCTGCCTAACGGTGTCGCCCCCATCAGGAATACCTCCGGCTTAACCTGTTCGCAGAGTTGAACCAGCGCTTTGCCATAAGCCCTCGACGAGTAATGCTCGAGCAGCGGGTGGTCAACTACGTAAACCGTATCGCAGCCATAGGCAATGGCTTCTTGTGCCACCGGCTGCACATTATGTCCGATAAGAAATCCATGTACCGGAGCATCGAGCTTTTCGGCAAGTTCCCGCCCTTTTCCCGTCAGTTCCCAGGATACCTGTGAAGCAATGCCATCTCGTACCTCAATAAATACGGCCACACCGCGATAGTCCTCTAACGGGCGGGGCGTTTGACCAACCCCCACCAACTGTTTCTTTTTCTTTTTCTCAAATATTACGGCATCCACGGGGCAGACATTGAAACACCGACCGCAGCCTATACAGATCTCCGGGTCAATCCTGGCTACCGTATCCTCCATATGTATGGCTGCCACCGGACATTCACCGACGCATAACTGACAGCCTATACACTTGTCCGGTATGATTTCGGCTACATTTCTACCTTTGCTGTTCTTAGGCATTTGTCTTCTTCGTTTCCGGTAAAATTTCGTCCAGCAGAGCCGATTCTTTATCAAACAGAGTATCGAGGAAATCGCCCACCGCCTTATCACTTTCTTCGGCATTAAAGGTTAGGCCGCCCTTCCTTGGCTCAGGAGCTGAAATTCCCTTGACCATTGTGGGCGAACCTTTTACTCCCAGACGCTCCGGCAACGCCTCGATTTCATCCGCTCCCCATACTTTTATCTCTTCCCGCAAAGACCTGACCATTTCGGGCAGCGACGCATACCGCGGCGTATTGAGGTGCAATTCGACGGTCAGCAATGCCGGGATGTTTCCCCTGACTATCTCACTGCCCCCCTCAATCTCGCGTCTGACCGTGATAAGTCCGTTTTCCAAATCGATTTCTCTTATCTCGGAAACATATGTGAATAACGTACACCCCAGCCGCGTGGCAACGCCCGGTCCGGTCTGGCCGGTATCTCCGTCAATCGCCTGTTTTCCGCACATTATGAGCTGAACCGGGTCGGTCTGGCCTATTTTGCCTATAGCTCTGGCTAATGTATAGCTGGTAGCCAGGGTATCGGAACCGGCGAAAGCTCGATGCGACAGCAAAATCGCCTCGTGAGCACCAAGAGACAAGGCCTCACGCAGCGCCGACTCTGCCTGCGGTGGTCCCATGGTGATGACCGTTACTTTCCCCCCGTGTTTCTCTACGAGCTGCGCCGCGGCTTCGACTGCAACCAGGTCGTACGGATTGCAGATCGATTCTACACCGGAACGAATCAAAGTGTTGGTATCGGGGTCGATTTTAACCTGGGCTGTATCCGGTACCTGCTTTATACAACAAACAATGTGCATTTTCTATCTTACAACTAGCTTGCGAAATTGCGGCCGTGGGAAAGTATTAGAATTCTCATCGCAAATACTACTCCATAATATTGTAACAATTTGAGATAGAAAAGTTATAAACTATGTCCAATGAAGTATTAAATATTCGTGAAATTTTTAAGTAATACAGCGCGAAAACTAGATTTAAGTCTATCCGCAACTAATGCATTATTCGTATAAAATGATATACTGGGGAAACAGAGAACTACGAGGAGTAATATGTCAGAAATAAGGCAGGACCCAACCACCAAAGAGTGGGTTATCATAGCCAGAGAAAGATCTAAAAGACCGAACGACTTCATTCACCGCCAGCCGAAACCGGAATTGCCATCGTTCTCCCCCTCTTGTCCGTTCTGCCCCGGGAACGAGGCAATGACACCGCCTGAGAGCTTCGCACTGAGAGGCAAGGATAAAAAATGGCTTATTAGGGTCTTCCCCAACCACTTCCCTGCCCTGACCCCTGACGGGACTACGAATCGAAGAGAAGAATCCGGTTTTTTCCTGGCTATGGATGGTAAAGGCATTCACGAAGTTATCGTGGAAACACCCCAGCACAATGCACCATTGGCTTTAGCCGACGAGAGCCGTGTACTGAATCTTTTACTGACCTTTCAAAAAAGGTATATCGCTCTTCGCCAGATGCCTTTCCTGAAATTGATACTGGTCTTCCAGAACCACGGGGCCTCCGCCGGTACCTCGCTGGAACATCCACATTCCCAGCTCGTAGCCACTCCCGTGGTGCCCAGACACATCAGAATAAGGCATGAAATAGCGGTCCAGTACTACGATGATACCGGCCGTTCGTTATATTCTGACATAGTCGACCATGAACTGAAGGCAGGCGACCGCATAGTGATGGCTACGGATAAATTTACAGTCTTCCATCCGTTCGCTTCACACTCACCATTCGAAACCTGGATACTGCCCAGGACCTGCCAGGCCAGCTTCAGCAGCGCTTCAACTGAGGATATTAAGGGTTTGGCGGATGTTTTGCGAACTACCCTGCTCAAATTGTATCGCGGGTTGAACAACCCGGATTACAACTTCATCCTGGACGGAGCCCCGATAGGCGATGAGAACAGGGACTACTATCCCTGGCACATCAGGATTATTCCACGTCTAACCGAGGTAGCCGGATTTGAAATCGGAACTGGCATTTACATAAACACCGCACTACCCGAGGAAACGGCTAAGTTCATGCGGGAGTTCAAAGCTGAATAGTACCGAGGAAACTTCTACGCACTTTATGTCGAGCTACAAGGTTAGCTGAGGTAGTCGACAAACTGGCGACTTAGCTTCGGGTGGCGTAGCTTGGCCAGTGCTTCTTTCTCGAGCTGTCGTATCCGTTCTCTGGTAAGGCCCAGCTCGACACCGACTTCCTCCAGTGTCCGGCAGTAACCGTCTTCCAGTCCAAATCTCAGCTCGATGATGCGGCGCTCACGTGCAGGAAGCGCCTCGAGTGTCTTTTCAAGCTGGTCCCGCAGTAATCCGGTGGTTGCTTCTTCAACTGGTTTCTGCGCCACGCGGTCTTCGACAAA
>CAZJID010000017.1:22844-28309 GCA_964545945.1 uncultured Dehalococcoidales bacterium
CCCTCCTGCACCAGGTCCCCCAGAGGCATACCGTAACCTCTGTATTTTTTGGCTACGCTGACTACCAGCCGTAGATTGGACTGCGTCAGCTGCCGTATCGCCTCTTCCGATTTCTGCCTTATTTGCTCAAAACTGCTGGCAATCTCCAGGCGAAGCTTTTCGAGCTCGCTGCGGAATTTAGACGAATTCACCCCCCGTTCCAACTTAGATATCGATTTGATTTCCGGGACATCTCGAACCACATCCCAGGGAATCAATCTGGTAATAAGCGACAGCTCAACCAGGTCTTTCATAGCCTGGACGTCACTGGTCCTATGGGCGCGAGCTACCACACCCAACAAGTGCTGATCTATCTGGCCATCGAGAGCCTGCCGCAGGCTGGGGTCCAACATTTTTTCTGATAAACTCCCGGTCGACTCGAGCTTCAAATGCCTGGATACCGTATCCAGAATCGAACCTGACCGGCAGAGTCGCCGCATGAGTTCGAGCAATATATCAACTTCAGGCGGCGGATTTTCATCGTCCGCAGTCAGCTGCTGCTCTATCTCAGACAGGTACCTGCCATCTTCTATCATACTGCCGAGCACTTTCTCCTCGCTGGCATTGAGAAGACGGGTTTTCCGGCATTCCAGCAAATATAAGTCCATGGCATCCCCGAAAGCTTCAACATTACCGGCCGGAGGAATGGGTTTGAATCCGGGAAGCTCATCCTCTTCTTCCAGCTCGTCCTCGAGCATATACAAATCTTCGTCGGATAGAAGTTGCTCTATATCGTCTCTACTCTTTAAAACCATTCTTCACTTCCTTAAAAAACACAATATACATCTAGACCACATCTATGCGGAAAGAACTTGATGGGAGACCTGAGAACCAAGCAACGTCAAAACAGCGCCTATTAGACGGCAACAACCTGTTTGATCTCGGGTATCTTCTCTTTAAGCACTCGTTCTACACCTTGCTTGAGTGTCATAGATACCATCGGACAACCCCCGCAGGCACCCGTCAATCTCACCTTTACAATGCCGTCGCTGGCATCGACCAGCTCGACATTACCGCCGTCGCGTTTCAAATTAGGTCTTATCTGATTTAGAATTTCTTCTATTTTTTCCTGCATTTTATAATCTCCTAGAGTTAATCTTGTCTAAAGCATTAGTATTCTAACCTTTACAACTAACGTTGTATGCGACTTTTATCGCATCTGGATTGAGCACGGAATATCAGTCAACGTAATATATCTTTCCGTTTTTGAGAGCATATCAATCGCTTGGTATGGAAAGTTCACGTTACCGGTTGAGTGACAATATGGTTTCTGGATTTCCTCCACACGTAGAATAACAAAGCCAGTGATACTATCAGCATGGCTATGGCCAGCACCTGAGCTTGCTGCAAACCCCAAAACACGACCTTCTCCTGGCGCACAAAAGTAAGTATAAATCTACCTACCGAATACATGGGTAGATAAGACAAAAACAGCAGGCCATCCGTCTTGAAACGGCGCTCAAGCTGTAAGATCACGGCTAAAGAGATAGCATTCCACAGTATCTCGTACACCGGATAGGGATGGGTGGGTACGCCTAAGAGACTGGCGGGTATCATAGCATTGGGATTAGTGTAAATAAACCCCCACGGCAAGTTTGTAATACCACCGTAAGCATCGCCGTTTACAATGCAGCCAAATCTCCCGATAATTTGGGCGACCAGCAGCGCTGGCACCAGTGCATCGAGCAGACGACCCAGCGGAATATGCCTCACCCGGGCAAAGACAACACCGGCTATTCCACCACCCACCAGACCGCCCCATATAGCCAGACCTCCATGTTGAAGCTGTATTATCTGGAGAGGATTAGCCATGTAGTATCCGAAATTATCCACCACATGGAACATACGGGCACCGACTAATCCGCCGATGAGTACCCATGGAGCCAGGAAATATACCTCGTCGGCGGGAATGCCTTTTTTCTTGGCACGGTAAGCGCCTATGACCACTGCAGTCATGGCTGCCAGCGCTATAGCAACGCCATACCATCTTAGCTCGAAGCTACCGATATTGAGGATTACCGGATTTATATTAATAACAATACCATGCATTATCGGTCACCGGAGCTAGGCGATTTCTTGTTTCTTTTCCTCATATTCCTTCTTTTTTATTTCACCGCGGGCGTATCGCAACTTAAGCACGTCCAGAGCCGACTCATTTGCCGAAGTCTTGCAGCCGGTATCATGTCTCGAACTGCGGACTGCGGCTACAATTCCCCAGATAATGAGCCCCCAGAAAACAATTACCAGAAACGGCAACCATCCCCAGCCAAATCCACCCATCATACCCGGGCCCATATAGCCCCAACCGGGACCCATCATGCCCCAACCTCTTCCGGTCCATCCGGAATAACCTCCCCAAACCAAAGGAAGGACTATCAAAACTGCCAACAAAACACCGCCAACAATAGCGGCTATTTTCAGACCTCTGCTCATCAAAAACCTCCAAAATCGTATTAAAAATAGTTTATCTCAAAATGAAATGACTGTATGCGACTTTTATCTCATAAAAATACAGAGGGGAACAGGGATTATCCGTTGAAAAAAGCTGGGGGCTTAAAGGCTAACCAAGGACTATTTCGAAGGGACAGGTTAAGGCACTTTCCATACAAACGCTTTCGCAGTCCGTACACCAGTCACATTCGGCTGCAGTATTAACGGCAACAACTTCTCCGATGAGTATAAGTACGTTCTGCTGGCACACCTCAACGCATAACCCGCATCCGTTACACTTCTCGGGGTCGATTACCGGCACTTCAATCATAATTTACAGCCACAACAATGATATTATCGATGCCCTTATTCTGTATGTGACATTTATCTCACGACGGCGACTCTATTGACCTTTTCAATGCCTCCTCATCCGCGATTATGATGCGGTGATGGTCCATTTTTATAGCCCCATCCTCCTCGAGGACTTTAAGCGACCTGCCCACAACTTCCCGTACGGTACCGGCCATCGCTGCCATATCCTGTTGCGTTAACCGCTGGCCGGTTCCCGCTCCTGTTCCCGCATATTGAAGAAGTATCTTGGCAATCCTGCTAATTACATGTTTGAAGGAAAGGTCTTCGACTAATGATACAAGGTAACGCACCCTCTTCGCCAGCGCCGCCACCACATTGGTTGCCACGAGCGGATAATCACGGAGAATCACGTCCAGGTTATTCTTACTTATCCCGTAAAGAACTACCGGGCTCATGGCTTGGGCGGCAACCAGATTAGGTCCGTCGTCAAATATGGCAACATCATTTATGGAGTCGCCGGGTCTGGCGATACTGATAATTTGCTCTTTCCCCTCGGCAGATGTCTTAAACGTCTTTACGGCACCTGAAGCCACCAAATACAGCATTTCATCCGATTCCCCCTCGAGCAGAAAAATCTGCCCCCTGTCTACCTTTCTTTCGATGGTAAGCTTGGCGACTGAATCAAGCTCACCGGCGTTGAGACCGGAAAAGTATTGGGTATTCCTCAGAAAATCGACTTGAACGGCCATGATACTTTATAGATATTTCCCAGGGTTATTTAACAATGGCGACTCCATTATACACATTGAATTCAACCTGTCCATTGACCGCAACAATTGGAAAGATTTGCAAACAGCATCAGGTAACTTGCATGTTAAGGCTGCTTCAAGAAGTTGATTATTTCCTGTATGTCCGGAAGTTGACCTATTTCATATACCTTAAAGAATATTACCTTTCCCGCTTCATCCACGATAATATTGGCTCTCTCCGAAATTCCATCCTTTTCCCTGAATACGTTATAGAGCTTGGCCACAGCACCGTGAGGCCAGAAATCCGCTAGCAGGCGAGTCCTGGTTATCCCCAGCTCTTTAGCCCAGGCCCTTTTTGAAGGTATCGTGTCAACGCTGACACCCACCGCGACCGTGTTTAAAGACAGGAATAAATCTTGATTCGCTTCCAACGATTGCATCTGCTGGCTACAAACAAGGGTCCAGGCCGCAGGGTGGAACGAAAGGAGCACTTTTTTACCTCTGAAATCTGATAGCTTGAATTCTCTGCCGGCCTGGTCTCTCAGGACAAAATCCGGCGCCATGTCGCCTTTTTTAAGCTGGCTCTTACCTTCTACCATACATCACCTCCCTGCTTTATTGGGGGAGTAATTTCCAGACATTTAAGCAGGAACTTCCTTGGGAACCACCGTTTTTTCCAGCCTGGTCGTCCACCCACGCAACAAAATCACGTTCATGCTTTTCCCGATAACATCCCGGGTAAGAACCCGATGAACGTCATCGATGCCGGCTATCGCATCTTCACCCACGGAGATAATTATGTCGCCCTCTTTTAAACCCGCAATGTCGGCCGGGCTATTCGGCGCTACACCCATCACGTGTACTCCGCTGTCATGCTCAAGCTCGAAATACCGTACTACCCGGGCGGGTAGTGGCACCGTCTGCCCCGATATGCCCAGATAGCCTCTGGTAACTCTTCCTTCCCTGATGAGCAGGCTGACCACCCAGCGTACTGTGTTTACAGGTATAGCGAAACATATTCCCTGGGCAAACTGAATGATGGCGGTGTTTATACCCACGACAGCGCCGCGTGAGTCCACCAGAGGTCCGCCGCTGTTACCGGGATTAAGGGCTGCGTCCGTTTGTATGATATCCTCGATAAGCCTGCCGCTCTGGCTGCGCAGCGAACGGCCCAGCGCACTGACCACCCCCGTGGTGACCGTGCTCTGGAAACCCAGCGGGTTGCCGATGGCAATCACGAGCTGGCCCACCTTCAGCCTGTCCGAATCACCGAGGCGGGCTATGGGCAGTCCGGAAGCCGGTACCACCACCGTAGCCAGGTCTGTAGCCGGGTCCTGGCCGACAAGTTTCGCGGCATAAGTGGTGCCGTCAGCCAACCCGACCTCTATTGTCCTGGCCCCTTCGACCACATGGCTGTTGGTTATGATATAGCCGTCAGGTGTAATTATCACGCCTGATGCGCTGCCTTCCATTTCCTCGGGAGCACCCCGGTGTCGCGCTTGAACTCTCCTCTTCACACGGATATTAACCACAGCCGGGCCAACTGCGCTGACCACATTAGTTACCGCCTGTGAATAGGCATCCAATACATCGGCACCGGCCTCGACCTCGGGCTGCGGTTTGGCCTCGGCTTCAGTAGACGCCGGTGAATCCAGAAATTTAAGAAAGAAATCAGATGAATCCCGGGGCATATTTTACAAGCCTCCAACTATAATCTTAACCCGAAAATACTCAACACGCAATAGCACAAAGTACGTATTTTGAGCATCATGCCGTTTCACAACAAGCGCCAGCCATGGATAAGGATTGACCGAAACCAGTCGAGATGCTATTCTATTCTTTGCCCTCTTATTGAGGCAAATGCCGAGGTGGTGGAACCTGGTAGACACGCCATCTTGAGGGGGTGGTGGGCGTAAGCCCGTAGGAGTTCAAATC
>CAZJID010000018.1:0-27343 GCA_964545945.1 uncultured Dehalococcoidales bacterium
CGCCACTGGTGTTCCTCCCGATATCTACGCATTTCACCGCTACACCGGGAATTCCGCCTTCCTCTGCTGCCCTCAAGTTCCATAGTATCGAATGACCCCTCCTGATTGAGTCAGGAGATTTAACACCCGACTTATGGTACCGTCTGCACCTGCTTTACGCCCAGTAAATCCGAATAACGTTTGCCTTCTACGTATTACCGCGGCTGCTGGCACGTAGTTAGCCAAGACTTATTCCTCGAGTACCGTCATTATTCTTCCCCGAGAAAAGGGGTTTACAACCCGAAGGCCTTCATCCCCCACGCGGCGTTGCTGCGTCAGGCTTTCGCCCATTGCGCAAAATTCCTTGCTGCTGCCTCCCGTAGGAGTCAGGGCCGTGTCTCAGTCCCCGTCTGGCTGGTTGTCCTCTAAGACCAGCTACTGATCATCGCCTTGGTAGGCCATTACCCCACCAACTAGCTAATCAGACGCAAGCCCATCTTCAAGCGCCCGAAGGCTTTCCTAATAAATATGATTTAACTTACTAACACATGCGGTATTAGCCTGTCTTTCGACAGGTTATCCCCCACTTGAAGGTAGGTCACTTACGCGTTACTCAGCCGTTTGCCACTCCCTGATAATCCTTGCGGACTATCAGGGCGTTCGACTTGCATGCATCAGGCACGCCGCTAACGTTCATTCTGAGCCAGGATCAAACTCTCTGAAAAAATCTTCCTTCCACTATCCAGTTGTTAATGTGCGCTTGAAGCAGACAATTATATTAACACAACCTTTTGTTCCTGTCAATAAGTGTACAGACTCAGATTTCGAAACGGATTTCGCAACGCTATGATATAATTCAAGCAGAAAATAGATATGTTAAACAGACTGGATTCAATCGAAAAACGTTATGAAGAACTGAGGCAACTGATGGCTCAACCGGAGCTATCCACCAATCCCGCACGGCTGCAAACATTGGCTCAGGAACAGGCTAACCTCGAAGACATCGTAATAAAGTATCGCCAGTACAAAGATATTGTTAAAGCACTGCAGGAAACCCAGTCTATGCTCGATGACGGACTCGAAGCTGACATGATACCTCTCGTCAAAGATGAAATAAGCAACCTGAAAAAACAGCACGACAACATTCTCCACGAACTGCAGCTTTCTCTCATACCCAAGGACGTTAACCAGAATAAAGATGTGATAATGGAAATCAGAGCCGGCACTGGCGGCGAAGAAGCCTCCCTTTTTGCATCCGCTCTATTTCGCATGTACAGCCGTTATGCTCAAAATAAAGGTTGGCACGTCGATATCATCGATTCCAATCAAACCGAACTAGGCGGCTTTAAAGAAATAATCTTCGAGATTAAGGGCAAGGGAGCGTTTAGTCGCCTAAAATACGAAAGTGGGGTTCACCGGGTCCAACGAGTGCCAGTTACCGAAGCCTCGGGCCGTATTCATACGTCAACGGCTACTGTCGCTGTCCTGCCTGAAGCAGAAGAGGTTGAAGTAGCTATTAAGCCGGAAGACATCAAGATGGATTTCTTTCGCAGCGGTGGCGCCGGCGGCCAAAACGTAAACAAAGTTACCACTGCCGTTCGCATAACGCATTTGCCTACTGGCATAGTGACCACTTGCCAGGATGAACGCTCACAGTTGAGAAACAGGATGAAGGCTATGGCTGTGCTTAGAGCTCGCCTTCTGGATAAGGAATTGCGCAAAAAGAACGAAGAGATAACTGAAGAGAGACGCTCACAAATAGGCAGCGGTGAGCGCTCCGAAAAAATCCGCACCTACAACTATCCCCAGGACAGGGTGACAGACCACAGAATAAACCTCAGCGTCCACAATTTGCCGCGCATTCTCGATGGCGAGCTTGACGACCTTATCGATGCACTAGCCACAAATGAACAGGTCAAACTGCTGGAGGAAGCCCGTCTGTGAACCTAGCCCAGGCGTTTCAGCAATCAGTTTACGTCTTAAAGGGTAATGGAGTAGAAGACTGCTATATCGAAGCCAGAATGCTTCTGGGGCATGTCACGAACCTGTCGCCCGTCCGAATATTTACCGAGCCGGATTATTCGCTAAGCCGGAAAGACAAAGACAATTTAAAAAAACTCATAGAACGTCGACTTAAACATGAGCCTGCAGCATATATTATGCAGCGCAAGGAATTCTATGGCCTGGACTTCTATGTCGATCCCCGTGTCCTCATCCCTCGCCCCGAAACCGAAATACTCGTAGATGCTGCCCTCGATTTCGCCACTAGTCGAAGCCGCTACCTGTCAAGGCCATTACTGGTAGCCGACATCGGCACCGGCTGCGGCGCTATAGCCATTAGTCTGGCTCTAAATTTGCCCGGCAGCAAGGTCTATGCCATCGACCTTTCTTCTGCGGCTGTCGAGGTCGCGCGACTAAACTGCCGTCGGCACAAGGTCAATGAACAGGTTAGTCTGCGTCAGGGCGACTTGCTAAATCCACTGCCGGAACCGGTAGACCTGATAATCGCTAACTTACCCTATATTAAAACATCTGAACTGTCTAACTTATGTCCGGAGATATCAGACTTCGAGCCGATGATGGCTCTCGATGGGGGAGAGAACGGCCTGGACTTCATTGAAAGACTGCTGCGGCAGATGAACGACAAAATGAAGGCAAGAAGTTGTCTTATTCTGGAAATAGGGAATGACCATGAAGAAGCTATCCGTGGTCTGATCCATAGCTATATCAAAAGTACAAGTTTCAGGTTTGTGACAGACCTGAATGGAATAAAAAGGGCTGTTATAATAGACTTATAGTGTGTTTTCGATTTGACAAATAGCCTCATTTACCTTAAAGTATCCCCTTGGTTCAAGCCGACAAACAAATAATCTGAAGGAGGAAAATAATGCCCCTAAATATGATTGTTTGCTGCAAACAAATCCTAGACCCGGAGGCACCGCCAGCAAGTTTTAAGGTCGACCCATCAACTAATAAGGTAATACCACCGCCTGGAGTACCCCCCGTTGTCAGTCCATTCGATGAGCAAGCCGTTGAAGCAGCTCTTCGAATTAAAGATCAGCAGGGCGGCAAAATTACCGTATTAAGCCTGGGCAACAACATGCTTCGCGACGTAATAAAGAAGCCACTTTCCATGGGGGCTGATGAACTCGTCCTCCTAGAAGACGAAGCTTTTGAAGGCGGAGACAGCTGGTCCACCGCTTTTGCTCTGGCGGCAGCCATCAAAAAAATCGGCGAATTCGACATCATCTTCTGTGGCCGCCAGGCTGCTGACTGGGATGCCGGCCAGGTAGGCTCAGGTCTCGCCGAGCTACTCGGAATCCCCAGCGTCACCGTGGCCAAGAAAGTCGAAGCTATGGACGGTAAGGCCAAAGTGGAACGAGTTATTACTGATGGTTACCAGGTAATAGAAGTAACCCTTCCTGCCTTGATCACCGTAAGCAACGAGTTGGGCGAAGCCCGTTACGCTACTCTAAAAGGAATTATGGCAGCATCGAAAAAGCAGCCGATTGTTTGGAAACCGGCAGATATCGGCGTAGAACCATCTCAAATAGGCGCTGCCGGCAGAAAAACCAAGCTTCTCAAGCTATTCCAGCCGGTTAAAGAAGGTAAATGCGAAATCATTGAGGCCGATACTCCGGCTGATGCCGGTACTAAGCTGGCCAGCAGACTCAGAGAAGCAAAGCTAATCTAGAAACGATAATTAATCTTAGGAGGCTTATTATGGCTGATAATAAAGGCATTATGGTCTACGGCGAAACGACTGACGGCAACCTTAGTTCGATCACAACCGAGCTTCTGGGAGGCAGCAGGAAACTTGCCGATGAATTGAAAGAAGATTTGATCTGTATCCTCATCGGTGCCAATTTAGGCGACGCCGCCAAGAAAGCTATCGCCTACGGTGCTGACAAGGTATATACGATTGAAGACCCGCTTCTGAAAGATTATCAAACAGACTCTTATGTCTCCGCGATGGAAAAGGCTGTAAAGGATATTTCGCCCAGGGCTCTACTCTTCGGGCAGACAGCCATCGGACGTGACTTATCACCGAGATTGGCCTTCAGGCTGGGCACGGCTCTATCGATGGACTGTCTTGAACTCGGTATCGATGCCGGGACCAAACTGCTGCAGGAAACCAGGCCTGTTTACGGCGGAAATGCCCGCGCGACTTTCAGCTCAGACCTTTTACCTCAGATGGCAACGGTCAGACAAAAAGCCATGACCCCGCTGGAACCCAATGATGCCAGAAAAGGAGAGGTAGCAGCCATTAAGGTCGAACTGGACGCAGCAAAAATCAGAACAAAGGTGCTGGACACCGTTAAGGAAGAGGTCGCCGGGATAAAACTGGAAGATGCCGCAATTATAATAGCCGGCGGCAGGGGAATAGGCGGACCGGATGGTTTCAAACAGCTTGAAGATCTCGCCAAAGTATTGAAGGGTGCTGTTGGAGCTTCAAGACCACCCTCAGACAACAAGTGGGTCCCAGAATCATGGCAGATAGGCCTTACCGGCAAAATTGTGACCCCAGATGTCTACATTGCAGTGGCGATTTCCGGAGCCAGTCAGCACCTGGCCGGATGTTCTGGATCCAAAAGCATTATAGCTATCAATAAAGACCCCGAGGCTAATATATTCAAGGAAGCTCGATTCGGTGTAGTGGGCGATTGGAAACAGGTCCTGCCCACATTTACTCAGAAGCTAAAGGAACTCGTGGCAGGCTAACAGGACTGCTATTTATTGCTTGTTTTTCTGAGCTATAATCTTCTGGGCGATTTGAGGCGGCACTTCTTCGTAGTGACTGAATTCTACGGTGAATGTGCCGCGTCCCTGTGTCATTGACCTCAGGTCCATGGCATATCGCTGGACCTCCGCCTGTGGTGCCTGCGCCTGAATAATATTGACTCCGCCTCCCGGATTCATGCCCAGCACCCGACCTCGCTTGGTGTTAAGGTCGCTGATTATGTCACCGGTAAGACTCTCAGGAACGGTTATGGTCATATTTACAATCGGCTCGAGCAAGACGGGCTGAGCTTCGCTGAGCCCCTTCTTCAAAGCTTGGGCCGATGCTATTTTAAAGGCCATATCGGAAGAATCTACCGGATGAGAACTGCCATCGAAAAGCGTCACCCTAACATCCACCACAGGATATCCGGCTAAAATACCCTCCATCCTGCCTTCATTCACGCCTTTTTCAACAGCCGGAATGTAATTTCTTGGTACAGCTCCACCAACCACCCGTTCTGTAAATTCAAACCCTGTGCCTCTTTCCAGGGGCTCAAGCTCCAAAAGAACGTGCCCGTACTGGCCGTGCCCGCCGGTTTGCTTTTTATGTTTATATTCAGCTTCGGTTGTCGTATTAATGGTCTCTTTATACGGCACCTTGGGTAACTGCAAATTAACTTCTACGCCGAACTTGGCAGTAAGTTTCTCGGCAGCAACGTCAAGATGCGTTTCACCCATCCCGGAAAGCAATATCTCACCGATATCCGCCTCTCGCTGCACTTTAAGAGTTAAGTCTTCTTCGGTAATCTTAGGCAGCACCGTGCTCATTTTGTCCAGGTCACCCCTGGCCTTGGGATGAACCGCCATACTCAACTGCGGCGCAGGAAATTCAATAGGAACAAACTTTATTTGATGTTCACGGGAACAGAGCGTATCGCACGTGGTAGTAGTTGCCAATTTAGCGACGGCGCCGATATCTCCGGCACCAAGCTGCGGCGTTGCCTCTTGAGTCTTACCGCGCAAAATAAAAAGCTGCCCGATGCGTTCATTAGCGCCCTTGTTGACATTCCACAACTGCGAATTGCTCGATATAGTACCGGAATAAACACGCAAATAGCTGATCTTCCCGATACGAGGGTCATTTGTTGTCTTGAAAACAAAAGCTGATACCGGTGCTCCGGCAACGGGTTTAACCGCTTCGTTGGCACCTGTGGATGCGTTCGCGGCTTTCACTTCTCGTTCGACAGGTGACGGCAGGTAATCGTGAATAGCGTCCAGCAGAGGAGAAATTGCCATGTTCTTCAGTGCCGAGCCAAGTAGTACCGGCACCACTTTGCCCTGCCTCGTCGCCTCTTTTATACAGCGGTGAATTTGCTCCTCGTTTATCTCTTCCCCTTCTAAATATTTGGTTATAAGCTCGTCATCAACCTCGACCACCGCCTCAACCAGTTTCTCACGGTAGGAGTCGACGTCGCTTTGTAGAGAAGCCGGGACTTCAGCCTCTTTTAGAGGATTCCCCATATATGCTTTCTTTGTCACCAAATCAACAACACCTTGAAAATCTTTCTGTGAGCCTATGGGTAACTGGATTGGCAGACACCTTGCCCCGAGCTTTGCTTGAATATCTTTTAAGGCATTAAAGAAACTGGCATTATCCCTGTCCATCTTGTTCACGAAAATAAAGCGGGGTAGATTTGCCTCAGCGGCGTATTTCCATACCTGCTCGGTGCCAACCTCCACCATGGATACAGCACAAACCACAATAACGGCGGCCTCACTGACCGCCAGACCATCTTTAACTTCACCTACGAAATCGGGGTAGCCCGGAGTATCGAGCAGATTTATTTTACAGTCCTTCCACTGACATGGCAGCAACGAGAGATTAATGCTTATCTGCCGCTTTATTTCGGAGGGGTCGTAATCTGAGGTTGTCGTCCCGTCGGTAACGCCGCCCAAACGACTAATGGCACCGGCGCCGTAAAGCATGGCTTCACCCAGTGATGTTTTTCCGGCGCTGGAATGGGATAGTAAAACAACGTTGCGAATTTTATCCGGTTCGAAATGATGCACTTATGGCACCTCGTTCCTAGTGTGATTTGCCCGCAAAAGGCCTTGGCAATTGTAGCAATGTATACCTGTAACCGTCAAGACAAATTAACAAGTTCACGTTGTCAGAAGCAACCCATAAACCCTGAGGCTGCGGCTTTATGTTATAATATCGGATATATTTACGATTGGGGACAAAACGATATGAAGCTAAGCCGGGAAGAAGTTCAACATATAGCCCTTCTGGCCAGATTAGGGCTTAGCGAAGACGAAATCGAGAAATTCAGAATTCAGCTTTCCGACATACTGGAAAACTTCGAGATTCTAAAGCAGCTCGACACCACGGATATATCCCCCACGGCTCAGTCTATCGCTCTGCAAAATGTTCTAAGACAGGATGAGGCAAAAAAATCCTACTCCGCAGAGGACATTCTGGCAAACGCACCCCAGCGCGAGGGCAACTGTTTCAAAGTCAGGGCGGTCCTGGAATAGACCATGAGCGAGCTCCATCAATTAACCATCAGCCATGCCCATCAACTACTTAAAGAAAAGAAAATATCGGCAGTTGAATTGACTGAGGCCTGCCTGGCACACCTGGCAAAAATGGAAAGAAAAGTGCAGGCTTGCGTTACGACATGTGAAGATGTTGCCCTAGAGCAAGCCAGGGAGGCAGATAAAGCCATAAGCAGCGGCAAAATTCAGCCGCTAACCGGCATCCCCGCTCTGATTAAAGACGTCATATGCACCAGGGGCATAAAGACAACCTGTTCCTCAAAAATACTGGCAAACTTCGTTCCTCCTTACGACGCCACGGTAATAGAAAAACTTAAGCGTGCCAAGACGGTAATCCTGGGCAAGGCTAATATGGACGAGTTCGCCATGGGATCATCGACCGAGAATTCCGCGTTCTTTCCTACGAAAAACCCCTGGGACCTGAACCGTGTCCCAGGCGGTAGTAGCGGGGGCTCCGCGACAGCCGTTGCTACCGATGAAGCCATATATGCGCTTGGTTCGGATACGGGAGGCAGCATCAGACAGCCAGCCGGCTTTTGCAGCGTCGTCGGCTTAAAACCAACTTATGGCCGGGTGAGCCGCTATGGGCTGGTCGCTTTTGCCAGTTCTCTGGACCAGATCGGTCCTCTGACCAAAAACGTAACTGACTGCGCTCTGGTGCTGAACGCTATTGCCGGCCATGACCCGCAGGATTCTACGTCGGCTCCCAATCCGGTTCCCGATTATACCCGATCTTTAAATACAGATATAAAAGGTATGAGAATAGGAATACCCAAAGATTATTTTGTTGAAGGTATGCAGCCGGAAGTTAGGGATGGCATGGAAGTTGCCATCAAAAAATTGCAGGGACTGGGGGCAGAGGTGGATAGAGAGGTATCATTGCCCTTGACCCGATATGCCCTGGCCGTGTATTACATTATTGCGCCATCGGAAGCTTCCGCCAATCTGGCACGTTATGACGGTGTCAAGTACGGTTTCTCCTCCCAGGATGCCGGTAACATGTGGGAGGCTATGGAGAAGACAAAGCAGTTCGGCTTCGGGGCCGAGGTCAAAAGGCGCATCATGCTGGGCACCTATGCCCTCTCGGCAGGCTACTACGATGCCTACTACCTTAAAGCACAAAAAGTCCGTACCCTCATAATAAAAGAGTTTAAAGATGCTTTCGAGAAATACGACGCGCTAGTGACTCCGACATCGCCTACCGTGCCGTTCAAGCTCGGCGAAAAAGTTGATGACCCCGTACAAATGTATCTCAGCGATGTTTGTACGTTACCAATAAACATTGCCGGCCTCCCCGCCATATCAGTGCCCGCTGGCTTCGTCAATGATTTACCTTTTGGTATGCAGATCATTGGCAAACCTTTCGACGAGGAAACCATACTACACATCGCCTTCGCCTACGAGCAGGCTACCGACTGGCATAAAAATAAGCCGCCCATTTCAAAAATTTCTCAACCTTCATAGGACGTTGTTCGAAAAGAGTTGCTGGGATGGGACTTGATAAAGTTAAGGTCAAATGCTATTCCGGGCATACTTATGCCGAGCGGCCGCAATCCTTTTTCTGGCAGGGCTGCGAATTCAAGGTCTTAAGTGTAGAAAAGGAATGGCTGGAGCCCGGCAACAAATTTTTCCGGGTGGTAACCGAAGATGAGAAGGTTTTCGAACTCTGCTATAATGTGGCACAAGATGAATGGCGGCTAACCTGTCAGGACTCGAGGAGGTAATATGAAAGAGATTTTTGAAGCTTTGGAGAAAGATGCCCGGCTGACACCGGAGCAAATCGCCACCATGACGGGTATAGCCGTAGCCGATGTTAAAAAAGCCATAAAAAAAGCCGAACGAGACAGGGCTATTATACGATATAAGGCCATCGTCGACTGGACTAAGCTAGGCGAGGGAGAAGTCCTAGCGCTGGTCGAGGTTAAAGTTGTACCGCAGCGTAACGTTGGCTTCGACGCCATAGCCGAGCGCATCTATCGCTTCCGTGAAGCCCGCTCTGTTTACCTTGCTTCGGGCACTTATGATCTGGCAGTACTCGTTGCCGGTAAGTCCATGCAGGAAGTCGCCGTCTTCGTTTCGGAAAAACTATCAACTTTGGAAACGGTGCAGGGAACGGTTACCCACTTCATACTCAAGAAATACAAGGAAGATGGCGAAATATTCGAAGGCGGTGAAGAAGTCAAGCGCCTGCCGATAGCCCCTTAACCGGAAACCGATTTCCAGCTTTGACGGGAGGAGGTCCCTTTGTCCAAAAGCGAATCTGGCCGTACCAAACTATCTCAAAAATGTATATCTGAAAAAGTTAGCGCACTTCCGCCTTCGGGTATCAGGAAATTCTTCGACCTGCTGTCTTCTATGGAGGGAGTCATCTCCTTAGGTGTGGGCGAACCGGATTTTGTCACCCCCTGGTATATTCGTGAAGCAGCAATTTACTCGCTGGAAAAGGGCTACACGATGTACACCTCCAATAAAGGCACCCCCGAACTGCGCGCTGAACTGGCCAGACATCTTGAATCCCATTTCGGGTTGACTTATGACCCGGAGGACGAAATACTGGTTACCGTAGGCGTCAGTGAAGGCCTGGACCTGGCTGCCAGGGCTATACTCAACACTGATGACGAAGTTATCATGCCTGACCCGTGCTACGTTGCGTATCCCGCCGCCATTAGTCTTGCCGGCGGAATGCCAATTCCCGTGGCAACCACCGTGGACAATGATTTTGAGATAACCGCCGAGGACATCGAAGCGTGTATCACACAAAAGACAAAGGCTATATTGATCGGCTATCCCTGCAATCCTACCGGCGCGGTCCTTCCCAAAGCAGAGCTGGTAAAAATTGCCGAGCTAGCCAGGCGGTATAATCTTCTGGTGATTTCTGATGAGGTCTATTGCCGGCTGATCTACGGCGTTGAACATACCTGCCTGGCTGCCCTGCCCGGTATGAGAGAACGTACTATTCTACTAAACGGCTTCTCTAAAGCTTACGCCATGACCGGATGGAGAATAGGCTACGCAGCTTGTAGTAAAGAAATTGTAGGGGCTATGACCAAAATCCATCAGTACACTATGTTGTGTGCCCCCATAATGGGGCAGATGGCGGCACTCGAAGCCTTAAAAGCCAATGACCGTGAAGTCGACGTCATGGTGCGAGATTACGACCGCCGGCGTCGGTTTATCGTCAAGGGTCTCAGAGAAATCGGCCTATCTTGCTTCGAACCAAGGGGCGCTTTCTATGCCTTCCCCTCTATAGAAGTGACCGGTATGAGTTCGGAAGAATTTGCCGAAAAACTACTGATGGAAGAAAAAGTTGCCGTTGTTCCCGGCTCGGCTTTCGGCCAGTGCGGCGAAGGCTTTATACGTTGCTGCTATGCAACCTCCCTCCCCGAAATCGAAGAAGCCCTCAAAAGAATGGGCAGATTCGTTAACAGACATCGTAGAACATAGCGGCTCAACCGACCAGCGTAATTAGACTATTTATAACATCTATAAAAGGGCTACACGCCTATCTTTTTTATCGTGGCCGACAACCGCCTCTTCCTCTTGATAGTATTTGTATATGCCGCGTCCTTGCTCTTTGACCGTATACATGGCTGAGTCTGCATACTTCAGCAGGTGGTCAATATCTATGCCGTCATCAGGATAAACGGCAATACCTATACTGGTCGTTATCTGGAGCCGGTGACGTCCGAAAACAAATGGTTTTTGAAAAGCGTTCAAGATTCTGTCGGCAAATTTGGTAATGTCACCTACCTGCGAAATTTGAGGCAATACCAGCACAAACTCGTCGCCGCCGATACGTGAGACGGTATCGCTTTTACGCATGATGCCGGATAGGCGTTGAGCGACAGCTTTCAATAATTCATCTCCGACGCTATGCCCCATGGCATCGTTAACGTCCTTAAATTTATCCAAATCAAGCATCAGTACTGCCAGGCGATGACCGTTTCGTTTTGCCAGAGCGGTCCCCACTGTAAGGCGGTCACTTAATAGAATCCTGTTAGGTAAGCCAGTAAGCGAGTCGTGAGTTGCCATCTCGGATAACTTTTGCTCAAACTGCTTCCGCTCTGTAATATCATGGCTGATTGAACGGAAGCCGATAATTTTCCCTTGCTTGTTTCGCAGTGGCGATATCGACGTCTCTAAGTAGATTTGAGTCCCATCCTTTTTTATCGTAGCGAAAGGAAACGATTTCACCGGCTCTCCAGTCCGGTAAACCTTATTCCACGCTCTGTACACACTCTTTGCATCTTCTTTCGGTACATAGGCACGATAGTTCATGCCGATTAACTCTTTCCGGGGGTAACCAAGTTGCTTGCAGGCTGCATCGTTGGCAAAGGTAAAGGTACCT
The DNA here is from genome assembly GCA_964545945.1 of uncultured Dehalococcoidales bacterium. Lineage (GTDB taxonomy): Bacteria > Chloroflexota > Dehalococcoidia > GIF9 > UBA5629 > 9FT-COMBO-48-23. Next base: position 11,609 of record CAZJID010000018.1, read on the forward strand.
TCCAGGTCTACCTCATAGTAGCCTTCTTCTATCTCCTCCAGTATAGTGCGATACCGCTCCCCTGACAGTTTCAAAGCTTCTTCCATTTGCGTGCGTTCAGTGACATCACGGCCAGTGCCGCGGAATCCGACAATCTTCCCATTGCCGTTGCGCAGCGGAAATACTGAGCCTTCTACTAATATCAGTTTTCCGTCCTTTCTAATCTGTTCCGTAGTAAACAATTCATTGGGATTGCCCGTTCGATACACTTGTTTGTAGACTTCAACCTGTTTTTTCACCTGCTCGGGTCTTGTGTACACGCGATAATTCATCCCCATGAGCTCTTCTCTCGAATATCCCAACTGACGGCACAAAGCATCGTTAAAAAATTTAAAATTACCGTCGAGGTCAATTTCATAATAGGACTCCTTCATGTCCTCTAGAATAGTCCGATATTTATCTTCTAATACCAACTCAATACCTTTAAATTTCGATTTTTTACTTGTGTCTGCAGAGCCATCCATACTGCGCTCCTCTGTGACCAGTTTCAACCGTTTGTTTAGTGCTTTGTCACTGGAGTCCCGCTTTGAAGTTATTCATACCCTGGGCCGGTGCGCTAACGAGCTGCAGGTTTTCACGCGGGCTAACATCAATAATTGTTCAGGAGCAATACTTGTGTAGTCACCGGATTTAAATGGTGGTACGTTGATTTGCTGAAATGCCTCGCGCTGGGGTAAGTAAACATCCGGACCAACGCAACGTATCATTGCCTGAGCCAACTGTCCCAGCCGGGCTTTCCTGGATTTTTCTCTTTTACCATTATTTTTCATATTACTCGTACTCCCTTTCCAGCAGTTGAACGTAACAAAATCCTATTTAAAATATACTACCGCCGGATGCTATAGTGAATAGCCCATAGGTAACTTTAGATATAGTAAATATGTAACCGTACTAATGGTTATTTTAGTTGCCTACGAGACAGGATTTATGGTGTGGTTATTGCGAGAAATGCTGTATAAATTCACGTTGAAGTTTGATATTAGAAGCTACAAGCTCTGTCGCCCTAAAATTTACTTTTTCCCCTTTCCAGTCCACCACTTCACCACCAGCCTCTCTTACCAGTAGCAGGCCGCTGGCTATATCCCACGGAAATAGGTAGCGGTGGAAGTAGAGGCTGACCCTGCCGCAGGCGACGTAGGCTAAACCAAGAGAGGAGGAACCCAATAGTCTAACGCAATGTACCTGTCCCCATAGCTGGTTGACGGTTTCAAGCATTTTCCTGCCCATGTCATGGCTGTAACCCAGGTCAAGACCGACAAGGGATTCGGGCAGCAAACTTGCGTTCGAGACATGAATCGGTGACTCGTTAAGATAAGACCCTTCCCCCACCCGAGCCTCGAATAGTTCTTTCCTGACCGGGTCATAGGTCACACCCAGCAGGATGCTTTCGTCATGCACCAGAGCTACATTTACACAGAAAAGTGGGATGCCGAAAGCGTAGTTGTTAGTTCCATCAAGGGGGTCGACTACCCAAGTATATCCGGTGACCGGCGCAGAGGCCTTAGATTCTTCTGACAAAATACCGAAATCAGGATACTCTTCCTTTAAAAAATCCAATATTAGCTTTTCAGATAAAATATCGACATCGGTTACAATATTACCCTGGCTTTTACGTTTAATCTTTTTTATGGAATCGAAATGAGACAGAAGGACTTCGCCAGATATTTTAGCCGCCATGCGGGCGACTTCAAGGGCGCTTCTGCCGCTAAGTGCGATGGGTAAGTCGGGCATATTGTTATTTCACACGTTTCGAGGCAGCAGCCCCATTTTTTCCTTGACCTCGGTCAATGTTTTCTGCGCAATTACCTTAGCTCGCCCGGCTCCATCGGCGAGCACTTCCTCTACATACTCGGGCCTGGCAGCGAATGAGGCTCTTCTTTCTCTCAGTGGAGCCAGCGTCTTATTTATTCCTTGCACAAGCAACCCTTTACAGTCGACACATCCTATATCAGCCGTCCGGCATCGACTGGATATCTCATTTACCTCCTCTGTGTTAAAAAAGCCGTGAAGTGTAAACACATTGCATACTTCCGGATGTCCGGCATCGGCACGGTATTTTCGGGCAGGGTCCGTAACCGCGGTCATGACAGCTTTCTTGGTTTCCTCCGGAGTGGCTGCCAGTTCTACAACGTTGTTGTAGCTCTTACCCATTTTCTGTGAACCGTTAAGCCCCAGCACCATCGGGAAAGAAGTCAGCTTAGCCTGTGGTTCGGGAAACGTATCCCCGAATAGAGAGTTGAACCTTCGGGCTATCTCTCGTGCCAGCTCGAGGTGCGGCAACTGGTCCTCTCCCACCGGAACTACTTCGGCCTTATACAGCACAATATCGGCAGTCATGAGCACGGGGTAGCCTACCAGTCCATAATTGACATTCTGGGGCTGCATTCGTGCTTTCTCTTTGAAGGTAGGCACGCGCAGCAGCCAGCCCAGCGGCGTCACCATACCCAGGAGCGTAAAAAGTTCCATTACTTCAGGAACGTGAGACTGAACAAAGAGAATGCTTTTCTTCGGGTCGAGGCCAGCCGCCAGCCAGTCAAGCATCATCTCGTGGATATCCTGTTGAAGTCTATCCGTGTTCTCTAAAGTGGTTAACGCGTGTATATCAACTATGCAATAAATGCATTCGTATTCGTCCTGCAGGGCTACATAATTTTGAATGGCACCCAGATAATTGCCTATGTGCTGTCTGCCCGTAGGTCGGGCACCGGAAAAAACGCGCTTTTGCATGGTTCGTGCCAGTTTAGCATAAAGCCCAATCAGCTACAAACTGGGACCTAAGGGAAGTGCTTCATTGCGCCAACAATTACGTGGAGTGGCTCTACATGCTCTCGGGAGCATTCATACCCATAAGGTGAAGTGTCCTGGCAAGGACTATCTGCGCTGCCTTGACCAGTTTAAGTCGCGCCTGAGTCAATTCCTGATTCTTTGAAACCACCCGGCACTGTTTATAAAAGCTGTGGAACACGGTGGCTAACTCTTGAGCATAGTAGGGTAAGTGGTGCGGCTCCAACGTCTCCGATATCAGTTCCGCTATCTCAGGCAGTCTGGTCATCTGGCGTATCAAAGTCAACTCCGGCTCGGTGGTAAGCAATGACACATCACCCCCGGTGTAATCGATTCCCTTTTCTTTGGCTAAACGCAATATGCTGCAAATACGGGCGTGGGCATATTGAACGTAATATACGGGGTTGTCTGCCGATTGCTTTTTAGCCAGCTCCAGGTCGAAATCCATCTGGGCGTCGGCGGAACGGGACAAAAAGACAAAGCGACAAGCATCCGGGCCAACTTCGTCTACAACCTCTCTCAGGGTGATTATATCACCGCTGCGCTTCGACACTCTAACTACCTGAGGCCCGCGCCGCAACGTAACCAGCTGACAGATTATCACTTTAAGCCGTTCTGGATTTATCCCCAGAGCATTGACCACAGCCATCATACGGGACACGTGCCCCTGATGGTCTGCCCCCCAGATATCGATAACCCTGTCGAACTTCCGTTCCACGAATTTATTAAAATGATAGGCTATGTCGGAAGCAAAATATGTAGGTGAGCCATCGCTCCTTATCAAGACGTTATCTTTATCTTCTCCAAGAGCGGAGGATATGAACCAGGTGGCATTTTCTTTCTTTGCTACATAACCGCCTTTGGATAGCAGCTTCATGACCTGTTCATATTGACCATTTTGGTACAGACTCTGTTCACTGAACCAAACATTGAATTTCACGTCCAGCAGTTCCAGGTCCTTTTTAATCATGTCCATTATCATGGTAATCCCGAGCTGGCCCAGTTCCTCTGTCGCAGCCTCCGCTGTCATCCTGGAAAAGCGTTTGCCTTCCTTCTTTATTATCACTTTGGCCACATCAATCATATAGTTCCCCATATAACCGTCGCTGGGCATTTCAACGTCTACACCCAGACATTGCTGATACCGGGCATAGAGTGACCGTTTAAAGGCATCCAACTGGCTGCCGGCATCGTTAATGTAGTACTCCTTCTCAACAGAGTAGCCCGTAGCAGCGAGCACATTAGCCAGGGTGCTTCCCAGAACGGCTCCTCTGCCATGTCCTACGTGTAACGGCCCCGTGGGGTTCACACTCACGAACTCGACCTGAACCGTCTTCCCCACACCTAAATCGATATTACCGTAAGAATCACCACCCTCAAGAATGGCCGACACCTGATCAGTAAGCCAGGTAGTACTGAGGCTAAAATTAATAAATCCCGGTGAAGCCACCACTATTTTCGAGACTTCAGGCAGGGGTGGTAAAAATTCTATTATCTTTTCGGCAATCGCTGTAGGTGCCTTCTCGGTTGTTCTCGCCAACTTGAGCGGAAGACTTGAAGCATAATCGCCGTGTTCAGGATTCTGCGGACGTTCTATTACCACTTCAGGCAACGACGTTTCGGCCAGCACTCCATCTTGCTGCGCCTCTCGGGTGGCCTGCTCCAGGACATCGATCAGTTTGTGTTTAATAAACATTAGTCCAACCAATAATATTACTGAGATTATTCGCCGAGTTCTGCACGTGCCAATAGGATTAGCGAATACCCATATATAATAGAACTACCATCGCCAACTTTCAAATCAGCTCAACTCACCACCCGTATGCCACACCCGGGACATCTCACGTACCATCAGCCTATGCTCCGGCATGGCCAGGCCGGAGTCCTCCTTAAAAAGAGCAATCGCCTCGTTTCGAGCCAGCTCCAGCAGCGAAGTGTCGGACAGCCTGGCCATGCGCAGGTCGGGTAGACCGCTCTGCCTGGTACCGAAGAATTCACCAGGCCCTCTAAGCTCTAAATCTTTCTCGGCTAAAACAAAACCGTCTTGAATCTTTTCTATGGCCTGCAGTCGCTCGCTGCCTTCGGGCGACGGGTTTTCTGCCAGTAGCAAGCAGTAGCTTTGCCTGTCACCCCTTCCTACTCGACCGCGAAACTGGTGTAACTGCGATAAACCAAAACGGTCGGCGGCCTCTATCAGCATTACGCTGGCGTTAGGAACATCAATGCCTACTTCCACCACAGGTGTCGATACCAGGATATCCAGTTTGCCGTCCACGAAACGCTTCATTGCTTTATCCTTTTCGAGGGCTGCCAGCCGGCCATGCAGCAAGCCAAGCTTCAAATCGGGAAATATTTCTTGCGACAGCCGTTCATATTCGGCTACCGCTGCTTTGGCTTCGATACTTTCTGATTCTTCGATAAGTGGACAGATAATAAAGGCCTGCGCGCCGGACTTTATTTCTTTTCGCAGGAAATCGTAAGCCCTCGTCCTCTGCTCCGGTCTAAGCCACTTGGTCTTAATCTCTTTTCGTCCCGGAGGGAGTTCATCAATTACGGAAAGGTCTAAATCTCCGTAAAGTGTCAACGCCAGCGTCCGCGGAATAGGCGTGGCCGACATGACAAGTACGTGAGGATTAAACCCTTTCTGCCGCAAGGCCGTCCTCTGCAAGACACCAAATCGATGCTGCTCATCGATTACCACCAGCCCCAGCCTGGTAAACTCGACGGCTTTTTGAATTAGAGCATGTGTGCCGATTATGACATCCACCCTGCCGGCTTCGATTGACTCATGCAAAGCTGCTTTCTGCTTCTCGCTAAGACTACCTGTTAAAAGGGCAAAGGTGATGGGATGAGAAAAAAGCCCGTGGTAAAGACAGAGGTTGTCCTGTTCTTCGCTTCGTTCGCTAACTCTGGATAAAAGCTGGCAGATGTTTCTGAAGTGCTGGTCAGCCAGTATCTCGGTCGGTGCCATTAATGCCCCCTGATAACCGTTCTCGGCAGCTACGAGTAATGCGGTTAATGCCACCACAGTTTTACCGCTGCCCACCTCCCCTTGAAGAAGACGTGACATCGGCCGTGTTTCCTGTAAATCACCGAGTATCTGCTGCAGTACCCTCTGCTGGGCACCGGTCAAGCTGAAAGGCAACGAACGCAAAAACCTGTCGATGGCTTCTCCGCTTATTTTCAAAGCATTTCCGGGTTGACTTTCCTGCCAGTCACGCTTCTTGCTGAGCACACCGAGCTGAAGAAGGAAAAGCTCGTCGAAAGCCAGACGTCTCCTGGCTTCGGCTTTCATAGAATAGTCATCGGGATAATGAGCCTGGATAATCGCTTCAGATAAGTCCATGAGTTTAAACTTGCGCTTCATTTCCTCGGGTAGAAAGTCCGTGATTTGACATACCCAGTTATCAAGGGCTCTCTTTACCATATTTCTCACCTGCCGGGGATACAGACCCCGTGTCAAAGGGTAGACCGGAACTAAACGTCCGGTGTGAATAAGTTCTTTATCCTCGACAAGCTCCCATTCGGGTGATTCGAAGACCTTGTTGCCCCTGAAATCCGATACCCTGCCGCTCAGGACTATCTGAGCGTTAGTGGGGAAATTCTTTGCCAGATATGGCTGATTAAACCAGACGGCTCGCATATTGCCGGTCTCATCACCGAAGATGACTTCGGTGCCCTGTTGAGGTCCCAGTCTGGCAATTCGAGCCTCCCATATAACCGCCAGAACGGTTTGTTCTTCGCCTACCACCAGTTGGGAAATGGTTGTTCTCTGACTGTAATCGAGATGTCTCCTGGGAAAGAAGTAAAGTAAGTCACGAATTGTCTGAACGCCCAGCTTGGACAGCTTGCCCGCTGAGCTAACCGCAATTCCTTTTACAGCAGTTGCCGGCAAATCTAAACCTTTATCCGCATGGGACAACACGGTAGCAGCTTTGCGAGCCGTACTTTTTGTACTAACGCGCTTTCTTTTCGCCGGCGCTATACTAACCGACCTTTCCGCTTGTGCCAGCCAGTCCAGGACATCCTTAACCCATGCCTTACGACTATCCAGACTCCAACCGGCATAATCGGAATCAGCCAGATGGAGCTCATTAAAACGGGACATCAGTTCCGGCGAGTTCAGTCTGGTGCTGGCATCAGTTGCCCATTTGTGCAGATATTTATCGAGCCCGCCGAATACCGTCGTATTTGCATAGTTTTTCTGACTTTCCATTTGAAGAATAGTTCGAAGAGGCTCGACACTAATTTGGGAGATTGTCACTTATACTAACCTTCTCTAATAGTCGCAAATGGAAAACAAGCAATGGATTAAGTATAACTGCAAACAGATAGAGCCATTTAACGGCCCCTGTGATACCAAAACGTCATTCCAAAGAAACTATATAATGATAATTGGGTTGTCCGCCGGACACCATTTCTACCTGTTTGTCACCATACTTCTTGCGTATCTGTTTAACTATCTCTTCCGCCTGGGGAGCTTCAATGTCTGCCCCGTAATACACGGTAACCACTTCCGCAGAGCCTATACCCGCTTTATCCAGAGCTTCGAAAAGAACCTCTTCCGGATTGTTATCTGCGGTCACTAAATTTTCGTCATCAACGATGGCTATAAACTGTCCCTTCTTTATCTTTAGCCCGTGGACCTTGGTGCTACGTGCCGCTTCCGTAATTTCAACAGTTTTTACTGCCGTGATAGCTTCGTTCATAGATTCAACGTTTTCTTCCAGTCCACCTTCGTAATTAAATGCTATCAGGGCGGCTATCCCCTGGGGCATAGTCTTGGTCGGTATAACCGCTATTTCCTTGGGCGTTAGTGAATATACCTGAGATGCAGCCAGAATGATATTCTTGTTGTTGGGTAAAAGAATAACCTTTTGCGATGGTACCGAATCCACCGCTTGAAGCAGTTCCTGAACACTCGGATTCATCGTCTGTCCACCCGAGACTATCGCTGCCGCTCCCAAGCTGCGAAACACTTCCTTCATACCATCCCCTATGGCCACGGCTACCACGCTCATATCCGCACTCGGCAACCTGTCCTTTTGCATCTCGACGAAGCCGACATGCTGGTCATCCATGTTCTGGACCTGCAATTGATGCAAAGTCCCCAGAGAAGTGGCATATCTTATAATACCTCCGGGGTCATACGTATGAATGTGTACCCTGATAGTAGAGTCATCGCCGACTACGACCACGGACTGCCCCTTGTTTTCCAGCCTTTTCCTTAGTTTATCAGGGTCTAGCTTGCTGCCTTGAAGTAAAAAGTTGGTGCAGTACCCATATGGTTCCTCTTTTTCCGCCAGGAGCGGAGAGGCTTGTGCACCTGTACGCATGTCGGCCGCGACCATTTGCGGTCTGCGGTATCTCATTTCTTCAGCGCTCCCCTCCAGGTATCGAAGCACACCCTCAAGTAATACGTATATACCTTGCCCGCCGGCATCTACGACACCGGCTTCTCTCAGCACATCCAGCAAAAGAGGTGTCCTGGATACTGACTCCCGAGCTTCATTAACAGCGGCCTCAGCCACTTTAGCCAAATTGTCGGGGTCCGTTTTCGCAGCTTCCTCAGCTGCCTTAGATGCATCTTTGAGTACCGTTAGCATAGTCCCTTCCACGGGCTGCGACAGCCCTTTGTAGGCCGCACGCGAAGCTTCCGCCAGGGCTACGGCAAAATCGCTTCCCGTAATCGAGTCTTTATCATCGAGTCCCTTCGCCAGCCCGCGAAAGAACTGGGATAATATTACACCTGAATTTCCCCTGGCGCCCATCAGTGCACCCTGAGCCATTGCCTTGGCTACGGCCGCCACGCTTTCGTCTGAAACTCTGTCAGCCTCTTCCATTACAGAGCGCATGGTGAGAAACATGTTTGTCCCGGTATCTCCATCGGGCACCGGAAAAACGTTTATGGCATTGATATCGGGAACTGTTTTCTCAAGCCAACTGCTGCCGGCGGCAAACATGTCTCTGAACTCCTGACCGCTACAGGAAATAACTTGCTTCATCCATCTCCTTTTTACAATCCCGCAATTGTGGTATAATTCTACTCCTGTTGTCAAGACGATTTATTGAAAAGGAGTTAGCTACTTGGCTACAAAATGCGATATCTGTGGCAAAACGGCACACTTCGGCCATAGGATAAGCCATTCGAAACAGCATACCAGGCGGCGCTGGATGCCTAATATTCAGCGAGCTACCGTCGTTCTCGATGGAAAAACAAAACAGGTCAATTTGTGTACCCAGTGCCTGCGTAATCAACATAAATCAGCCCGTTAGACCGAGCGCTTTCCTCATCTCTTGCAGCGCCTTAGCCGCTCCCACTTTTGAGTTGAAAATAGCTGCTCCAGCAACCAGAACATCAGCCCCCGCCCTGGCTACCTCCGGCGCTAAAAGAGTGGTGATACCGCCGTCCACTTCAAGCTCGGCATACGCTTGCCTTTCATCCATTATCCTGCGTAATCGGATTATCTTGTCTTTCATTTCGGGTATAAAAGCTTGACCGCCGAATCCTGGATTCACGGTCATAACCAGCACCAGGTCAAGCAAAGGCAAGACCTCATCCAGCGAACTTAGAGGCGTTGCCGGATTAAGCGACACCCCGGCTCTGACCCCCAGAGCTTTAATCGACTCGACCAGCCGGTGCAAATGTGTAGCCGCTTCTACATGCACCGTGATTATATTAGCTCCGGCGTCAGCGAACTGCCTGACATGGGCCTCGGGATTGTCTATCATCAAATGTACATCGAGCGGCAAATCGGTCCGCGATCGGAGCGAGGCTACTACCGGAGACCCGATTGTAATGTTGGGCACAAAATGCCCGTCCATAACGTCGACATGAATATAGTCGGCGCCGGCCTTGGCTACTTCGACTACCTGTTCACCCAGACGGCTGAAATCGGCGGAAAGTATAGATGGTGCCAGTTTTACTCGCCTGTTTTTCATTACTCCTTACCGATAAGTTTCCTGGCTCCGGCCAATGCGGCCAGTACCTGTTTCGGCGACGTGCCGCCGAATATATTCCGGGCCGCAATCGAAGTATCTATGGTAATGCCGTATACATCGTTTTTAAAAAGAGGTGAGAATTTGCGATATTCGGCGATGCTGAGCTCCTGAAAGCCCTTACCTTTGCCGATAGCATATTGCACCATTTCACCGACGATTTTATGCGCTTCGCGGAAGGGCAACCCCTTACCAACCAGATAATCTGCCAGGTCGGTAGCCAGCAAATAGCTGCCCGACATCGCCCGCTGCATCCGGTCGGCATTGATCTTCAATCCCTTTATCAATCCGGTAAAAACCTGTAAGGTCGCCAGTAGCGTATCCACCGTGTCAAGAAGTCCCTTTTTATCTTCCTGCATATCGCGGTTATATGCCAGCGGCAGGCCCTTCATGACCGTCAACAGGCCTAACAGATTTCCGTAAACTATGCCCGTCTTGCCCCGGGCCAGCTCCATAACATCAGGGTTCTTCTTTTGAGGCATGATGCTGCTGCTCGTGGTGTAGGCATCGTCGAGTTCTATAAACCCGAACTCTGCCGAAGACCACAGCACCATCTCTTCGGCTAACCTCGATAAGTGCATCATGGTAATGGCAGCAGCCGCTTCGTATTCAATGATAAAATCACGGTCGGCTACCGCATCGAGACTGTTTCTGCTCAATTCGCCGAAGCCCAGTTCCCTGGCTACGAAGTCGCGGTCAATAGGGTAACCTGCTCCCGCCAGAGCGCCGCTTCCCAAAGGCATGACATTCGTCCGTTTAAAACAGTCCCGGAATCTCGTAACGTCACGCCGCAGCATCTCGAAATAAGCCAGAATATGATGGGCAAACAGCACGGGCTGGGCCTGCTGAAGGTGGGTATATCCGGGCATAACTGCAGATTTATTCGCCTCAGCCAAATCCAGCAGCGCCGACTGGAAGGCTTCTAATTCACCGATAGTGTCAGCGATAGCTTCTTTGACGAAAAGACGCAAGTCCAGGGCTATCTGGTCGTTCCTGGAACGCGCGGTATGAAGCTTGCCGGCCACATCACCTATTTTCTCAAACAGACGGCTCTCGATATTCATATGGATGTCTTCAAGCTCAAGCTTGAATTCGAACTTGCCCTGTTCTATCTCTTTACGGATGGACTCGAGCCCCTTAATGATAAGTTCAGCTTCCTTCTTCGATATCAGCTTCCGGGAGGCCAGCATCCGCGCATGAGCGACGCTGCCGGCGATATCCTGCTTATACAATCGCCGGTCAAATGGAATCGAGGCGACGTATTTTAATACGTTTTTATCGACGCCTTTTTTGAATCGACCGCGTAAATTACTTTTACCCTTGTTTTTTTCAGCCATCTATCTTCTATTATCTCAAGTTTTCTTTTTGGATTTATTCTCTTTACCCCCGGCCTGCACTCTCGATTGCACCTTGGTCGGCAAACCGAAGATTTGAATAAAACCAATCGACGCACTCTGGTCGAAAACATCACCTTTATCGTAAGTAGCCAGTCCGAAGTCATACAGGGAAACGGGGGATTTTCTACCGACAACAACACAGCTCCCCTTATAAAGTTTCACCCGTATAGTGCCGGTTACGTATTTTTGAGCACGGTCCATATAGGCTGCCAGGTCCTCGCGCAGCTGCGTAAACCACAGGCCGTTATAAATGATATCCGCATACTCACCGGATACTCTCTCATTGAATCGCAATTGCTGATGGGATAGCGTCATAGCTTCCATGGCTTGATGAGCTTTCAGTAAGACTGTAGCCGCCGGTGATTCATAAATTTCCCTCGATTTTATTCCCACCAGCCTGCTTTCCACATGGTCGACCCTGCCCACACCGTGCTTACCGGCGAGTTCATTAAGCTTTTGAATCAGTGACACGCCGTCCAATTTCTTGCCGTTAAGGCTGACCGGAATTCCTCCCTCAAAGCCTATCTCTACATATTCCGGCTTATCCGGAGCCTTGGCCGGCGATTTAGTCCAGGCGAAAACCTCCTCCGGCGGCTCGACCCAAGGGTCCTCCAGCACGCCGCACTCTATACTCCTGCCCCACAGGTTCTCATCTATCGAATAAGGGCTGGAAACTTTAATCGGAATGGGAATGCCGTGCTTCTCGGCATAGGCAATAGTCTCCTCCCGTGTCATGCCCCATTCCCTCGCCGGTGCAATAATCTTCAACTTCGGCGCCAGCGCGGCCACGCTGACATCAAACCGTACCTGGTCATTGCCCTTGCCGGTGGAGCCGTGAGCTACAGCTACAGCGCCCTCTTTTATGGCAGTATCAACCAGAAGCTTCGTTATCAGCGGTCGACCGAGCGCAGTCGCCAGAGGATACTGCTTCTCATAAACGGCGTTCGCTTTGAGTGCCGGGAAAACAAAGGAATCAACAAACAGTTTTTTAGCATCCACAGTCAGCGCCTTGACCGCTCCTACTTTCATAGCTTTTCTCTGTATAGCGGGTAGCTCGCCGACACCGCCTATGTCTATGGTAAGAGCGATGACTCCCATGTTGTATTTATCGGCCAGCCATTTTATGGCTGCCGAAGTATCCAGGCCGCCGCTGTAGGCCAGTACTACCTTGTCTGCCATTTTTTATAACCTCCGGGCTAAAACTTTTTCCAGAATACTCAGTGCCTCATCAATATCTTTCTCGGTGATGATAAGCGGTGGCATAAACCGCAGGGCATTCGGCTTTACCGGATTAACCAGCAAGCCTTCTTTTAGGCAACCCCGCACCAGTTCTTCAGCTATATTATCAGTCAATCCCAAAGCCAGCAATAGTCCGCGCCCTCTTATCTCAGAAATGAACCTGAATTTTGCTTTCAGTTTTTCCAGACCGTCTACAAAATACTGCCCAATCTTTTTGACTTTAGCCGGTATGTTATTATCAATGACGAACTTTAACGTCGCCACTCCGACAGCACAGACCAGAGGGTTTCCACCAAAAGTAGAGCCATGGTCACCGGGCACGAAAACAGAAGCCCGCTCCTTGGCTAATAGAGCCCCTATGGGCACACCACCAGCTAATCCTTTGGCCAGAGTCATTATATCGGGTTCAACCCCGTATTGCTCGTAGCCGAACAGGGTACCTATACGACCTATGCCGGTCTGAATCTCATCCAGAATAAGTAATATGCCCTTTTCATCACACCAGGTACGAATCTCTTTAAGATATCCGTCATGAGGCACATTAACTCCACCTTCACCTTGAATAGGCTCCACCATTACCGCACAGGTCCGATTACTGGTTGCGGCCTCGATTGCCTCAATGTCATCATAATTTGCCTGAACAAATCCGCCCGGTAGAGGGATATAAGGTTGCTGGTGCTTGTCCTGACCTGTGGCTGCCACAGTAGCCAGAGTCCGGCCATGAAAAGAACCGGCGGCGGTGATAATTTCATAAGCTCCCTTAAGGTGAAGTTTCCCGTAGCGGCGGGCTAACTTTATAGCACCTTCGTTAGCCTCGGCACCGCTATTACAGAAGAAAACCCGGTCAAGACAGCTATTGTCAACCAGTAATTCGGCCAGCTGTATCTGTGGAACAGTATAGAAAAGGTTCGATGTATGAATCAGAGTTTTAGCCTGCTCCGTCAATGCCTTAACTACCACCGGATGGCAATGTCCCAGGCTATTAACCGCTGAGCCAGCAACGAAATCAAGATACTCCTTGCCCTCGGTATCCCAGACCCGGGCACCTTCACCCCGAACCAGGGTAACCGGCAACCGGTTGATTATTCGCATATAGAATTTCTGTTCCAGTTCCTGCCAGTTTTCCATATTACCAACCTATCGTTGTACCTTCGCCTTTGCCTTCAAACTCGTCCAGCAAAGCGTGTGGTACTCTACCGTCTATGATTCGCGTTACGGGCACCTTGGTCATGGCCATGAGACAGGCCTCAAGCTTGGCTGCCATGCCTCCCCTGGCCACACCTAAATCAATCATTTCCCTGGCGTCCTGCGGGTTTAACGTCTGTATAAGCTTCTTATTGTTATCGTAGAGGCCCGGGACATCCGTTAGAAAGATAAGCTTCTCCGCCTTTAAAGCGGCTGCAATCTCGCCCGCAGCCGTATCGGCATTAACATTGAGCAAATTTATCTCCGTGTCCTGACCTTCTACCAAGCCCAGGCTTACCGGCGCTATAACCGGCATATATCCACCTTTGATCAATATCTCTAGTATAGCCACATTAACTTTTACTTCTTCTCCGGTATAGCCCAATTCCGGCCTTTTGTTTTTAGCCAGAATCAGACCGCCGTCAACCCCGCTAATGCCGACTGCCTTACCGCCCCGGCGCCAGATAGCCGATACCAGCTCTTTATTCACCAGCCCGGCTAATACTGCCGTTACCACTTTTAACGTCTCCAGGTCGGTAACCCTCAGGCCGCGAACAAAGCTGGTCTCTATGCCGAACTTATCCAGCCAGCTCGATATAGCGTTCCCGCCACCGTGAATCACCACCAGCGGGACGTTCCTCTTTTGAAGAGTTATCAAATCTTCGATAGTTGTATCAGCGTCGCCTAAAGTGCTGCCGCCGATTTTAACAGCTACAGGTTTCATTAGCTTCATTCTCTGAGCGATGTCTAGCTCGTATACGCGCTATTTATAGTAACATATTCCTCAGAGAGGTCACAGCCCCAGGCCACGGCTTTGCCCGTACCCAGGTTCAGGCACAATCTCACCGTTACTTCCTTAGCGGCCAGGCTCTGGCGCATCTTCTGCTCGTTAAAACAGACCGGTGCGCCTTCCTTCATAACGCAGACGGTGTTCAAATATACTTCCAGCTTCTTCTCATTCACCCTGGCTCCGCTGCGACCGGCCGCCGCTACAATACGACCCCAGTTCGGGTCGTTACCGTACATAGCCGCCCTGAACAACGACGAACCGGCTATAGTGCGTGCTGCCAGTCGCGCCTGTTCATCGCTCACCGCTCCTTCGACCGCGATCTCTATCGATTTGGTGGCACCTTCGCCGTCTTTCACTATACACTTGGCCAGATAAAGACAGACCTCATCCAGCGCCTGCTGGAAAATTTCACCGTTGTCTCGTTTAATAGGAGTTGTGCCGGCCGATCCGTTAGCTAAAATCAAAACCGTGTCGCTGGGACTGGTATCTCCATCTACCGTAACCATATTAAACGACCCGGCCACCGCTTTTTGCAGCGCCGACCGCAGGAAATGAGCATCCACGACGGCATCCGTGGTCAGCAATGAAAGCAGCGTGGCCATATCGGGATGTATCATTCCGGCCCCCTTGGCCACACCACCGATAGTGAACTTGCCTGCTTTTGATTTCACTTCCACTGCTATCTCTTTAGCAAAGGTATCCGTGGTCATCATGGCCAGGACCAGCTCATGGCCGCCGTCCTTCGTCGGTAATATACGGCGAACCCCAGCCCGGATTTTATCCATAGGCAGCGGCACCCCGATTACGCCGGTGCTGGCGACTAGAACGTCCCTGGTAGCCAGCCCGAGCTTATCGGCAGCTAATTTGGTCATCTCCAGGGCATCGGCCATGCCGGAATCGCCGGTACAGGCATTGGCGCAGCCCGAGTTGACCACTACAGCCCGGGCTTTACCGTATTTCAAATGTTTCTTCGAAACCAGTACCGGTGCCGATTTGATTGAGTTGGTGGTAAAGACCCCGGCAGCTACGCACGGCTTCTCAGAGCACAAAAGGCCCAGGTCGAGTTTACCGGGCCTCCTTATACTCGCTTCGACCGCTCCTGCCAGAAAGCCCTTCGGAGAGGTAACGGTACCTGAAATAATAGCTTTAAATCCGTCTGCCATAAATGAAGCCATAATAATAGCACGTTTTGTCGTATGTAGCTAGCTTGCGGAGTAGACTAAGCTCGGCATGGCCTTCATGGCTCCGGAATATATCCTCTTGGGGAAAGCTATATTCCTATAGTTGATAATTACTTCCCGT
>CAZJID010000019.1:0-26760 GCA_964545945.1 uncultured Dehalococcoidales bacterium
TTCATATTGGTGAACCTATCGGTATTAGCACTCTTTTTCCTGCGGGCTGGCGTTCGGTCCACACTTGTCCCGCTTTATGCTGCTCTGGACCTGGGTCTTTCTGAGGAAAAGATCGGGCTCGTACTGACAGTGGCGGCTGTTGTCACGGCTATATTAAGTTTTCCCTCGGGATGGCTCTCAGACAGGATAGGCAGAAAAAAACCTATAATGACATGTCTCTTTCTTAGCGCCGTCGCAGTTTTATTGATCCCGTTGCAGAAAAGCATGGGTAGCTTGGCTGCGGTCATGGCCTTTTATGGGTTTGCTACTGGTCTTCAGGGCTCTATTGCTGCTTGGCCTGCCGACGTGGCTCCCAAGGGTAAGCTCGGCACTGCTATGGGGGTCTATCGTGTTATCGGAGATATAGGGTTGGTCCTTGGTCCGATAGCGGTGACCTACGTAACTGCTTATACCGGGCAGTCTTTGATAACATTTGTTCCGTTCCTGGTGCCGGCATTTTTAGCTATTGTAGTAGGCTTGATGCTGATATGGGCTAAAGATGTAAAGCCACAAAAACGGGAGGCGAGTTTATAACTCAGTGAGATGGCTGGTCCGAGATAATGGCTTCGTGCGAACTCCTACATTGGCGTAAATCATTTCATAAAGCCTGGCATATAGTCCGCCGCGGCGTAGCAGCCCTTCGTGTTGTCCCTGTTCCACAAGCCGGCCGTGATTGATTACGATTATAAGGTCGGCGTCTCTAATGGTTGACAGGCGGTGAGCTATGACCACTGTGGTGCGCCCTTTCAACAGGTGCTGTAGACCCTCTTGTAAAACGTGTTCGCTGTACGAGTCGACGCTGGCGGTAGCCTCATCCAGGAGGAGTATAGCCGGGTCTGCCAGAAGCGCCCGCGCAAAGCTTATCAACTGGCGTTGACCCATGCTAAGGTTTTGTCCTCGTTCCTGGACTTCAGTGTCGTATCCTTTTTCGAGTCGAAGGATAAAGTCGTGGGCACCGACTGTCTTGGAAGCTGAAATTATCTCATCTTCAGTTGCCTCGAGATTACCGTATAAGATGTTATCTCTGACCGTTCCTGAGAACAGGAAGGGGTCCTGGAGGACCAGGCCCAATTGCCGCCGATAGCCGTCTAAGTCTATATGGCGCAAGTCATAGCCGTCGATAAGTATGCGTCCTTTATCGACATCGTAAAACCGGGCAATAAGGCTGACGATGGTGCTTTTTCCGGCACCTGTAGGTCCCACCAGAGCCACGGTTTTGCCCTGGGGTATATGCAGGTCTATGTTATGAAGTACTTCAACTTCAGGTTCGTAGCTAAAAGTTACGCCTTCAAATTTGATATCTCCGTTTATCCGGCCAGGTTTAGTTTTGCCACCCGTCATTTCGGGCTTCACGTCAAGCAACTCGAAGACGCGTGCACCGGAAGCCATCGCCATCTGAAGCTGAGAGTACTCCATGGTAAGCGACCTGATAGGGTCGAAGAAGTTCTGCATGTAAAGAATAAAAGCAAGGAGTGTTCCTACAAGAAGCGTGCCGCTCAACACCCCGGTTCCTCCGTAAAATACGATGATAACGGTCGACAATGCCAGGAGCAACTCTACGCCCGGCATCATGACTGCTGAAAATCTAGCTGCCTGTATATTGGCATCGAAATGGTTGTAATTGACCTTCTCGAAGTGCTGAGAATTCAAGTCCTCACGGGACAGGCTCTGAATAACGCGTACGCCGGAGATGTTTTCCTGTAGGGCGGCGTTCACCGGCGCCAGTGCCTGCCTTACCTTGATGAACGAGCGACGGGCCGTTGTCTGCCATAGTACTATGAATAGAAAGAGCAGCGGTACCACTGTAAGGGTGAGCAGTGCCAGCGTCAAGTTCATGGCAAATAAGGCTATGATAATAGCAATAAGGCTCACAAACTCACCGGCTACCCAGAAAACGCCGGAATCAAGGAAGTCGCCGACTTCACCCACATCATCCTGTACGCGTGACATGACACGCCCCACCTCATTGCCTTCTATAAACCTGAGAGATAAACGCTGCAAATGGTTGAAAAGCTGGCTGCGCAGGTTAAGGAGTATGCTCTGTCCCAGGCGTGCTTCAGCCCTGATCTGGGCATAGTAGGATAAGCCGTTTAACAACGCCACGCCGATAAAGATGAGGACTATAATGTTTAGCCCGCTGAGATTGCCGGCCACGATGTAGTTATCTTCAGCCACTCCTACCAGGTATGGATTGGCTACTATAGTAAAAGTATAAAGAAGTGTGGCGACTATTGTCAGTGGCAGGGCTACCTTATATGGTGCGAAGTATCTAGCCAGGCGTGAAAAAACGCGCGAGTCATAAGGCTTGCCATATACAACGTCGTCCGATATGCGGAGGCTGCTTGTCTGTTCACTCCTGATATGTGTGGTCTGATATTCGCTCTCTTCCGGAAATACAGAAGCGCTTTCCCCCTCGACCTGAACCGTAGCTACCGGCTTAGTGAAGGCTTCCTGCTGCTCGAATTGTAAGCCGTAAAGCTGCTGGTACAATCCATTTGTGGCAAGGAGTTTTGCATGCTTGCCGCGTTCGATGATTTGTCCGTCCTTCAGCACCAGAATTAAATCGGCCATATGCACCGAGCGCAGGCGATGGGCGATTATGAAGGTGGTACGGCCGGCTGGAAGCTCAGCCAGAGCCTGCTGTAGGAGATATTCGGTCTCGGCGTCCAGGCTAGACGTGGAATCGTCCATTATTAAAATGCGTGGGTTTAGCAGGATGGTGCGGGCAACAGCCAGCCGCTGTTTCTGACCGCCTGAAAGGGTGATGCCGCGTTCTCCCACCCAGGTCTCGTAACCGTCCGGTAAACTCATGACAAAGTCGTGCAGCCGCGCCGTCTTAGCGGCTTCCATTATTTCTTCCAGGCTGGCATTGGGTTTACCGTAGCTGATGTTTTCTCTGATGGTGGCTGAAAAGAGAAATGTGTCCTGATGGACAATGCCGACGTGACTTCTTAAAGAGGTAAGAGTCATATCGCGAATATCTGTATTGTCGATAGTAATGCGTCCGGCAGTGACATCATAAAATCGAGGAATCAAGTTAGCTATGGTAGACTTGCCGCTACCGCTGGCGCCGACAAGGGCGATTATTTGTCCAGGCTGTGCTTCGAAGCTGGCGTCCTTGAGAGCAGTGCCGTGAGAATCATAGCTGAAGGAAACGTCCTCGAATCTGACCAGCCCCTTGATTTTGTGAATATCGATGGCACCGGATTTTTCCCTTACTGGAGATACCTGGTCGATAATTTCGAAAATGCGTTTTCCGGAAGCCATGGCACGCGAAAAAAGTATGCTTAACCATCCCAGTATATAGACTGGGGTGCTGAGCATCACCAGGTAAATCAGGAATTGGGCGAGCTCGCCCTGGGTCAGACTACCGGCTATTACCAGTCTGCCTCCATACCACAGGACGACCCCCATAGCCAGCAGCAGGGCAAAGCTCATCGCCGGGCTGTTGGAGGCTAACAAATTATTGGCTTCAATCTCCTGGTTATAGATGGCTTCGGCCTGATTGTGGAATTTCCGGCTCTCGAAGTCCTCACGGGCGAATGCTCTCACTACCCTGACGCCCGTAAGATTTTCCTGCAATATGGTACCCAGGTCGCCAATACCCTGCTGAATCTTCGTCCACAGCACGCGCAGTTTCTGGTTTATGACTACGGTGCGAAAGGAAATGAAGGGCAAAACACTTAAACTGATTAAAGCCAGCTTCCAGTTTAGTAGCAGCAGAACGACGGTTATGGCTACCATCAACAGAACGAAGTAAAACCCGCGCAACAAAGCGAAACCGACGAACATCCGGACTGACTCTACATCGGAAGTTGCTCGGGACATGAGCTGTCCGGTTTGAGCGCGATCATGAAAGGCATAGCTGAGCGTCTGGAGGCGGTTGTAAATTGTATTACGCAGGTCATAGGCGACTTTATTTGAGAGAAACTCGGCTAAATATCCCTGGCCGTAGCTAAACAGACTTCGAAGTATGCCGGCGACGAGTATAGCCAGAGCTAAGAATACCAGGGCGCTATGCTGGCCTGAACCTAATGCCAAGTCGATAGCCTGACCGGTGAAACGAGGTATCAGTATGGTCAATACCGCGCCTGCAAAAAGGCAAGTGTAGGCTAAGGCTGCCCGCGGCCAATATTTCCAGAACAGTGCTGCAACTCTGGCGAAGATGCGCATCTTAGTATATCCATATTATAACTAATGTCAGACTAACACTGCCGAATTCAGTAAGGCTAGACTAATGTTAGAGTCTCTGTTAGACTGAATTTGGTATTTGGTAAAAACGCCATCGACAAGAGGAGGTATCGTAATGCAGTGGTCCACCCCACCAGATACGGGCATAGACAAGAATAAGCAATATACCGCGACTATAAAGACCAACTACGGAGACATACAGGTTCAACTTTTTCCCAAAGATGCGCCTCTCGCGGTGAATAATTTCGTTTTCCTGGCACGCCAGACTTTCTATAACGGCGTGAAATTTCACCGGGTGGTGAAAGGTTTCGTGATTCAGGGCGGCGACCCGACCGGCAGAGGGACTGGCGGACCGGGGTACAAGTTTGCCGACGAAAAAGTAACTAGAGACTATGTTGCTGGTACTCTGGCTATGGCCAATGCCGGACCAAATACCAATGGCAGCCAGTTTTTCATCACTTTAGCCGACCTGAGCGGTAGACTGCCTAAAAACTATACAATTTTCGGGCAGGTTACGGCTGGACTCGATGTGGTAAAGAAGATAGGGGACGTGCCCGTGGAAGCCCAGCTTCCGGGGATGGAAGCCTCGTCGCCTAAAGTGGATGTCCATATAGACAGCGTTACCATCGAAGAAGAATAACGGCAAAGGATAGATTACCGGCTATACCTGGTTTTTTGGATTTTGTTCGGCAGGTTCTCTGCTGAAGCCTTCTTCCTCCAGCTTTTCCATAATTCGCGCGGCTCTGGGATAGCCGATACGAAGTCGGCGCTGTAAGAAAGAAGTGGATATATATTTATGCTCACTGGCCAGCTGTCTGGCTGATTCCATAAGTGCATCGTCGCCGCCTTTTTCTGCAGATGCCAGCTGGCTCATATCTTCGAATCTCACCTGCTCCATTTCCGACCGGCGCTGGTTTCCCCAGAAATATACAACCCTCTCGGTCTCGGCATCGGAGACAAAGGTACCCTGCAGCCGTTTCGGTTTGGCGGCATCGGTGGGCATGTAGAGCATATCACCTCTACCCAACAGCTTTTCGGCACCGGCGGCATCGAGAATGGTGCGCGAGTCTACCTGTGAGGTCAGCGCGAAGCTGATGCGGGTGGGGAAATTGGCTTTGATGAGGCCGGTAACAACGTCCACCGATGGGCGTTGAGTGGCTACGATTAGATGTATTCCGGTAGCCCGCGCCAACTGTGCCAGGCGGCACAGTGTTCGTTCCACTTCATCGAAGGCGGCCATCATCAGGTCGGCCAGTTCATCTATCACCAATACTATATAGGGCATCGATTCACTCGGGTTCCGGTTTTTGTTATAAGCTTCGATATTGCGCGCACCGAACTGAGCGAATTTCTGGTAGCGATTGTCCATTTCCTGGTTCAGCCAGCGCAAAGCTAATACGGCTTTATCGGCATCCACGACCACAGGAGCTATAAGGTGGGGTAGGGTATTAAAGTTGACCAACTCCACGCGCTTGGGGTCAATCATGATAAACTTTACGTCGTCAGGAGTGTTGTGAATAAGCAGGCTGCATATGGTGGAGTTGAGACAGGCCGTCTTGCCGCTGCCGGTGGCCCCGGCGATAAGCAAGTGAGGCATCCGGGCAAGGTCGGCAGCCACTGTTTCGCCACCGGCACCCTTACCCAGGGCCAGCGCTAGCTTCGATTTCGCGGACGTTTTCTGGAATGCGGGGGACTCGATTACGCTTCGAAGGTTGACCAAGCCGAACGAAGTATTGGGGACTTCGATTCCTACCATTGATTTTCCAGGTACCGGCGCTTCAATCCTGATACTCGATGCTGCCAGGGCTAGAGCCAGGTCGCTGGCGAGGGCGCTGATGCGGTCGACTTTAACTCTGGTTTTTGATATCTCTTCGGTACGGACTTGAATATCTCCGTTCTTATCCCGCTCTTTAACCTCTTTATATTTGCGGTCCCAACCTGGCTCGACGCCGAACTGGGTCACGGTGGGCCCTACATTAATCTGGACAACCTTAGCGTCTACGCCGTAGCTACCCAGGGCTTCCTGGATCAGCTCTGCCCGCTTCTCAATTTCGCTCCGGCTTAGCTCCACCTCGGCAGGTTTATCCAGTATAGTGATAGGCGGTAGTTGCCAGCCTCCGGCGGTGAGAACCGGATTATATTTTCCAGGTTCCCAGGCTTCAGGTGGAGGCGGTTCGACTGCTTTAGCCTGGGTCATGGCCGGTGGCGGTGTTACTGGTTCTCTGGTCTCTACCTGGGCAATGTTTATTTGTGCTGGTTCAGGTTCGGCTTCAGCTTCAGGTTTGATTCTGGGAGGTCGCTGGCTGGCCCCACGGATTGACTGCCACGCCAGTACAAATAACCTGCCGATACCTTTGAATACACCCTTTATCATGTGCCAGGTCCACCGTGGGACTATGATTAAAACACCGAGGAAAACTAGACCTAGGATTCGTAGCGCGCCTATGGCATACGAATCTGAGATTATGCTTTTGCCGATACTACCACCTAGGCTGTATTTGCTTACCACACCGCTACCCGGGCTAAAGAAGGCCAGTAGTCCCCAGGCAGCAAAAACCAGTGGAATGCCTCCCAGCCACCATTTCCAGTACTTAGTAAAAAGCCCGAATCGTCCGCTGGCAATCATCCAGATTAGTATGCCGAGGAATATGGCTGTAGGCAATAATCCCAACCCGAAAAGGCCGAGTAAACCTTCCCATGTGGCAGAAACCCAATCGTTGAAGTTACCCCAGGTAGCGCCTGCCCAACTGGATATATTGGGCCAGAACAATACCACTGGTACTACTATAGCTGCTGCCAGCAGTAATCTTAGAATGGGGGCAAGATAATTATTTTTTTTCTTGCCCTTACCGCTGTCCGAAGTTTTGGTTGTCTTCTTTCTCTTTGGCATGATTAGTTAGACTTCTACGGCTGTGGTGAGAATCATAGGGCGACGCCGTGTCTGTTCGAAAAAGAACCTGCTTAACGTATCTTTTACTTTAGTATTAATATAGCTCGATTCGAGCGGCAGCCCGTTATTATGGTCCAGCGCTGTTTTTACCAGGTCTCGTCCTTGTTCCAAAATAGTCTCTCCTTCTTTCATATCCACAAAGCCTCTGGATACGATGTCCGGGCGGCCCACAATTTTCCCTCTCTCTTTATCTATGGCAACTATGACAACCACAATTCCGTCGCGGGACAGAAGTTTCCTATCACGTAAAATGACGTTGGCCAGGTCTCCCATAACCAGGCCGTCCACATAGACGTTACCCGCGGGCAATTTGGTGACTATCCTGCCTTTTTCGCGGTCCAGCTCAAGTATGTTTCCATTTTCTATGACGAAGATATTATCTTCGGGCATGCCTATGCTTTTAGCCAGCTTGGCATGCAGGCTTAGATGGCGGTATTCGCCGTGAATCGGAACGAAGAATTTGGGTCTGACCATACTTAGCAGTAGTTTCAGTTCTTCCTGGCTGCCGTGTCCATGCACATGAACTTGCGCCAGCTTCTCATAAACCACGTTTGCGCCCTGGCGGAAAAGGTTATCGATGGTGCGGTTAACCAGTGCTTCGTTACCCGGGACAGGCGTAGCCGACATTATTACGGTGTCTCCGGGGATAATTTTTACCTGGTTGTTGTCCCGGTTGGCTATACGCACCAGGGCCGAGGTCGGCTCTCCCTGGCTGCCAGTAGTTATGAGGATAATTTTATTATGAGGGAACTGGTGTATTTCGTCGAAACGCCTCAAGACACCGGGTGGAGAATTGAGATAACCCAGCTCGGAAGCGATTCGCACCGTGTCCTTCATGCTGCGGCCGATGATAAATACCTGCCGATTATGCTTGACGGCGGCGTCAATTACCTGTTG
Organism: uncultured Dehalococcoidales bacterium; assembly: GCA_964545945.1. GTDB lineage: Bacteria > Chloroflexota > Dehalococcoidia > GIF9 > UBA5629 > 9FT-COMBO-48-23. Next base: position 8,078 of record CAZJID010000019.1, read on the forward strand.
AATGCGAGAAATTAGCGAAGAAAAGGTGGTGATAATTACTCTTCCCGGGGCCTCAGCTATGATGCGTGCCAGCGTTTCGCCGACTACGGTCTCCGATGGCGTGTAACCCGGAAGTTCGGCATAGGTTGAATCAGCAAGAAGCAGTAGAACCCCTTCTGTTCCTAACTGGGCGAGCTTAGCCAGTTCGGTAGGTCTTCCATCGACCGGTGTATAGTCGATTTTGAAGTCACCGCTGTGCACTATAATACCTATGGGAGTATGAATAATAAATCCGAGCGAATCTGGGATGCTGTGGCAAACAGAGAAAGGCTCTATTTTGAAGTTGCCGAGCGTAAATTTAACACCTGGCTGAATTGCCTTGAGTGTAGCTTTCTTCTGATGCCGGTGTTCCTTCAGCTTAACGGTAATCAAGCCTTTGGTAAGCTTCGTACCGTAAACCGGTATATCAAGCTGAGGTAGTATGTAAGGCAGAGCTCCGATGTGGTCTTCGTGGCCGTGGGTGATAATTATGCCGCGCAGCTTTTCCCGACGTTCCAAAAGATAGCTTATGTCAGGGATTACCAGGTCGACACCCAGCATTTCTTCTTCGGGGAACATAAGTCCGGCGTCGATGACCACGATGTCGTTGGCGAACTCGATAGCCATCATGTTTTTACCGATTTCGCCCAGTCCGCCGAGAGGGATTATTCGGAGTTTTTGTTTGCTCATTTTATGGTCTAGAACAGACTTAGCTGCTGTGGTTCTGCTTCGTCTGCCGTTAGTTTTTCTGCTTGGGCTAAGATTTGCGGGATTTTGACCATGTCAGCCTCTATAGTCTTTCTCAAGCTACCTTGATGTAGAGCTGCTGCCGGGTGATACATGGCATAATAGATGATGTTATCCTGCTTTTTAGCTTTGCCGTGGACCTGACTTATGCTCTGGTTCGGGAAGTATTTGGCCATGGAGTAACGACCGAGGGTAACGATCATCTTGGGATGGATCATCTCTATCTGCTGAGACAGCCATTTGCTGCAGGCTTGGATTTCACCGGGAAGAGGGTCTCTGTTTGACGGCGGCCGGCACTTGATGACATTTGCGATAAATACCTGTTCACGTTTCAGCCCGATGGAAGCCAGCAATTCCTCAAGGAATTTACCGGCGGGGCCAACGAATGGACGTCCCTGCTGGTCTTCGTGCCATCCGGGTGCTTCACCGATAAAGAGGAGAGTTGCATTTTCGGGCCCTTCACCGGGCACGGCTTTGGTGCGGTGTTTGCCTAGCTCGCAGTCCTGGCAGCGTTCGATTTCTTCATTCAGCCTAGTAAGCGCTGACATCTGGAAGAATCATAGCACAGCTTTTTATTGCCGGTCAATTTAAATTAGCAGTAAAGCCACACTGATAGCAGCAAGGCACAGAACCGCTACTGATATGCCAATGAATAGACGGTTCCTGCTGATTGAGAAGAAGACCACGGACAGAATCACTTGCATGATTGGAATCAGCAAAAGCAGTAAAACTCCAGAACTGATAATTATAGCTGCGGGTAACTGCTCCAACCTGACCTGCGACTGTATGTTACTAAATCCCGATATATAAACTAGCATTATGAAGCCGATGCCGATAATGGTCAAAGAGAAAGCAATCCCTACGAGGAAACCAAGGCCTATCCAGTTTTTTAATCGACTTATGTCCCACTTTAAATTTTTCATAGTCCTATCCATATGTATCTTATATCAAGTTGGCCGTTTTAAGGAACATCAATATGGCTACCAGAAAAAGAAACACACCGAATATACGCCTGAGCCATAGCCCCCTGATTCTTTTTGTTAATTCAACGCCTATTCTCGAGCCAATAACTATACCTATGATAAGGGGAGCAACTACAAAAGGCTGAATGTCGCCATGATAGTGATATATGAAAGCACCGGCAGCTGCGGTGAGTGTTATCATTAATGTGCTGGTGGCAATGGTGGCCTTCATTGGCACCCCCATTACCAGGTGCATGACAGGCACTTTGATTATACCGCCTCCTATGCCGAGCAAGCTGGAAAGAATACCGGCGATAAAGCCGAAACCTAACCCAAAAGGTATGTGTTTTACCTTATAGGTAACAACCTTTTCTTGATTCTGGTCGTGATAAGAGTCCGTCAACGATGCTGACAAGCTATTATCGGCATCATCGGATCTGATCGAAGCGCTATTGGTTATAGCTATATCTTCGGATGCAAGCTGATTGCGTGCCACCATGGTGTAGGCAACGTAGATAAGCAGCAATCCGAAAAGGGCACTCAAGATAGAAGGGGAGATTGAAGCAGCAGCAAAACCGCCGATTATGGCGCCCGGGATTGTAGCCGTTTCTAGAAGCAAGCCCAGTTTCACGTTGGTGAGACCGGCTTTGGTGTAGAGACCGGCTGCGGTACAGCTGTTAGCTACGATGGCTACCAGGCTGCTCCCAACAGCTATGTGTATGGGTAGACCGAGGGCCAGGGTTAGCACGGGTACGATTATGAGGCCGCCACCGACCCCTAACATCGAGCCCAAGAGACCGGCTATTATTCCTGTGCCGCCTAACGCCCAGAGGTTTATATCATTCAATGGTGTAATTAGACATAGTATCATTGGTCGTATAGTGGGTCAACTAAGAGTAATCGGCTTAAAATTTAAATGATAGAATTCTCTTTGGCAACATTGTTGTGTCGTGAAAATCAATGCTATACTGTGCACAAAGGAAAGCACTATCTCAATGAAAAGAATAGACGGCCGTGCCAACAGTGAACTTCGACCTGTAAACATTAGCCTGGGCTACCAGGCTTTTGCTGAGGGTTCCGCATTATTAGACCTCGGGAAAACCAGAGTGCTGTGCTCGGTAAGTGTAGAGGATAGGGTCCCTAATTTTCTCAAAGGACAGGGTACCGGCTGGGTTACCGCTGAATATGCTATGCTACCTCGTTCAACGCTGACCAGGACACCTCGCAGCATCTCGGCCGAAAGAACTGCCGGCAGAAATCAGGAAATACAGCGACTGATTGGCAGAAGCCTGAGGGCGATTACCGATCTGACCGTTCTGGGTGAGAGAACATTTACCGTTGACTGTGATGTATTGCAAGCCGATGGAGGTACCCGTACGGCCGCAATAACCGGTGGTTATGTAGCTTTGTTTGTGGCATTACATAATCTAAAGAAAAGAGGAATGCTGTCAGCTAACCCGTTGAAAGGTGCGGTGGCTGCTACCAGCGTTGGGATTCTGGGTAGAGATGTGCTGCTGGACCTGTGCTATGAAGAAGACTCTCAGGCAGCGGTGGATTTTAATGTGGTGATGACGGATAAGGGCGACTTCGTAGAAATACAGGGTACAGCTGAAGGTAAGCCTTTCTCCAAGGAAACGATTGATAACTTGCTGGCGCTCGCCGAGACGGGCATTAGACAGTTATTCAAAATCCAGAAGGCGGTTTTATCCGGATTGGATTAAGGCCTAACCTGTCCATCACCGATGATAATCCACTTGTAGCTTGTTATTTCTTTCAGTGCCATCGGGCCGCGAGCGTGGAATTTCTGCGTGCTTATTCCTATCTCGGCGCCGAGGCCGAACTGTCCGCCATCCGTAAATCGAGTGCTGGCATTGGCGTAGACGCAGGCGGCGTCCACCTCATTTAGAAACCGTGTTTCGGCTGTTTTATCCTCTGCAACTATAGCCTCAGAATGTCCCGAGCCGTAGCGTTCGATATGCTCGAGAGCTTCATCCAGTGAATCCACAATTTTAATGGCGGCAATAAGAGCCAGAAATTCCTTACCCCAATCATCGGCTTTTGCCGGTACGAGCTTAAGTGAGGGAACAGGCCCGAGAATGGATAAAGTACGCTTATCGCAGTGCATTTCCACTCCTGCCTTAGCCCATTCTTCGGCGATTAAAGGCAGGTACTCAGGAGCAATTTCGGCGTGCACCAGAAGAGTATCCAGCGCATTGCAAACGGTGGGCCGCTGGACCTTGGCATTGTACGCGATCGCGACGGCCTTGTTTACGTTAGCGCTTTTATCTACATAGGTATGGCAAACGCCGATACCACCCGTAAGCACAGGCATGGCTGCTTTCTCAGCTACTGATTTAATCAAGCCGGCCCCGCCACGGGGTATTATCATGTCTATAGTGCCCTTCATTTGAAGCATGTGGTCGACCAGTGACCTGTCTGTCGATTCTATTATCTGGACAGCGCCATCGGGAACGCCAGCTTTATATGCTGCTTCCTGTATTATGCCGGCCAGAGCCAGATTGGAGTAAAGCGCTTCCTTGCCACCTCGCAGGATAACCGCGTTTCCCGATTTAAGGCAAAGAACGGAGATGTCCACGGTGACATTGGGGCGGCTTTCATATATAGCCCCGATGACCCCCAGTGGTACCCGTTTTTTGCTGATTTGCAGACCATTTGGCAGCTTGTGTTCTTCGATTATCTCACCTACGGGGTCGGGCAGAGCGCCCACGGTTCTGACATCGTTAGCCATACTATCCAGCCGGCCGGTATTTAGCATCAGCCGGTCAAGCATCGCAGCGCTCATACCGGAGGCTTCGGATTCCTTATAGTCTCGGGTGTTGGCCGCAAGGATTTCCTTCTTTCTGGCTTTAAGTGCTTCGGCAATACCTGATAAGGCTTTATTCTTAACTGCAGTGGGGAGAAAGGCCAGTCTCTTGGATGCTGCCTTGGCTGCTTTACCTTTTTCTTCGAGTTCAGTGATGCCAGAATTCATTTCTACTCCTTATACCAACACCATGTTGTTTCTGTGAATTAATTCGTCGCCGTACTCATACCCGAGAAGACTTGCGATTTTCTCAGAATGAGCACCTTTTATGGCAGCGATGTCCCCAGCACTGTAGTTGGGCATACCACAGCCCAGATGGTTACCATTAGAATCGTAAATATTTACGACATCACCGCGTCGAAACTCGCCTTCCACGCTGACCACACCGGCGGGCAGCAAGCTGCGATTTTGCTTTTTGAGGGCCGTGACAGCTCCGTTGTCGATTACAAGTTTTCCCTTGCAGGCCAAGCCGCTCAACATCCATCGTTTTTTACTTTCTAATTTACTGGTACGCGATGGTAGTATGGTACCGATGTTTCTGCCGAGTATGATTTTATTGAGTACATCAGGTTCACGTCCGTTGGCGATGATTACTGTTACGCCTGAGGCAGTGGCCAGTTTAGCAGCCTCTAATTTAGTTATCATACCTCCAACAGCGCAAGAGTTGGCAGTGTCGCCGGCCACACGTTCAATCTCGGCATCTATCTTTTCAATCCGGGGTATGAGCCTGGCTTCTGGATGACACTGTGGGTCGGCATCATATAGGCCGTCGATGTCGGTTAGCAATGCCAGGAGGTCGGCATCGACGAGGTTGGCCACCATTGCCGATAGATTATCGTTATCACCGAAAGTTTGCTCACCGAGTTCGTCAGTGGCTACAACGTCGTTCTCGTTTACGATACAAATCGCACCCAGTTCAATCAAGGCTAGAAGAGTGTTGCGAGCGTTCAGGTATCCAGCCCGGTCAATCAAGTCGGATTTGGTGAGCAGCGCTTGCGCAACAACGATATTATATTTACTGAAAAGCTGCTCATAGGCGTTCATAAGCTGGCTCTGCCCCACCGAGGCCAGCACTTGTTTAAATGGGATGTTCTTTTGTTCTTTAGCCAGACCTAATTTCTGTCGGCCGGCAGCAACCGCGCCTGAAGACACGATGATTACCTCGTGACCTTGCTGATGAAGCTGAGAAACCTGTTTGACGAGATTTGACATGATGCTATGATCCAATCTGCCCGTTCCTCCGGTGAGCAGGTTAGTCCCTAGTTTTGCTATTAAACGACGGTAGCGCATAGCACCTGAATTATAACGCCGCACGAGACAGTCAACAAGTGGAGAATGAGGCTGGAATTAGGAATTATTTTTTCAAAGCGATAATCAAGCCGATTGCCACTAAAATTAGGGCGGCCGCGCTACCGAAAAACCACCAGTGAGGGTTGATGGAAGGGGATGCGCCAGTTACCTCAAATTCGCTTTGGAGGCCGGCTATTTCTACCTGATGTTTGCCGGCTGCGTAACCTGCGCTGGTTAGATTTACTGTTTGGCTAGTCCCGGGAGCAACGGTAACTTCTTTGTTTGATGTCGCTATTCCATCTACTTTTAGTTGTACGTTGTAATGTCCGCTCTGTTCACCTGTATTAGTTATTTTGAGCCTGATTGTAATTTCCTGGTTGAGTTGAGCCTGGACAGGAATGATGGTCAGGTCACTAACCTTGAATTCAGCCGGTTTCGGTGCCGCTAATTCGGCGAGGACGGCAACAGGCGAGAAATGGGTCGCCAAGCCCTGGGCTTTGCCCAGTTCCGCTACTGCACCCGGCACCGGTGCCAGTGCCTGCCAGCCTTGAGTCTCGTCATAATTAGCGATGTATACTTCGATGGCGTTTTCGGGCAGTTCGTTAGGGTCGTAGGGTAAGGTCATTATTGCCGGTGGTGATATAGCGACTGGAGACGGTACTGTTGCATATGATGTGGAATAGGCGCTGATTTCATATACGGGACCTACTATTACAGTATTCTCGGGTGCCTGCGGGGGCGTGGATAACTCACCAAATTTCAGAAGAAGCGGTACACTATTGTCAGCCAGAGTTATTTTGGTGTCCTTATTGAGCTCGAGCACATATTTACCTGCTGCATCCCGGGCTATACAATTTTCACAAAGCACGCCCTTAGTTGTCATGCTGGCGATTGTTATCGCGCCTTGTATATCAGCTGTTAAAGATAACGGGCAGGCAACTAATCCCGGAGTTATTCCACCTCCGCCTCCAGCGGGAGCTGGCGGTTGGACAGATAACGTCATATTGTCGTTGCCCATACAGCCTTTGCTGTCCTTGACTGTTATTATGTAGTTCGTGGTAAATGTCGGCGAGGCGGTCGGATTGGCTATTGTCGAATCATTCAAACCCGTGGTTGGAGTCCAGCTATAGCTATAAGGTGGTATGCCACCGGAGGCTGTGGGACTGCCGCCTATTACGGTCGAGCCGCCGGAGCTTATTGCCCGGTCAGGGCCGGCATCAACGATTGGTCTGGCGTTTATGGTAACTGTCTTGTCGTCGCTACTGGAGCATCCTGTGGCGCTGGTGTAACTGTAAGTGACGATATATGGTCCTGGGAGCAGACCTGTTGGGTTGAAATCAGAGCCCGAGACGCCGGTGCTGCTCCAAGTACCTCCTGATGGGGAAGCACCTATAAGTGATATAGGGCTACCTCCTTCACAGACATCCTGATCAGTTCCGGCATCAACCGGTGTGGCGTAGGCATAACCGACAGAATATTTGCCGTCAGTGCTCCTGCCGCTGTACCACATCTTATAAGGGCAGGCATCGCCATGTCCGTCGAAGTTTGCGACATCGTATATTACCCACGGAGTGTAAGTTCTATTGTCACTCCAGGGTATGCCGTTGCTTACGTGAAAAATGGGATTATCCGGATGCTTAGTCCAGCTTATGCCGTCCGTCGACGTCGCATAGCCTATGCCGTGGTTGGTTCCCTCTCCGCCGCCGTACCACATTTGCCAGCTGCCTGAAAGATTGATAACGCTGCAGTAACCAACGGAATAATAGTCCCAGCAGGCGCTGGGGTCGTTAGCCAGGGTACACGGACTCAGCACCGGGTCATTGCCGTATCTTTTCCAGTGCGTCGCATTGTCGGAATAGGCGAGACCGATGCACTCATTACCGCCGGTAGTTCCCATATAATACATAACATATTTATTGTTCCAGAGATTGATGTCGTCGGGAGAATTGGAGCCACTTGGATTGTAAATCATATCGCAAGGTCCGTAAGAGCCAGCATTCCAATCCGGCCCGGGATTGCCGGTAACTAAGGGGTAAGTGACATCCTGGGTAAGGGCCTGGTCATTGGACCAGTTGATGCCATCGATTGATTCGGCATATCGTAAGTCATTTATGCTATAGGTCATGTTACCAGTCCAATACCACATCTTATAATAGAAGCTCTGTCCGAAGCCGTCAGAGTTATATTCTACAAGCGGATGGCTGGCCCCGACTACTAATCCGGATACCGAGTTTGTTCCGGCAGTCCAGCTTATGCCGTCGTTAGAATATGCATAGCCTATGCCACTGCTTGAGCTGAACCACATCTTGTAATAAGCAGAATCACCGTGCGTTGAAAACTGATTGGCATCATATATTACTTTGGGATAATAAGCTTTAGCACCACTGAGCCACTGGCCGAATACCGGATTATTACTGTATTCTACCCAGTCGCAAGGTGTTGGGTTAGGGGCAACTGTCAGGTTAGCCCCCCCAAGTTTCCACTGTATCCAGTCTGAACTATCCAGGTCTGGATTGTTTGAGCCGAGGAACCATATCTGGTAATTGCTCCCTGTCTTGATCACCGATGGCATCCATACGCTTTGGTTCCGCCATGCCACTCCGTCAGATGTTGTGAATAATGTTTGCCGGCGCGTCCAGCTTATGCCGTCGGTAGATGTTGCGTAGCCTATCCCGTTCAAGGCTTTGTATGTCGTCTCTTTCCCACCTGAATAGAATGCTTCCCAGTCTGTCGGGCTATTTTTTATGACCTTGAACCATCCTATGTGGTCACAGTCGAACCTGTTGGGGTCCAGCGTTCCTGCAAATACCGGCGTGGCATAACCTGCCGAGGTCGGGTCGTAACCTGTCCAGTTATAGCCGTCATTGGAAAAGGCCATAACGACGAGTTCCTTTCCGCCGTATGCTCCAATCTCCCACTGGACGTTGGCATATATTCTGAAAGTCCAGTCTGTACCGGTGTTGGTCGCGCCTGGGGTATAAACGACATCGGCTATGCCATAGGTTATTCCCGTGGCAGCACTATATACTGGGGGTCCGAATTGGGCAACGGATATGTGGTTATACCAGGTTATTCCGTCAGGAGATTCAGCATATCTCCATCCGCTTATGCTGTATTGGTTCAGCCCGGCATACCATATGCGGTAATACATGGTTAATGAGCTTGGGTTGGTGCCGCTGTTGGCTCCGGGAAATCCTGTACTGTAGTATTTTACGTCTGCGTGATATTGCCCATCCGATATTATGGGGTTGCTGCTGTAAGGTGTCCATGTTATGCCGTCGGGTGATTGGGCGAGATTAATTGATGCAAAATCATTTCCGGCATAGTATAGTTTATAGTTGACATTGTCCTTGATAACATAGGCTTGGTCTGGGATGAGTTGGGGGAATACAGGTGATGGGTTTTCATTGATGGTTAAGGTAACCGAGGCCGCTATCGCCGGTGCTGCCATCAAGCTAAAGCTCACCCCCAGCACTACGGCAAACAAAACATTAAAGATCTTCTTTTTCATCCTGAAATCTCCGTCTCTTCAGTTTCGGCAGAAGCCATTTATATCCCTTTCTCTTTTCTGAATAAAAAACGACTCGCCTTTGAGTCGGTTTCAATATTGGCTCAGCACCGGTCAAGTGACCAAAATGCGAGCGGTGTTTCATCGCCTCCCAGTGTCATGTTCTAATTCGTATATTATTTAAATAGCCACCTTACAATTTTCAATGTAGCTTTGGCTGATTTTCAGCTGATTTGTCAGTGGATGTCTCGCCTGATGTAGGCACTGGCTTTTTACGGCCCTTAAACCATTGCCAGCCTATTATTGACCATATAGCGAGCACCGCTATTATTCCTATAATGCTGCCGATAAGCCACCAGTTTACGATAGAGCCGGCTGGTTCAAGTACTTCGAACTCGCCGGTTAAACCGGCTGCTTCTACCTGGTGTTTGCCGGGAGTAGCTCCGACGGCAGTGAATTGCACCATCCGGCTGGCTCCGGCAGCAACCGTTACCTTAGTAGATGATTTAACCATGCCATCCACTTTCAATTCCAGACTGTAGTCTCCGCTGCTTTTACCCATATTGGCCACGTCAAGGCTAACCGTGATTTCCTGGTTGAGTTGAACCTGGCTCGGCTCAATGGTCAAGTTACTTACCTTGAAGGTGGCGGGTATCGGCTCTTCAACCCTGGCCAGCACGGCATATAAGGAGAAGTGGCTTAATAAGCCATGTGCTTTCCCAATTTCAGCGACGGCACCCGGTACCGGCGCCAGCGCCAGCCAGCCTTGGGTTGTATCGTAATTGGCAATGTAGACCTCGGTCGTCTTTCCAGGCAGTTGAGCCGGATCATAGTTTAAAATTAGTCTGGCTGATGGTGATATAGTAACTGGCGAAGGAGTCGTATCATGAGCAGAAGCGTAAGCGTTGAACTGGTAAACCGGACTTATTATTACGGTGTTTTCATCTGTTGGTGGTACTGCTGAGGCGAGCTGAACCGTTAGAAGCGATGGTACTACATTGCCGGCCAAAGTTACCTTAGTATCCTTGTCGAGTTCAAGTGAATTTTCCCCGGTAGTGTCTTTTGCCAGGCAGGCCTCACAGAGCACGCCCTCCTTAGTCATACTGGCAGTGGTAATATTGCCTTGCATATCGGCTGTCAGGGTTAGGGGACATGCGGCCGACGATTCAGGAAGGCTGCCCATGCCGCCGCCTCCGCCGCCTCCGCCACACAGCGTCGTTCCCTGGGGACTATTGGAAAGCGGTGTCCACGTTCCAGTTGCATCGGCTGCTTTGATGGCAAAATAATATGTCGTGCATGGGTTTAACCCGATCACGAGAAGTGTTTCCGGTGTGCCGGGTGGTTGGGGGATCGGTGGGTTCGCTAGCTGGGTAGCTGATTGCCACTGAGCCTCAGTTGTGATAGGAGATAGAGAATACCGGATATCGTATTGAGTTGCCGGCCCCCATCCCGAGGCGACCTGCGGTGAGTTCCAGTATAAAGTCAGGCTGGTGTATGTAGGGCTGCCCACTGCCAGACTAATCTGAGTACCTGATACCGTGAAGCTGCCCGTTACGGTACCATCTGCATAACCTTCTGCGGGCAGAAGACAAAGCAGCAAACCCAGTAGCAAAATACCATACTTCAACCTGAATATGTTCATCTGATTTCATGTTTGATGTCTGGGATTAATAATATCTTCTTCTCCGCATCATTACGATGATGATAATAAGCACCAGTATTACTACCCCGCCGCCTATGCCCCCGATGAGGAGCCAGTTAATTTTATCTGAGGGCGCTGAAGCCCCGCTGCCGAGTTCAATTTTTTCTTCCTTACTGCTGGTATAGGGTTGGCCACCAATCTGAAGCTCGAGTTTAAAAGTATAAGTCGCCTTCTGCCAGCCTCCGGACGGGATATAGTTGTAGCTTAAGCCTACCCTGCCTATTTCCAGTGGAGCCAGTGTGGCAAGTGTAGTCTCATCCAGAGGAGTGTCATTCTTGTTGACTTTCAGTACAACCTTAGCTTCCGGGAATGCTTCGATTAAATTGTTTACGGTATAGACAACCTGGGCAAAAACCATCTCGTCGGTTTCGTTACTATAGTTGGGTACTATGCCGAAACCCTCGAAGTAAACGGTTTTTACTTCCAGGGTGATTTTTTTTGTTTCATCGGCAGCTACGCTGAATGTTTTATCAGCCAGTTTATTTCCGGCAACATAGGCCTCAGCTAGATAGTTGCCAGGCGCTATCTTCATCTTAAGATTTCCGGTGTCGGAATAGCCAACGCTGAGATTTTGATTGTTTGCTTTTTTATACAATCTGACCATGGCGGGTATGGGAGCACCGTCCGGTGTGACGGAAGTTATCTCCACCGATGCTGCCTCGCCGGTTACAGTGAGTTTCGCCGTCTGCCCTGCAGCCCCCAGAAGCTTTATGCCTTCACCTTCTTTAAAGGCTTCAGCCGTTACCTTGAGTGTATAATCACCCGGTATTGCTGCCTCGCTGACGTTAACACCTACGGTAACCTTTTTCTGCTCACCCGCCTTGAGTTGGAAATCTTTTTCTGAGAGAACCAGCTCTACCCCGGCGGGAGTTTCTGTGGACAGCGTGACATTGAAGTCCTCAGTACCATTATTAAAAACAGTCACGTAGATATCATCGGTGTTAAGACTTGTGCCCTGTGGCATCTCGAAGTCCTGACGGTAAAAGCTGCCGGACATTGCCATCCCTCCAGCAAATGCTGGAGCTGGCACAAACAGGCTGGCGATTAATAATAGGCTAAGTGGAGCCACCCACCATGCTAGTCTTTTGTTTGTTCGAGTCATGTCATTTCCTTCTCTAATTGTATTCACCAGAGCTTTTTAATGATCTTGGCGTGCTAATTATAGATGATAAGTTTGTCGAAGTCACGAAGCTAAGGTATGGTGGCTACACGTCGATCGTTACTGTTTCTAAGGTTTTGTCCTTAAGTTTATGGCGGTGAGGTTAGAACCCCACCGCCATAAGTAAACCAAGTTAAGAAAACCTATCGGTTGGCAATCTGATAGTAGATACTACCGCTGTAAGTATCAGGCGTAATACCGGATGCACTGAGCGATAACCAGAGGGTATTGGTGATTACGTCATCGCCGTCTTCGCTGGTGATTGTGCCCGTATCGTCTATCGCATTGTAGCTGGTCTGTACGATAACCGAGCTGCCCAGAGCGTTGATGTCGTTGCCCATGAGCGCAAATTCGCCGTCCGCGCTGGGTGGGTCACCACCGGTCTCATCGAGGGCTACGGTATCGCCGCTGCCGGAGCCGGTCCAGTCTGTTGACCTGACATCTTCCTTGTAGTTGCCGTTAGCGATGTAATTGATGCTTATATCGGTTTCGGGGTTGTCGGCATCCGCGAATTGCAGGCCAAGGTCAACGGGTCCCCAGTCCACCGAGGCGGTAGTGACATCAATCTCGCCGTACCAGTTCATGGCCGTATCGCGGTCATATAGTTCACCTGTCTGGCTGTTCTTGTTGGTTGCCAGGCCTTGAGCATCCCAGTTATCTGTGCCAATACTCTCATGTGCTACCTTGCCTGGTGTGAAAGCAAATATCCAGTCACCGGTCGTGTTTTCGAGATTTGCCGGTTCCGAAGAGTCTGTATCATTTATTGACCAGGTGGTGGGTGTGCCTGACTGAATAGCCCAGGCTTCCGGATCGACGGTACAGGTCATTATGGCGCAGGTCTGAGTATTGGGTGTGGTCGGTGCCGCCGGATCGCCGGTGTTGTCATAGAACAGGGTGACCTCGACCGTATCCAGGTGCTTCAGTTTATTGTGGGAAGTAACCGTCACCTTGCAATAGTATTCGGTTTGCGGGTCCATGGAGACGGCGGGCAGGGTGCAACCGATGTCCGTAAAAATACCTATTGCGTCTACGGATGGGGGCTGGCTTTTAGCGCCGAAACTTCCTGTAGTTGTTCCTTCTCCAGCAGCGTAGGCTGCCGGTACCACAAGCAAGGATAGAACTGCTATCAGCGCTACTGTGAGTGGCAATTTTGCTTTTAATATTTTCAACATTATAAACCTCCTTTATTTTATATTTATATTAACATTAGTTTTGTATTGTATGCGTTGCTGTCCTGTTTTTAGTAATGTCACCTCCTGATTTGCCTTATACAATAAAACCGACCTATAAAAAATATGGGTCGGTTTCACTACTGGCTCGGCACGGGTCAAGTGACCAAATTACGACCGGTGCGTCAACGCCTCCCAATCCTGAGTTCTAATTCGCTATTTAATTCAGTGGCTCCATATTCTCATAGTCTATTCAAAGTGTCAAGTATCTTAACCTATCATAACCTCACAAATGCAGTACCTTTTTCCTATAACGCATGGTACCTTTGGGTGACATGTTTAATTGCCAGACTACGGTACAGATTTCAGCCCGCTGCCGATTTCCGTATAATGGGACTCTAGCGGTTGGCAATCTGGCAGTAGATAGTGCCGCTGTAAATCACCGGCGCGATATCCGTCTGTCCAAGTGATAGCCACAGGCTGTTAGTGTTTACAATGACACCGGCTTCAGTAGTGAGGCTTCCGCTGGCGTTTATATGTTTGTATTCCGGGGTGACAACTAGGGCATCACCCAGGTTGGCCGTATTGTCTGCCATGAGGGCAAACATACCCGCCGGTGGCGGATTGCCGCCAACTATGTCGAGCATTACTGTCTCCCCGCTTCCGGTCCAGGAAGCCGAAGACTTGATATCCTCGTAGTAGTCGCCATTGGCTATATATGTGACGATTGCAGTTGACGGATTGTAGTCTGTGTTCTCGAAGGTCAGGCCCAGTGGCACATCGCCCCAGTCTATCGAGGCGGGTACAGTAATTTCACCGTACCAGTTCATGGCTTTATCACGGACATATAACTCACCTGTCTGGGAAGGTGTACGGATTGCCTTACCCTGAGCATCCCAGTTGGCGGGTCCAATACTTTCTGTAGCCACCTTGCCCGGCTTGAAGGCAAATATCCAGTTACCGCTGGTAGCGTTCAATGGCGGCTGGACGCATTCGGCAGTTTCTATGATCCAGGAGGTGGGGCTACCTGATGATATGTTCCAAACAGGTGAAGGACCTACGGTGCAGCTCATAATGGCGCAGGTATGAGTATCGCCACTTGTCGGTGCTGGAGGGTTGCCGCCGCTCGCATCGTAGAAGAGGGTTACCTGTACTGTTTGCAGGTGGTCCAGGTTATTAGACAGGTTGACCGACAGTCTGGCGTAGTAGGTGGACTGTGGAGTCATGGAACTGGTAACTATGTTGCAGGTGGGGTCGTCAAAGATATCTATGGCCGTAACCGTCGGTATACTGGCCGGGTTGACGGTGACGTTTACACTGGCATTGTCCTGACAGCTATAGGAGTTGGTGACGGTCAGGATATATGCACCTGACATAGCAATGGTAGCGTTAGGTATCGAAGGGGACTGGTCGAAGCTGGAGAAGCCGTTGGGACCGGTCCACGAATACGAACTCATGCCATCAGGTCTGCCGGTGAGCTGAATGGTATCACCTTCTTCGACTGGAGAGTTACTCGATGCTGAGGCAACCGGTACGGGGTTAACCGTGACATCTACCGAGTCCGAGGCGGTGCAGGGGAACTCGTACGTCAGTTCGTAGATTACCCCTCCGGGATTGGCAGTAGCTATACCCCCGGTCACCTGTTCATTGGCGGCCCTTATCTCCAGCGTGTTTGTACCCTTCTGAAGGGAGGGGTAGTAGGTCTCGACGGACTGCCAGCCGTTGGAATAGACCCAGTTATCGGTTAAGTCGCTGTCTTCCCACGGTACACCGCTATAATCGGCGAGCTGTGCCCAGCCGAGGAAGTTGCCGTTCATATACGCTTCGTAGCCGTTGTCGCAGGTGATACGCAAGATAGCGTTTAACGGAGTTGAGGGTATATTGAAGCTGCGTTCGAAGTAGACGACATCGCCTTCTTCGGGATGGACTACCTGATATGTTTCCCATATCCACTGCGCGGTATTGCTGGGGTAGCCGAAGTTGTAGTCCAACCCCGGCCACCAGTTCGGGTGAACCCAGGCCAGGACGGCATTATGCGGAGTGCTACCATTACCCAGGGTGACTATGGTATCGGTGTCGCTGACTACGGTGTTGCTGCATAGAGCGCTGTCGCTGACGGTGACGGCCACGGTGCCGGCGCCGGTAGCGGTATATTCGTTATCGACGTATGAGCCCGGGGCGGTGCTGGCACTCCAGTCATAAGTATACGGCGGCATGCCACCTGAGACATTGGCGGTTAAGAGGGTATTGCCACCCTCACAAAAGCTGAGATTCCCGCTGATGTCGACGGCTAGGGCCGGGGGACTGGTTACAGTTACCTGGACACTGCTGGTACACTGACAGCCGTCGACGCCGGTAACGGTTACACCTATTGTGATCGGGCTTACGGTGCCAGCGCTCCAGGTTATAGAACGCGTTCCCTGACCGGTTGTGATGGTCCCGTTGGTTATGGTCCATACATATGAAGCTCCGCCTCCGGCATCTGGCACCGAGGCTGTGTTCCCGGTAGAATTTGTGTAGACAGAGGAAGGTGCAGTGATCGTGCAATCAGGCGGGGTGCAATAGTAGACTCTTACGGGCACCCAGTCTAGACGAAAATCCCTTCGTGAGTTTGACGAATTGCAGGTGAGCCTGACCCTGAAATTTGTATTGTTTAGCTCACTTGTGCTCCATGTATGCTCCCAGGAGTCAGAGGAACTTCCTAAAATATCGGTGGGATTACCGTCACTGGTCCTTTCAGTTGTTGCCTGCTTTGGTGAGGTCCAATTAACACCTCCATCCCAGGACAGCTCGGTGTTTATGCTGCTGGTTCCGCCAGTATTGTCCAGCCACCAGTCGAGTCGAACTTCGATGCCCGTAATTACGTTGCCTGCAGGGATATTTATATTGTAGTTGTAGTAGCGGTGGCGATCACCGGCACCGTTATTATTAGAAGCATACCCGCTACCATTTGAATAAGCGCTAGTAGGATTAGTCTCAAAGCCATTACCATCGCCACCCGTATCGGCAGTATTGGCTGTGGGGTTTAACCAGCCCGTGTCGGCAGCCAGGGCCGGGGCAGCCATCGGCCCCGCCAGTCCCAATATAACAATTACTATAAATATGAAGTACAGGATTTGTCTCATCTGGTTCTTCTTCATTTTATTTATGCCATATTCAGACACTCGATATAAATCAAAACCGACCACAATGGGTCGGTTTCACTACTGGCTCGGCACCGGCCAAGTGACCAAATTCAACCGGTGCTTCATAGCCCCCCATTTGATATTACCGCGGGTCTGTACGTCACCATTCCAAATCACATAGTCTTCGCAAGAGAATAATCCCATATAGGGGAGGTAGTGTCAAGTGTCTTATCTTATCAGGACTTCACAATATATGGGACTATTGTACTATGATAGCTGGTACCTTTGGGGGCTAGGGGAAAAGATTACAACGATTAATTCCGATTACGAAGATTATTTGTTTCAGTTGACAGTATTGACACATGAGGTACTAATTGAATGAAAATCTGACCCAAAGGTACGAGTTTATCCGGGGTACTATATCACCACGGGATTCGGTACCTTTGCGGGATTGTAGGAAGGATTGAGATGGGGTAGAGTTAGTACAGGATGACAAAGGATAACTTAAGGGAGGTTCATTAACATGTCACGTCGTAATGGGTCAAACGGTCTGCTGACAGCGAGACAGGTAGCTCGGCTTCTCAACGTGCATGTTAACACGGTACGGCGATGGAACGACCGGGGTATACTTAAGGCCTACCGCATCGGCCCGCGCGGCGACCGTAGATTTAACAAGGCTGATATCGATATGTTCCTTGCCGGAAACGGTCAACACGACAGTGAGAGCGAGCCCGAGTTTGTTCTTGTCAGCTAACGCCGGTATATGTAACTTTACGTCTAATACCGGCTCGATTTTGGCGCCGTCGATTATTAGCCGCTAAACCGCCTCCATCTCACGAGCATCCAAATAGCCAATGCCGCTATTACGGCAACGATAATGCTGCCGATAAGCCACCAGTTGACCCCTGTCGGTCCAACCACCACTAATTCACCTGTCAGGCCGGCAATTTCTATCTGATATTTACCGATAGCGTCTTTGGCTATGGTGAAGCTAACGGTCTGGCTTTCTTCGGGGGCGAGTGTAATCTGTTTGCTTGATTCAACTATGCCGTCGATTTTTAGCTCCACTGTATAATCGCCGCTGGTGCCGCCGGTATTGGCCACGTTAACACTGATAGTAACCTGCTGTGTGGGTTGTGTATGAGTGGGATTGATGTTCAGATTACTTACTTTAAAGTCAGCTGCCCCTGCCAGCTTGGCCAGCAAAGTATCCGGTACGAAGTAGTTCAGCGTGCCCTGGGCTTTACCCAGTTCGGCGACGACGCCCTGTGAACCCATGGCCAGCCAGCCCTGGTTAGGATTGGGGTAGTAGGAGAATGTTACCTCCGTCGTACCGGTAGGTAACTGATTCGGGTCATAAGCCGAAGCCATGATAAAGAGCGGTGAGATGTTAATAGCTAGCGGATTGGTGGCACTAAGTGAAGGATAAGCATTGATGGCATAGATTTGTCCTATTGTTTCTGAGGGGCTGGATGGAGGAGACGTGCTTGCCAGTGTAACTTTAATAAGGCGTGGTACCTGGTTCCCTACCAAAGTAAGCTTTGTTCCCTCTTTGGCTTCCCAGCTATTTTGCCTTGGCGGGTCGAATGCCAGGCAGTTTTCGCAGAGCACGCCGTCCGAGGTCATTTTGGCCGTTGTTATTTCGCCCAGCATATTTACCGTTAGGGTCAGAGGACAGGCAGTGACTGCGGGGGTCGGCGCAGTAAAAGTACCAACAGGGCCACCGCCACCGCCGAAACAGGTGGTAACGATAACTGATACTGTGACATTATCGCTGACGCAGCCGTTATCGTTAGTGACAATTAAGGTATAGTCACCAGTCATATCTCCAGTCGCGTTAGGTCTGGACGGCGACTGCTGGTCTGAGGTAAAGCCGTTAGGTCCGGTCCAGCTGTAATGTGACATGCCATTGGGCCCGCCGGTAAGCTGCATAGTAGCGTCAATGCAGACGGGTGAGTTGCTGGAAGCGGTGGCAACGGGCAGCGGGTTAACGGTGACATCCACGTTATCGGAGCAGGAGCAATTATTGGTGTTGGTAACGGTGACTCCGATATTGGCGATACCGGCAGCGCTGGCGTCCCAGGTAATGGAGTTAGTGCCGTCGCCTCCGGTAAGGTTACCGTTGCCGGTTACATTCCAATCATAGGTAGCGCCCAATCCTGCATCGGGGACGGAGGCG
>CAZJID010000020.1:0-26615 GCA_964545945.1 uncultured Dehalococcoidales bacterium
CCAAGGCGAGTTGTATGTCCTCGGGGGTCATGAGAGTTCTCTCAGACATAAAAAAATCCTCCTGCCTGAAAATGGCACGAGGCATTTAAATGCGCACTCCCAACCGGAGGGTTTATGTACCTACAAATATTCCTCATATTTCCCTTGCCAGCCTCTCTGGACTGGCTTAAAGGTTGCCCTGGTTGAAAAGTATATCACACAGCACAAGGGGATGCAATGTGGTTTTGGCTAAAGAACTCTAGAAAAGTTGAACAATGGCTTTACCTAAAACAGGACCGACAAAGTGGCGCATGAATGGTATAAATCCCGGACCGTACTGCCTGGACAGTTGCTTTGAATAGTCTCTTATGTATTGGCCGAAGCCTCGATGCTGGAAATTGAGCAGCTTCTGCGACCTAGCCGTATCGTACCAGTCCAGATAATAGGGTTCTGTAGTAAATTTACGTGCCGGAGGCAGCGGTAGTCCTATAACCCTTAAAATGGCACCAATCATGTCCTTGTACAGCATTCTTTGTTCCGGGCCGCCGCTAATGATCAGAATATTACCTTTCACTTCATTAAAGTTATTAATAGCGTTAAATATTGCCGATGCCGTATCGTCCGGATGGCAGTACTCTACCCTGGTGTTCAATGGCACGCTGAACATGCGCTTAAGGTCACTTAGTGAGAAATTCAGGTACATTGTGGCCGTAAGGCGCAGAATCACATACTCAATGCCTGATTCCTTAATAATAGCCTCAGCCTGGAGCTTTGTCTCACCGTAGGCTCCTTGAGGATTAGCATCATGCTCTTCGGGGCAAAGGGGCTGACAGGCATCAGGTGTGGGACCAAAGGCAGCAACCGACGACGTAAACACAAAAGGAATTTGTCCACCAAGCTGTTTTAATGTGTCAACGATTATTTTCGTGCCGCCCACATTAACACTGGCGGCGAGTTCAGGCCTTTCGTATGCCACCGGCGGCAGGATACCGGCCATGTGGACTACAGCGTCGACGCCATCAAGTGCGCAACGAACCGAATCGGGACGTGTGACATCTCCCCAGAAGACTTCAGCTTTTCCTCGAAGCTGCTTTATACTCTTCCTATTCGCAGGTGTATCCAAGTCGAAGACACGAACCTGATAGCCTCCTTTAATAAAGGCCTTATCGACATTTATTCCAAGCCGCCCGGCTCCACCGGTAATAAGTACTCTCATTCGGTCATCCCTCCAGGTTATTATTTGAACCATTCAACGCTTCCACCATCCAGTTGGTCCACTGGGAACGCATGGTACCGGGTAGTAAAGGGGTTGTGTGGAAGCCGCCTTTGGCCAGCAGAAGCTCTTTTGGCCGGCAGGCCGATTCGAAAACAGGTAAATACTTGCGATAGGGCGTGACTCTATCGCCTTCACAAAAGGCAAACAGTTTCGGGCAATTCTCCAGCTTCTTAAGCACCGCAGACATCTTCATATGTGGAAACGCATCCATAAATCTCTGCCAGTCCACCCTTACCTTAAAACAACCCAGGTACATCCATATCCGGCATGCAAGAGCAGCAACCCCCTTCATCCAGGGGAAGGCGCCATGTTTAGGGTATTCCATGATAACTTTGAGCTCACGTCCCCATCTGCCAAAGTTCTTCTCGCCGCTGATGGGTTGCTCGCCATCTGTTTCAGGAGGGCAGGATAGGGCCACCAGCGCGCGCGGGTTCTCGATCTTCTCCGCAGCCATAATTGCAGACATGGCTCCAAGGCTGTGTCCGGCGATGCCGACACGTTGACTATCCACTTCAGGTAGTTGACATAATATATACCAGGCATCGACAACATCCTCAGCCAGTTTTCCGTCCACAGCACCCTCGCTGGCTCCATGTCCGCGGAAATCGAAGATTATGCTGGCTACGCCCTGGGCCGCCATTATTTTAGCTGCCGGTTCCATTACCCGGTGGGCAGAGCCGAAGCCGTGGCATAAAACAGCGCCGGGTACAGGTTTGCTCTCTGTGGCATCTGCTGGAAGCAAAATCTTGCCTTTGAGTTGCAGTCCATGGCTACCAAATACAATAGGGAATTCCTTGATTACAGTCTTATCTTTCATAATTATATCTGAACTAATAGGCTATATAGAGATTCTATAATAACGGCGTTAATCAGGTAACGAGTGTCTGGCTGGTTTTATCGGGGAAAATGGTTGAGCTTAAGTTAATACTTATTGATGATACTTAATCATACTTTTGTATGATTTAAAGATAATATGTGGGCTATGAATGAAACAACCAGGTAATTATTGAATTGCCCCAGATCAATGTTAATATGGTTGCCACCGCAAGAAAGGGCCCGAACGGGATGGCATCTTTTCGGCTTCTTTTTTTAAGGATCAGCAATATACCAGCTACCAGGCCGCCAACAATCACTGCCAGAAATAGAGATAAAATAACCAGTGGTAAGCCAGCGATAAAGCCTATAAGCGCTGCCAGCTTAATATCTCCCCAGCCCATACCACCCCGGTAAAGCAAAGCCGGGATAAGCAACAGTAAAAACCCGACAGCGCCGCCGATGGCAACATTGATAATCCACAGTCGGAAACCTATATCGACGATATAGCTCGGTTCGAAACCGAATATCGAACCCAGGCCTGCCGCAACCAGAGCGGCGGCTGCTCCCGGATACACTATTTTATTGGGCAGTATGCCGTGTTCAAGGTCAATCAAAAGCAACGGTATGAATATAGAGCAGAATGGGACCACCAGTGCTAGATCCCAGGTGAGGCCATAGCGCCAGTAGAGTAAAGCGAATAACATGGCTGTCCCCAATTCCGTCCAGAAAATGCGCTGGGGAATGGTGGCACCGCAGTTGCGGCAATGACCTCTGAGCCAGAGATAGCTGACGATAGGTATATTGTCACTCGCTGTGATTTGGCGCTGACATCCAAAACAATGCGACGGCGGTGAGATTATGGACTTTCCCTCAGGCAGGCGGTCAGCGACTACATTTATAAAGCTGCCGACAGCGGCACCAACCACGAAGAATAATACTGTCCACAAAACAATCATCTAAAATATTATCCCCACTATATAAAGCAAAAAATGTAGCCATGAGGCTTTAGCCTCATGACCCCGACCTTAAAAGGTCGGGGCTACATCATCGTGAGTCATTTTAAACCATACCATTCTTTTTTAAACGTCTACTAGTCTCATTATTTGGTAAATTCAATTCTGTCAGCGGTACCTTCTATCATATCGAGCACTAGGAGCGAGTTTCGAATCGGCCTGCCGATTCCGGTAATAATCTTGACTATCTCCTGAACCTGCCAGCCAGCCACAACTGCCGGTGTAGCCGACGGATTGCCGGTTTCTATTTCGAGACCGTGAGCCGGACACTTTTCTGACGAACCATAAATGCAGCTTAGACCGGCATCTTCCGAGAAAATGGTCATTACCTGACCGCAGAAGCCGGCAATAGTTCCATGCACCATAGGTATCTTCAAAGTGCGGCAGGCTTCTTCTAGTGCAAATCGCGACGGTAAATTATCAAGCGCATCAGCAGCTACCAGAACTCCATCCAGTAATCTGAGCGCATTCTCATCGGTCAATTTCTCCAGATATTTCTTAATCGTAACCGCTGAGTTGATTTGCTTTACCCGTTGTGTCGCTACTACCGCCTTGTATTTACCCAGGTTCTTCTCTGTACACATGAGCTGACGGTTCAGGTTCTGCTCATTAAAACGATCGTCATCAATAACGGTAATGCTGCCTATTCCCTGTCTGGCCAGAAGCTCTATTATGGTACCGCCCAAGCCGCCGGCACCTACGACGGCTACTGCTGATTCCAATAGCTTAACTTGCCCGTCAAGACCGATTGTGCCCATGTTGCGGAGATATCTCCAGGGCACGACGCCGTTCTTCAAGGCTGCAATTTCAATATCTCTTTCAGCGATTTCCTGTGTCCTGGCAATTACAGTCATCGCCTTCAAACTGATAACAGGAGTGGTCTGACCATCAGCGTCGATATACCTCTCGGCCGATTCGTTAATAAGTCTGATAGTATCCTTACCTGCCATACCAATTGCTTAAGTAGATTATTAAAGCGGTTTATGGCCAGCTGTATTGCGGAATATCATATCAAAATCGAATAGATTTAGCATTAAAAACAGCAGGGAACATACTTTACATAAAATAAATACTGGAAAATTACGGTTTGTGCCTCAATGTGGTGGGTTCACTAATTGGTTAAGTAACGGCAGTAGGGTGTCGCGGTCGGGACTCTGGGCTAACTTATCCTTCCAACCGATTGCCACGGCTGGGAGTGTTTTTTGGAAGTTGGGGCTCATGGTAGATAGCCTATATATGGCCTGGATAACATACCCGGTGTAGTCGTCTGGCACTAAAAGTACAGAACTATTTAATTCACCAAGGCTCTCATCGACATTGCCATCGAACAGAGCTGTTATTCCAAGCAAGTAATGGCCGATCCAGTCGTCAGGTGATTCACTCGTATATATTTCCAAAGCATCTCTTAACGGACTTACCATATCATAGGTTATCAGTTGACGGCACGAGTCGATGAAGGAATTGAGATGTCTCGGATTCTGCTCTATCGTTTTGATAATCTTAGCGGCAGCCTCATCGTTTTTCCCTTCTCTGGCTAGGAGAAGCCCGTAAAAGAAAGATGTTACCTGCCAATTCGGGTCTGCCTGCGCCGCATTATCTAGCTTTTCTTGAGCTTCGCCGAAGTCACCCTTGACAATCAGCGCCAGCGCCCATTTATCTAATATTATAGAATTGTCAGGAACTAGCTGTGAAGCTATGTCGTATAAGGACAGCGCCAGAGGCCATTTATCCGTAGCTCCTGTCTTTGCCCAATAGGTGTAGAAATCGGCAAGCACGTAATTCCGGTAGACTATATAAGGCTCAAGCTGTCTTGCTTTCTCAAAGGCGTCGGCAGAGAGAGTCAAAATATGCGTTTTCAGCGTCCCTTCTTTCAGAGGATAGGCGGCGGCGTAATCATACAGACCCAGGCAGTGCCAGTAGACGGCCTGTTCCGGTGATAGTTTGGCTGCTGTCTCAAAAGCAAATAAGGCCTGGTCACTACCTTTCGCCTGGAGATTAAATCCTCTTTGTAAATACATATCTGCCATAAACGGACCCGCCGTTATTCCGAATCCGATGAGGATAAGTAGGGCTGCACAGACAGCAGCAAAATATCGTCTCACCTTGTTATTCTGATGTTTACTGCCGGCAAACTCAGCTATGCTTTCTCTTGCAATACGTTCAGAACCAGTGATCGTTGTCAGTCTTCCGATTACCGGAACAAAACAAAGTATGAGCCAGAACACGAGCTCCGGCGATAGCGAAGACGGGTTGAAAAACAAGTAAGCCATGTACTGAATCACGCCGGCCATCATGGCTAACAGTAGCAGTTTATATACATCAGCTGCGGCACGGCGAACATACCGATAGCATAGATAGAAAAAGACGGCGATAATAGATAGAAAGCTGATTAAACCCAGTATCCCTACCGTAGTAGCCAGATACAGATAGTGGTTTTCAGGCTGCGTAAATGGGAACTGTAAAAGATAACCGTAATGTTGCATGTCTGGCGGTACATAACGCTGGAAAGTAATGATATAGGTCTCCGGACCGTAGCCGATAAAACGCCGTAAGCAATGTAGCTTATCGTTGGAAAGAGGGATTTCAGGCGACTCTACCACGATATCGATGGCGCTCCGCCAGTACATTACTCTCCCGGGAAGATTTGTAAGTCCCACGCTTTCCGCAGTGAAAGATGGACTGGAATTTACCGTTTCGGGAGTCTTGGTATTTACGTTCGAAGAAAGAATAGGTATTAAAAGTAAACCCGCTATTATTCCTAACACGAAGAGAGACAAAACACCGAAACCGGCAATAAGCTTTTTTTGTCTAACTATGCCAAGTAAAGTGATGAAAATAATAGGACCGATGGCAAATAGAAGAATTGTTATAGAATATTGTGCCAGCGCCAGGCACCATAATTGCAGGGCAAGCAGGACAATCAAGATGATTAATAGGTTAAGATTGTTACCCTCCTTCTTTTTCCTCCATGAATAAACTATGAGTGCCAGATTAAATGGAACAACCATAGCCAGAAAGCAGCTGAGCGAAAGCTCATTGCCAATGGTTGAGAATACCCTGCCCGTAGACTCTATTCCCTGTATCATGCCCGGGAAAAAGCTCTGCAGAATGCCAACAACAGACACGATACCCGAGGATAAAAGCAATACATACAGGGCTCTGAATACCTGTTCCCGATGACGAAGTTGTTGGGCTACAACTAAAAAGAAAAGTATCCAGCAGGTCAGAGTCAGCAAGCCTTGCCTGCTGGAATAGTCACCCCAAAAGCTTCCGGCAGGCATGATAGAAGCTGCGGTGGAAACTGCTGTCAATAGCCCGAAGACCAGTATAGACAGGTGTAACGGAGAATTTAAAATATCGTGCCATCTCAGCTTACTATGGCCAGTCCGGCTCAGCAGCCACCAGGCCACCCAAAAACCCAGCATTACCATGACCAGGAATTGGAGCAATAGCGCCTTAGCAGGATAGAAAGCCTGATGGCTTAAAGTATTGAAAAACAGTGGCAGTAGAAAAATAACGGCCAGCCACAGAATCTCGATAGCTCGCCTGTAAATACGAGGCATGTTAAATGGCCGCTCCACTGTGTTGTGATTATAAACTTTCTATAGAGCCTTTGTCAGCCCGTTATATATGACAGCTCAACACCAGAAAATTCTCACCTTAAATCCCATAATTCAGCTGCCGAATTAGTACTGGTACTTATGTACTATACAATCAGCGCTTATATAGTACTAATTTCTTATTAACTCAATGTACTAATTGGCTACTTAATCACGTTGACATATAACCACGTCTGATATAGTATGTAAGCACTAAAGCAGGAAGGAGGTTAAAGCAAAATGCGCTATTTGTTCAGATACGAAAAGGGCTTCACCCTTATCGAGCTGTTGGTGGTCATTGGTATCCTGGCCATTTTGGCTGGCGTAGTCACCTTGGGTGTTACCCAGTTTATCGGCCGAGGTGCCGAACAGGCTTCATGTACCGAGCTTCATAATGTTCAGACAGCGGCTGCAGCAGCAGTGGTAGATGCGGTACAACCATCGACCGAAGCCGACCTATCGGATTATCTGCTTACTGCAACCAACTGCACCTACACCATAGATCCCTCGACTGGGAGGGTAGAAAGTCAAGACTGCACTATGACCACACCATTGTGGCCTACTTGTCCAGACCTGCACTAGAACTTAAAAGGCATCTTGAGCACAGAGCGGCACGATGTGCCGCTCTGTTTTTTTTAAATGCCGTGCCTCTAATTACGCCGTATGACTCGAAGAAAGCCAGATGTAAGAATTGCTGTTTAAAATTTATTCGAGGTGAAAGCCAGCCGAGGAATACCAGACTATTGTAAAGCCAGCGAGAAGCTCCACTGGTTGAATTGTTGCTCGTTCATACTTGATATGAGCACCTGTTTAAACCTGCCGGAGTTGATTAAGTCGCGGACGTAGTTAACGACTGTTGTATCGTCGGGTGCGGTGCCGGTTATAGTGTAACCGTTGCCATAGCTAATTGAATTAGGCTCAATGATGCCGGGCAGTAGGCTGGTTATCGCACTCAAATCGCCATTTACCTTCTCTCTTTGTGCCTTGGCGGTATCCAGCGGCCCGGTAAATTTGGCACCTGCCGCTTGAGCAGCATCGATTTTTGTCTGTAACTGGTTGATTGTGGACTGTGTTCCCTGTCTAAGCTGGACTTGCCTTTGGGCGTTGCTAACCTGAATCTGCAAGTCCAGGGTTGTCCGATACGACTGCAAAGTAAATGCACCGAATAGAACAAGCACTGAAACGGCTAGAAGAACGAAAGCCCATGAAATAAGTTGTACGATTGGAAAAGGCCTTGGCAGATAAGCTTCGGGTGTAACGTTCAGATTAACCTGTGTGCGGTTTATATCGGGCCTTGCCTGTCTCAGAGCCAAACCGATGTTAGCAGCGTATTCGCCAGTATTAAGGCCATCAGCATAGGACAATAGTTGAGGTAGCGGTTTAACTCTGTGCTCTAGTGTATGTCCTAGCATCTCACCCAACTGGCCGCTAACGAAAGCTGCCGCATTTGTCGTAATTTCAGCACCCTTATGACTCGAGTTATAGAAGGCGATGGTTCTGTCCAGTTCCTCTTTTACCTCGGCTACCTTTTCATCAGGTGAAGTTGCATCGGCGGTAAAAGGCAGACTGCGGAGCAACTCGGGTATGCCATCAATCATTACTACTATGTCAAAGCTCTGCAGTTCGGCGTTGATTATAATAGCATCTCTCTCATCGGCAACTCTGGCCAAAGCCAAAGGCCTGATTTCCATGGCTTCCGGCTGGAGCCCTGCCTGGCGCAGTGCCTCCAACATAGCATCGACGGTGTTGCGAGGTAAGCCGATGAGGCAGATAATGGATTCCATGTTCGACATGCTGACTGACTGCCACGATGTATAGAGCTCGTTTAAGGACACGGGCATTACCCTTTCCATTTCCCTCTTTGCCGCCTCATCCAATAGGTTCTTCGGTAATTTAGGGATGGGAACCGTGCGGTAGATGGAATGAATACCGCTGATACTCACAACTACTTTCTTTTCAGCTATACTATTGGCCGCCATTAGTTCGCTAATCCGCCGCCCGACGGTGGATGGGTCGATGATGACACCGTCGTGAAGCAGACCGGGCTCCAGAGGCAGGCTGGCAGCCGTTTCCACTTGTCCTCCTCTAGTTACCAGCAGCTTTATGAAATTATCTTGAATATCCAGAGTAATCATCTATTACTGGCTACCTGCGTAAGTCAATACGTCGATTTTAACGGCGGCGGTATCATACTCCTTTCCCTCCGAGGCTATCGCAAATGTCACACTCGTGATTCGGGCTGTCGGAAGCTTCGTATCCAGTGCCAGCAGGAAGTTCTCGAATTTAGGCACCTGTCCTTTAAGATTGAGTGAAAACGACAATACAGGACCTATACTCCCGGACGGTGTTGAACTCGATACTGCTGTCCCTGTAACATATATATCGTTTTCCGAAGCCAGTTGTGACAGTATTTCAAGCACTGCGGGTGATTGATCCGGCGCGGGAAATACGGCCATGGCGGCGTCGTTCTCAGCCGTGGCCTGTGCCAGCTCGGCTTCATATTTTGCCTTTGGCGTCTCGGCTACGGCAAGCACCTTCTGCAGATTGGCGAGTGTATTCTTCAGTTCTATCTGTTTTTGCGGTTGTTGTTGATATATTAGCAATAATGGCACGAATATAACTAAAAAACCGCCAATAACCAGTATAAGCTGGCTTACCCGGCCCAGCTTGGGCAGCCTGTCAAGGAAGCCTTTCTTCTTCTCAGGCGACTCCTGTTGAACCATTATCGCAACTAGTGTAACACTTTTATTTATAAAAAAACAACGACACCGGCATTAGCTTTAGCGACAGCTATAACTATATTGCTGTACGTATGAAAATGCATGACGGGTAAGTAAAAACCGATCACAGGAAACTTTGGTACCGGTTGGGGGTTTATCTCATTTGAGAGGCGGCTACTCTATTTCATAGCTGCGAATTTGCAAGCCAAGGCCATCACCGTGACCCGCGCCATCCCTGCCAGGCAAGTCATCCCGATCTCTGAGATCCATCAGGTATGTAATTTCGCTATTTCCGCCTCCGCTGACCTCGCTGCCGACAGCGCATCCGATCAAATGACAGTTACCCAACAAAGAGATTATGCCGTCAGGAGCGTATATTATTGCCGATACCGGGTCAGCGTTGCCTGTTACGTCCACGTTACCGCTTATAGCCATGATAAATGGCACGTCATCAGCAAGCAGTGTGTCATTACCCGAGAGCGAAATGTCGCCCGTTTCTGAAAAAACATGACCTCCCCCCGTTAAGTCAACATTGCCAGCCGTTGTTATGTCCCCCACTACATACAGAAGGTCTCCTATAGGTACATCGGTGTTCCCTCCGATGTCCAACGAACCTCCGATAAAACAGGTGGGGCCAAAATCCATGGTCCCGTTGCCGGTACGACTAAGATTTCCATTGATGCACATCGGACCATTGAAATGCACATTTGAATTGCCGCTGATATTAACGTTGCCGTTTACGCAAACTATTCCATTGAAATTCACCGTGCCAGTGGGATTAATCGTTAAGTTACCGTTTACTATAACGGGACCATTGAATGTAGTAGTCGTAATTCCTCCGATGCTCATATTTCGGTGGACACAGACTGTGTTCTGAAATGTAACCGTGCATATACCCTGAACGGTCAGGTCTCTGGTCACGTTTATCTGGGGAAAGGTCTGACTGGAGTTGACTGTGAGGTCCCCCGGATAAGACGTGCCTCCGCAGCTAGTAGACTCACAACCGATATTCTCCGCTTCCGCCCTGAAGGCAGGCGTGTCAATCGTGACTGGGACAAGCGGAAGTACGCCTTCAACTTGGTCTCCATTTATTTCGCCATGATTACTCGTGCTTATATCTCCGACGGCGGAGGCGTCACCGTTTACTTCCGCATTACCACTTACGCTTATATCTCCGTTGGAGTAAATATTTCCTTGTTGCACTTCGTCAGAGTCATTGGTTTCCGAGTTTCCGAACAGATTTATGTCACCACCGAGGCTGGCCAGGGCAAAGTCCCATATGTCGGCACCGCCAGAGACGTCGAGATAGCATACTACGGTAGTACTATGCCCATTGGGGCTGGTGGCGGTAGATATTATCTTCAAGGACTGTCCTGCATCGGGTCTTTCCAATACCGCGGTAACTGTATCGCCGTTTATTGATGGGACATCTATAGGATGTTGTTCGCCAACGGGTGGAAGCGCAAAGCCTGGTTCGTATCTTATATGCCACATCACCTCTTCTACACCGGCGTCGGCGGCATACAGCTCGAGATTCTTCGTATCAACCTGATGGTTGGCATTCAGACTGGTAGACATAAGGCTCAGAGTAGGAACGACCAACAAACCTCCCAGTACCAGCAAAATAAGCGCCAGTGGAAGCACTTGCCCGGATTCATTTGCCAGCATATTTTTTATCTTTGTTGCCAGCAGCGGCAGCGAAGAAGAAATCCTGGTAAAAATGCTGTCCCTGCTTCGTTTCGCTCGCGGTAACAATCTATCGTTAAATACTTTCACATCTCACCTTCTTTACTGTGTTAGGGCGCCGGGACTCTCTGCATAGCATCGTATTGCCTGCTGACGGGTACTCCACGGTATGTGGCCTCAATAGTAAAGTCCAATGTATTGTTGTCAGGGTTATATGCGACACTAGTATCTGAAATATACTGGGCTATCGCGGTTTGTCCCTCAACGCTATCGTTGCGCGTCAGCCATACTTGACCATTTATATTCTCGAACTGGTAAGATACCGTTTTATTGGCAATGGTACCACCTGATTCATAAGGTAATGTCAGGCTGATGACTTCCGGCGGTGCCGGGTTATCCTCAATTGCACCCTGTGACATCTGAACGTCACGCGAAATCCAGTAGCCGGTGTTCTGCACCTGACGCAGAGCGATTGCCAGATTAGCACTCTGGGGACTGAGCCTCATAAGCGTGATAACAGTCATAGATATGGCACCCACGATGAAAGCCAGTATTGATATACCGACCAATAACTCGAGCAGTGTAAAGCCCTTCTGGCCCGTTTTCAGTTTCATCGGTTCACCTTGTATCCAATCAGCGTGGATGCCACCTCTCCGTTATGGGAGACGGTGACCGTTATCTTCTGAAGTCCATCATCATCGTCGGTCGGGTCGGCTGCTCCGTCCGGGTTTAGCCGTTCCGCCGAAATATTAATAGCGTATCCGTCCGGTATCTGGTCGGCGGGCAGCATCAGGTACTGAGGTGGATTATGGTCCAGGTCGGCATCATAAGGCTGCGCCTTAATAAATTCCATCTGAGATTTAGCCAGGCTGTCAACAGCCACGCTCTGCCGGCTGGCTATTGCAGCCCGTGACGAAGTCGAAAGGCCCAGGAGGAAAACTACGGCAACGGCCGCTAAGATGGCGAGCGCTACGAGGATTTCAATCAGGGTAAACCCCCGCTCACCACGACGACTGGCACCGAAAGCACCGACCGCTAAATTTCGCCGGTTTGAAAACATTTAAGAACCCTCCACCATACTATTTTGGAACGTATAATTACTGTCTTAATGGTATAGTTTTGTGCACTTCCGTGTCTATAGAAACTTGTAGGCAATTAGTTGGTTTTTAGACCAGGACTTTAGTAACCCCTTTACCATTTGGGGAAAATATTCAGGCTCTGCCTGCCTTAAAAAGAAGGGCGAAAGGCACAAACAAAAAAGCACGGCACCGATGGGCAAGGCTTTTAAGATCGTGCACCCAAAGCGCACTTATTGGATTCTATATAACATGCTGCCCACGTTGAACTCCTGGCCAGCGGGAATCGCGTTGCTGCGGACCGAGAAGACCACATATATTACCTCGAACCCGTCGCCCAGGCTCTGGACCTTAATATCTGCCGAGGTGTCATTAGGATGTACAATATCTGATAAAGATGTACCGGTAGGTGGCTCGGTGGCTCTGGTCGAAGTATAGGTATCTATATCGATTCCGGATATTTCTCCCTGAACTCCGCATGTGGATATAGCAGAGGGGGTAAATCCACCCGAGCTGGACAATGAATTAAATACGTCAGTGGTACCTGATATGTCGCTTAGCTGATAATAGGCAGTACTTTGACCTTTGAATCCCAGATATTCGGCAGCCGGTGTATTCTTATCTCCCTCGGAAGCAAAAACGGTCATCTTGGCTTCGTTCGTCTCACCGGGCTCGAAATCTTCTTCCTGCGGAGCTGCAAAGCCGGTTATGGTGAGCTCTTTCGGTATGCCGTTGTTGTAAAGATGTTCGCAGCCCTCATAGAGATAAATCTGGTGTGTTTTCTTCTCAGCGCTGGAATAGATAATCACCATCGACCATCCGGCGTTCGGTGAGCGGCTCCAATCAAGCGTAGGAGCAGCGTAATCACATGTCGGACTAGGAACAGACGGATGAGCATGTACACCGGCTACCGTGAATTTTGCTCCGGGCAGGTTGCCGGGCTCATCAGGAAGTAGAGCTTTAACCTGTGAAGTAACATCGGCGAAGCATGAATACTGGTATGAAGGCTGCACATTACTGCTGCCTTTCGATATATACCACGTGTTGGCGACCACCGTGCCGGCGGGGTCTGCTGGATTCTTCGGTGTTACTTTGGTGTCATTGACCGCCAGGTAAGCCCTGCCGTCATAGGCATTAGCCCGCAGCCAGTCCTTTACATTTTGTGGTGCGTGAGCCTCCCAATATGCATCATCTCCCATGTAAGACGTCCAATTCCAATTGCCCTGCCCCTGCTCTATCCACAACGTATCTCCTCTGAGCCAGGCTGTCCAGTAAAGGTACGCTCTCTCTACTTTGGCATCGCTCGGTACATCGGGAGCTACGCCACCCGGGTCCACCGTGGCGCTGCTCTCCCTCTCGGCATCAGCGTAGCCCGTGCCCGTGAATACAGTGGGTGGCGGGGAGTAGTTGCGATAAGGATTGTTCCCACAGCAGGTCGAACAGGCACTGGAGTTACAGTCTTGACCGGTTGGGGGCGAGCCATTCTTCATCGAGTTCCAGCAGCAGGTCATCAGGCTGTTGCCGATAGCTATGTAGTCCCCCTGTATGGCGGAGCTGGCGCCGCTGCCGCCGCTGACGTAGCGTATTATCCCCCTGGGAACGTAAGCCTCGACGGTGGTCTCCGCGGTTTCTCCGGTGTAGCTGGTGGACTGGATGTGATAGAAGCCGGCGGCATTGTCCCAGGCAATGCTGGAGTCGTACAGCTGTATCCAGGGGAAAAATCCTCTGGCTTCTTTAAACGGCGTGATGCTGTAATTGAAGGACAACCTGACGCTGGGAGGGAACTTAGCTGCCGGTGGTCCACCACCGGGTGCTATGTCGGAGAGGCTTTTGAAAGCGGTGCCCGGGTACGACCATATGTAAGCATTGCCGCCGCGGTACGGAATAGTGCTGTCAGGCTCCTTGACCAGGGCATTTCCACTGTGGTCAACGCCGTTAATTTCTACCGTATTGGGTGCATAGCTGTATCCCTGAGGCAGCCAGACGCCGATATGGTTAATTTGCGTGTCGCCGCTCAATCCGGTGGTGATATCTATGATATAGGTTGAATTATGTTCGAGGTTAATGGCTCCGATAAGCGTCCAGTCTGTGTTGGCAGCCGGCTCAGTATCCGGCAGGTTTTGTCCGGGAAGTCCGCCTAAAAGCCAGGCGGTGTCAATATTTACCTCCACGTTTTTGCTGTTGACCGTCTCACCCGGCTGGTAGTCATATAGCCAGTATTCTTCTGGCCATACAAGATCGTGGTTTATTATTTCCGCACGTGCATCGCTCTGCAGATACCACAGCGCATCCTCGACACCGGCATCTGCGGCATAGAGTTCCCGCGTATGCTGGTCCACAGACTGCGTGGCAACGAGGTTGGTCCTGGTTAACGAAAGAACAGGCACGATAAGTACTGCTCCGAGCAGCATTAAAATCATCGCCATGATCAGGGCCTGCCCCTTATCTTTTCTCGATATTAGCCGCGGTAACTTCATGCTTAACCTCCCCTGTTCGCCGGGCGGGGGCTGATTTCGTAGGTCTTTTCCACATATCTGTCGTTGTTATGCAACGAGGCTCTTATGTTAACAGTCAGTTTCTTATTGGTATTATCCCATATGCAATATGTATAGGCAGGGTCGGGGACGATATATTGAGCGATTAAAAGAGCTGGTCCGCCGTTGAGACTGCGGGTCAGCGTATTACCGTCAAGAACATATTGCACATTGTAGGGGTTATTGTCCCAATCAGACCAGCTGAGGTCCAGGAAAACGCCGCTGGTATTATCGTGGATTACCTGTGCCATAAGAGCATCGCGTGTAATCCAGTGGCCGGCGTTCTGAACCTGGCGTAGATTTACATTCCATTCGTCGTTCTGCGAGCTGGTTTTCATGACGGTGATTACGGCTGCAGATGCCACACCCAGAATAGCGCCGGATATGGCAAGCGCCACCAATATCTCAATTAACGTAAATCCTTTTTGGGTTACCTTCATTATTGTCCTTTGCTTTTCACCGCTACCTGCTCCAACGTATGCCAGTTTTTAAAGTACCCGCCGCTCGCGAGAGTGACTATATTTATAACGTTCCAATTATGAAAAGGTTAATATCCCGTGTAGCATTTATACCCCTCCAGAGTAAACACGTTCTTTCCATCACGTGTGATAGTAACCGTTATTTTCTGGAGCCCCTCATCTTCACCGGTATGTTCCTGACGTGGGTCGAGTGCCTGCACACCAATATCGATGTGATAACCGGCTGGTATCTGGTCAAGTTTGGTGTATTGCTGGTCTTCCCGATAGCTTTGCTGTTTGATAAACTCCATCTGCGATTTTGCCAGGCTCTCGGCGGACACCTGTTCCTGTCCAACTATGACCGCCTTGGAGGAAGTTGACATAGCTGCGAGGAAACCAACGGCGACAACTGCTAATATGGCAAGGGCTATTAGGACTTCAATCAGATTTAGACCTTGCTCGCTGTTCAGAGCAGGGCGGAAGCATGTAAATACAGACAACCGCCGGCGTCTATTCATCTAGCCTCCTACCAGGCTGAGGGAGCTGTAAATAGGCATAAATACAGACAGGGCCAGGAAGCCAACCCCTATGCCCATGGCTATAGTCATCGCCGGCTCAATCATACTGAGCAGGCCTTGCGTTCGTCTATCCGCTTCTACTTCATAGTTTTCGGCCACCATAACCAGCGAATCATCCAGATTACCGGTTTCCTCGCCAACCTTAGCCATTTCCACCATCATAGGCAAGAAGACCGGTTTTGTACTCATGGGTTTAGCCAGTCCCTGGCCTCTGAGCATATCGTGCTCGACTTCTTTCAAGGAGTTGGCTATTACCTGGTTGCCCGTAGCCTGAATAGTTAAATTCATCACCTCAGGAAGCGGCAAACCTGCTTTGAATAGCAGCGCCAGGCTGCGGCAGATTCGAGCTAGCTCGGACACCTGAAAAAGTCGTCCTATCATCGGAATTCTTAACATCAGCTTGTCCCGTGCGTAACGCCCGTTTGGTGTTCGGTTGTACATTAAACCTACAATCACCAACGCTACTATAGCCATGACTATAAATATGCCGTAATGTTGCACAATATTCATAGTGCCCATGAGTATTCTGGTAGGCAACGGCAAAGTGCCGCCCAGTTTACCGAACATGTCGACCAGAGGTGGCAATAGAACTGTGATCATTATGGCAGCTACGGCAATTCCCAGGCAGAAAACGATGGAGGGATACATCATGGCTTGCTTTATCTTAGCCACAGACGCACTCTGGCGCTCAATATAGCTGGCTAAACTGCGGAAGACGGTTTCAAGGGAGCCGGTCTGCTCACCAACGCTTATCAGTTTACAATAAAGTTTGTTAAAGACCTGGGGATGCTGAGCCAGAGCCAATGATAACGATTTGCCGCCGCGGAGGTCATTGACTAAGCTGGACAGAACTGCCTTAAGATTTCTGTCTGTTGACTGATATTGCAGTAGCTCCAAAGCCTGAATAATACCGACACCTGATTCCAGAAGCAGCGCCAGTTGACGCGAAAATGTAACTAACTCGGTAGTCTTAACCTTTGCCTGGAAAAGCCGCCCCAGAGACGGCAAAGCTGAGGTTTTCGGCTTAATACTGACCACGCGATAACCAACATTAGACAGCATATCCACTGCTGCCGTCTCATCGGTAGCGGTGATGAGCCCCTTTACTATCTGTCTATCCGCCGTATAACCCATATATGTATAGTCCATTTGACATCACCTCACTTTATTTCGGCGAAGCCGAATTATAGTGACCTATGCTGATAATCTCATTTACACCACAGCTTAATCACCTATAGAGTAAGCATTACGCAGCACCTCATAAGGCGTGGTAATGCCGGTACCGGCCTTCAGCATGCCGTCTTTTGCCAGAGTTATCATTCCTTCTTCGATTGCCTTGTTACGAATTTCAGCCGCGGGTACCCCTGTAAGAATCAACCTTTTTATCTCATCGCTAACGGTGAGAATTTCAAAGATAACAGTTCTGCCCATATAGCCAGTATAGGTACATAGCTTGCAACCCGTACCACAGCTGAACTCGCTGCGTTCCTCGCCGGTTTCGCGAGTATAAGCCGCCTGTTCCACCAGAGTTACCTCAGTAGGTTTAGCGCAGTTAGGACAAACGCGGCGCACCATCCGTTGAGCTACTATGCATATAACCGCCGAGCATATCAGGAAGGGTTCAACGCCCAGGTCGATAAGACGGAAGAGCACGCCTACGGTATCGTTGGCGTGCACCGAAGATAGAACCAGATGACCTGTCAGTGCCGATTGAGTGGCAATGTCGGCTGTCTCACCGTCTCTGATTTCGCCGACGAGTATGACATCAGGGTCGAGCCTGACTATAGCTCGCAGACCGCTGGCAAAGGTAACACCTGCCTTCGTATTGATTTGTATCTGATTCACACCCTGAAACCGGTATTCAACCGGGTCCTCGATGGTGATGATATTCCGGCCTACTTTGTCCAGAGAATTGACGGCGGCGTAGAGTGTGGTGGTTTTGCCGGCACCGGTAGGCCCGCTGAGCAAAATCATGCCGTACGGTGCCATAAGCATACGCTCGAACTTTTCCTGGCTCTCCGGCAGAAACCCGAGCTGTTGCATAGACAGCACGGCCATCGATTTATCGAGCAGCCTGAGTACCGCCGTTTCACCGTGGACGGTACTGATAGTGGCCACCCGGACATCAATTTCTCTTCCGGACGATACCAGCGAGAACTGGCCATCCTGAGGCCGCCGCGGGTCTGCAATATTCATGCCACCGAGAATCTTTATGCGGGAGATAAGCGGTCCGTGCGCACCGACAGGGAGCGAGGTAACCTCATGAAGTATACCATCGATGCGATAGCGTACGCGCAATCTATCTTCCTCAGGCTCGATATGGATATCGGAAGACCGGGACTTTACCGCCTCTTCAACTAACAAGTTCAATGCTTTGGCTACAGGCGAGTCGTCGGCTATTTCAGCGGCCAGAGCCCTATCTGCGACAGAAGTATCAGTGGTTGGTGCCACAAAACCAAACTGCTTGCCTATCTCACCAAAAGCCTTATAGTTGAAATCGATAGCTTCCTGTACGTCCAGAGATGTTGCCATCACCGGCTCGATCCTCATCTTGGTTTTGGCAGCCATGGCTTCTATAGCCAGGATATCATCAGGGTTAGACATAGCCACGCGCAGGGTATTGTCATTTACAGCCAGCGGCACGGCGTTGTACTTTCTGGCCAGCTTTTCCGGTATTAAATTAAGCGCCTCCGGAGTCGGCGTTTGAATCAGCAGGTTAATTTTGGCGACCCCTGATGGCGACCCAGCTGGCACGGGCGGAGCAGGCTGAGACGTCTTTACAGTCTCAGAGTCCCTGCTAGCCTGCGCCGCTGCCTTTTTTGATGTCTGTGCTTCGGTAGATGTCTTTTGTGATACTGCTTTAGCGGAATCTATTATTTTTATCTTTTGTCTTTCGGCCAGCTGCCTCGCCTCATCGCTGATTTTGGTCGCGGCTACCAGTACACTACGTACTATGCCCGTGTCCTGGGCTCGGGAAGCAATCGACAAAACCTGCTCTACTCCTACCTCAGTCTCGGTATCTGAGAAATCTACACTTACCGGCTGAGTGATAAGGCCATCTTCGAAATAAGCCAGGACGTCAAAGTTGTGCTCAGCGCCTGACATCCCATTAACTTTAACGTTTTCTTCCATCCTGTAGCCGTGTTCCGCTAATGATTTTTTTAATTGTGCTTTAGAACCGAACTCTATAGGCTTTGGATTCTTAGACGGTGGCACCGGGGCGTTCAGAAACTCTTTAACTGCCTTTTCATCAAATACTTTTATGTTTTCTTGCTGGGCGAAGTTTGCGGCCATAGAACCCAGCTTAGGGATAGCCAGGAAAACCCTGTCGGGAAGGCCCGCGTCGTTTGCTTTTTCATCGAAATTAAATACCGCGCCCAGGCCAACTTCCTCACGCTGGCTGACTGATGACCCGATAACAATATCAAACTCGAAAAGGCTGTCATCCTTGTGTGCCATGAGAGAAAAGGTATGTTCGGCTCCGGAACTACCTTTGACCTTGGCATCCGTAATTACTTCGTAGCCGAGTTGCTTCAAACGCTGAGCGAACTGGCTCTCCAGTGTCTGTTGCGCATCCGCCTTCGCCATTGTTAAATTCGCCTCTTTTTTATAAATATATTATTAGACAGACAACCCCATAAACCCCGATGTATAGGGGGTTCATAGGGTTTATGTCTTTGGTTAACTATAAAATTCAGGGTACTATTGTTCCCATACCATCCATTCTTGACCCGCGACCGGGCAGCGATTGTTCGAGCCTGGGTGCATAATTGTTGGCCGCCATTCGAATCATCCCCAGCGGCACGGTCTTCGGAGCATTAACCAGCATGAAGCAAGCCCCATCGGCCATAGGTTTTATTACGATTGAAGAAAAACCCATACTGAATATGACGTCATCCAGCTTGCCGAAGTCTGTCGTCGACTGTTTAAATGCTTCAATTGACGCGTTAATTGTGGTGATGAACCCCCCCATTCCTTCAGGTGGAAGTTTATTATCAGGCGATGACCAGAATGAAAGCAACATGCCGTCACTATCGGCAATTACTATAACCCAGGCTCCTGCCAGTCCCCCCGCCATCTCAGCTAATATGTCGTTCATTTTTATATCAGGCACTAAAACTCACCTCCTTTCTCCACGCTTCCAGTAACTATATGGTCTTTCATTACCTTTAAAAACGTAACTCGATTCAAGTTTAAGCAAGTCATAGTATATTGTCAAGCTGAAGTACGAGTTCAACATAGCACTTTAGTACTATGAAACTTTGGTAACTATACTCCTGTAACTAAGTGAGGTTATAAGAGGAAAAATCCAAACACCAATTAGACTTATTCCGGTAATGTGAATGCTAAGCGGCAATTTGGAATATCAGGAGACTACTTCTTTATACCCGGGTATAGCCTTCTCTAATCGTGGAGTAAAGCTTGCGAACGCAGCACGTATCGAACCCAGAGATACGGTCCTGGCAGCATCCGCAACTATAAAACAGGAACCGTTACAAATAGGCTTTAGCATCATATAACTTACCGCTGTACCCAGTACGATATCGTCGAGCTTGCTAAATCCGTTAGACGATTTCTTGAAGGTGTTGACGGTGTCTTTAATCTTTTGCACGAACTCACCCAGTGCCTCAGGTGAAAGTTTGTTGTCGGGGGCTTCCCACGAGGAAAGAACCATGCAATCGCTGTCAGTTACGGTTAGCAGTCGAATTCCTTCGAGGCCACTGGCCATTTGCGATAGTAAATCCTTCATGCCAAGTTCGGGCATGGTATTTTAATTCCTTTCCCTCTGTAGTTCACGCTCTGATACAGGTATAAATATGCCAATGGATATAAACCGATTTCTATTCACATCTCCGAGCAGTTGAAAAGTTGATTTAAAAGAACAATAAAAAGACAAATACATTGGTCACGCGGTATATTTTAGCAGGTATTTCCGGTCTCAGGGGATAATAGTCCCCATTCCGTCCTTGCGCGGCAACGGCTGGCGACCGGGTAGAGCCTGTTCCAGTTTGGAAACGTAATTGGTGCACATAGCACGTATCATACCTAAAGGAACATTTCTCGGAGCACTAACCACTACAAAACAGTTCCCCTCCGCTATAGGCTTAATGACCTGATGAAGGTTGGTGGTGCTGAATATTACATCCTCGAATCTGCTGAAACCTACCGGCGATTGTTTAAATACAGTGACGGCGTTATTGAATATCTGCATGAACCCACCCAGCGCTTCAGGGGAGACTTTATTATCCGGCGATTGCCATGTTGCAAGAACCATGCTGTCGCTGTCTATCAGCGTTATCATCCACAATCCACCCACAGTTCTCGCCATCTCGGACACTACGTCATTCATACTGGCATCTGGCACCGCTGTTTACCCCCTTTCCTAATGTCATCATAATTGAAAATCAGTATCGGTTCTCAGTATACCACTGTCCCCATGCCGTTCCGGTTCGGCAGTGCCCCATGCCCGGGCAGCGCTTGCTCGAGCCTGGGTGCATAATTGTTCGTAGCCATGCGAATCATCCCCAGCGGCACGGTCTTCGGAGCATTGACCAGCATGAAGCAAGCCCCATCGGCTATAGGCTTTATTACGATTGAAGAAAAACCCATACTGAATATGACGTCATCCAGCTTGCCGAAGTCCGTCGTCGACTGCTTGAAAGCATCAATGGCCTCATTAATAGTTTGAACAAACCCTCCCAGCATTTCAGGCGGTAGTTTATTATCGGGTGAAGCCCAGAATGAAAGCAGCATCCCATCATTATCGGCGACCACGATAACCCAAGTTCCGGCCAGTTCTCCCGCCATTTCCGATAGTACATCTTTAAGCTTCATATCCGACATTGAATATCACCCCCCTTTCATGAGAGCCTCAACCATTTAACCTGACCACATACAATCTGATTCAAAGTTTAGGCATGTTACATTACGTTTGTCAAGTTCACACATCAATACGATATAGTACCTTAGTACTACGGCCAAATATTTTAAACAATGTGGAAATGCATTGAATCATGGAAAAGCGGCTAATGGCTAAACTAATCTCGCCGGATCGTTGACTTCAATGACCTTAATTCTTTGATACTGTGCAAATTGCCTGGCTTCCTGGCTGAGCCCGGGACAAGCGATTAGCAGCTTATCATGGATACCGACATCATAAGCCCTCGTGTCAAACGAAGACACAGCAGTAAAACTGATTTCATTTTGAGATGTTAAGATATTTATAGCCAGTGTGTGCTTAATGACGCCATCATCATTTACAGCCAATATATCGAAAATGTGGTCCACTCCCGACCTGCCCATAATCTTGGCTTTTTCCTCAACTATATAGCCCGAGCTTGTCAAATGCTCCAGCAGCTTGGCTTTGGTCTCAAAGGTAAAAGGCTTGCTGCCCGGCTGCTTTGATAGGGGCGGCGCGGATTTTAATACGAGCTCGATATCATTTTCCTCAATAACTTTAATCCTCTGCTGCCTGGCAAACCGTCCCGCTTCAGGGCTGAGCCTGGGAACTACAAGTAAAACCTTGTCGTGGATACCGAGGTCATAAACCTTATTATCGAAGGCAAAAACATCAGCCAGACTAACTTCTTGCGCATTGCCGTCGACAAGTATTCCGATACCCAACGTATAGGTAATTAAACCGTCGTTTCTCTGTGCCAGAATGTCCAGAGTATGCTTGGCACCTGATTTCGTCGTGCCATTAACCTGCGCGCTCTCAATGACATCATAGCCCCTGTTTCTAAGGAACTCTGCAAACCTTGGTTTTTCATCGAGTTCGAATTGCAACTGCCTTTTCTTTCTTTCATTGAGGCGATAAGAATAGAGAACTATCTCTTTGGCATCGCCCTCAGGGAAAAGATGCGAGCATTGCAGACATTTCATATTTAAGGCAGCGTTCTTTGATATCGCACCACACTCACGGCACTTGTAATTAATGCCCAGGCTCTGGTAGTCCTTGCCCAGAAACCCAAGCTCCTGTCCGCACTTGGGGCAAATATATTTACCGTTCTTAGCATAGTCTTCTTCAAGGCTGTTATTGCGGCAGGAAAAGTGTTCGAGTATCCTGCCTTTGGCAATATTACTGGAGCCACACTTAGGACAGGCAAGACCCAGTTTCAAATTGGAGGACTGGCACTTGGGGCAAAACATGACATTTTCTTGTAAATCTCTTTCAAGAATATCTTCATTAGCCATGAACTCAAGAGTAGCTACGGCCTCGGAAGTTGTTGACTCAAGTATGCTCTCAGCCTGGGGATACCCGAATCCGTCACCAGTAGCCAGTTTGGTGGTGGGTTTGACCTCGCCTATTTTACCCGACA
Source organism: uncultured Dehalococcoidales bacterium (assembly GCA_964545945.1). Lineage (GTDB taxonomy): Bacteria > Chloroflexota > Dehalococcoidia > GIF9 > UBA5629 > 9FT-COMBO-48-23. The sequence continues at coordinate 23,055 of CAZJID010000020.1, forward strand.
TTATCTCCTGGATAAGCTTCATAGCTTTTGGGTTCCGCTTAGCCATTCTAACTGCATCAACGACTTCAACCATATTTATCCTCTCGGTACTAACTCAATTCAAAGAAAGTTTAAATGAAATACAAACAAGTTGCAATACATTTTTCGAGCTTGACACGGTATTTGGTCATATTTAAAGTAGTACATTAGTCCCAAAAGGGCCACCGGCAACCATAATTCAGGAAAAGCCATTGACAAAAAGGAAACGTTAACCTACAATGTTTCTTAACGAATAGTTGTTTAATACAACAACAATGATAGATTTACGAAATTATATAAACGTTCGAGATGCTGCCAGGCAGATCGGTATACATGAAGAATCGTTGAGGCGACTCCTCAGGCAGGGGAGTCCGCATGCAGCAAAATTAGGCGGACAATGGTTCATAAGCAGGGAGCAATTGAAGCTGTTCACCTCCACCTATAATGCCAGAACAGGTAAGAGAAGAAGGCTTATTTGAAGGAATACTTATCCAGGGATGACCTATGTCACAACAAAGTGCTTTAAGCTGTAACAGAATAGTAAGCGCTCTGGTATTGCTGTCACTATTAGCGGCTCTGGTCTGTGTTCGGCCGGCCTCGGCTAACCCGGGATTCCTCTTGTGGACAGCTATTGATACGCCGAGCACACTTAATAATGTAATAGCCACTCCATCCGAGATAAATGCAATCAGTATCGGCTCAGACGGCCGCACTTTTTACGCTGTGGATATACCTGATGGGATATTGTATAAATCAGAGGACGGAGGTATTACCTGGCCCAATGCATTGAGCGTAACCGGCGCTACTACGCCCGTGTGGAATATAGCAGTTGCGCCTGACGATGTTAATTTCATTGTGGCCATAACCACCAGCGGAACGGGACCTAAAGAGGTATATATCTCTACCGATGGCGGGACTACCTGGCAGAACAGCAATTTGCCACTTACGGACCCTGCTGAATGGATTAGCTGCGTGGATATTTCCATGAGCTACGGCGGGACTAACCGCGATATTGCCGTAGGCACCAGGACCGGCGGCGTCGCCCCGTCCGGCCAAGTGTATGTTATGGAGTCCACCGGTTTTTCCAGTTGGAAGAGCCAGTTTCTGCCAGCATCAGACGTCGTGGCACTGAAGTTCTCGCCAACGTACCCCAGTGATAACGGCCTCGTTGTTGTCTCATCTGACGCTTCCGGTACCAGGCTTCATCTGGGCGCCCGCGATATCGCCAGCAATACCACCCCTTTATGGGATGGAGCAGTAGCCGTAGGTTTCCCGGTTGAGTTGCGAGACACAACATATCCGCCGGCGAATCCTTCACCTGCACTTTCGGAAATAATTACCGCCGACCTGGAGCTACCTGCGGACTTCTCGGCCCAGAATCCGGCTTTACGCAGATTTTATATAAGCGACGATTCCACGATTGCAAACAGGCAGGTCGGCATATACCGTGTCGATGATTCGGTACCTCATCTAATAAATTCAGCAATAGCCGTGAGAATTTCGAGCATTGCGTACTACGGCACCTATGCTACAGGGTCGCTCCTGGCAGGCGAGGTTACCGCTGACCCGACGCTGGGGCTGGTGAACATATGGAGAGCCGTAGATTGTACTGTGCTGGCGCCTGCCTGGCTCGAGTCCGATGCATATAAGTCGCCGACTGGTGGCGGCAATTCCGGCTATGCCAATGCCCAGTTAGCCTGGAGTCCGGACGGCACGCGTGTTTACTGCGGTACCAGCTCAGCCTGTCCAGGTGTGTTTAACACTCCGGATGGCTCAGTTACCTGCGCGGAGTGGCCCGAGGGCTACCTGAACGGTGTGCCGCACGATGAGTCGGCTTTCTCGGTTAGCCCCTATGCACCCGCTTATGGACAACTCCTTACTTCCTATAGTAAGACCGAAGATACCGAAATAGGAAATATCTGGAATCAGCTGAGTCTCATCGATACTGACATGTACTCCCTCAGCGATGTGGCGGTTCTGGAAGCCCCTGAGGGGTCTACCGATTACGACATACTATATGTATTTTCTGTTAGCGAAAACGCAACTGACTTTGATAGCGTGTGGCGGAGCACCAGCGACCCGCTCGGCGGTTCATGGGAGAGGGTTCTTTGTACTGCTACCAACAAGGATACGATTCTTAGGGTGAAACAAACGACATACGAGGAAACCGATAGAAGCCAGGCTATTGTTTTCGCCGAAGTTGGCGCAGATACGGTAGGTTCCTCGCAAGACGAGGGACAGACCTGGAATATTGGTCATCTAACCACTGTAACCGATCTGGCACTGTCCACTAATGAAGTTATGTATATTTTAAACGATGCCGTGGTTTACAGATATGAGTATACGGGTGCGAACTGGATGTTTGACAGGCAAGCGGACACGCAGTTAGCTGCCGGGTATACCATAGCAGTGCCTCTGAAAAATCCTGAAGACAAAGATATGGTATTGGTAGGCGAGGCAGGGACTACCGGTTACGGCAGAATAGCTTATATTGATTTCTCGGAAACTGTAATTAAGCCCGGACCTGATATCACAGACAGGATACCTCCACCGGTCACAGGCGACGCGCACGTCATTTTCGATGACAGGTTCGAGCAAAATGGAATAATATACAATGCGATTCATGACTCTGTCAGCGGGAACGGCAAGATATACAGATGGACAATTGGGAAAAGTACCGCGTGGGATGAGCTTGAGCCGCCTAATGCTGACTTTTACGGTCTGGCCCAACGAAACGCCGTTCTGTACGGTGCCTGGGGAGAACCTCAGGTTACTGAAATTGCTGGCCATGAGGCCGGTGTTGACCGCACGCTTTATCCCAGAGCTAATGTGCCGCCGCCGCTGGAGTGGGACTATCTTGTCTCAGGACTCCCTGTTCAAATTCCTGCTATCCGTTTCACGCACGAGCCCAACTCTTTAAAAATCACCAGCAACCAATACGTTAGTCTATGGGCTATCGATAAAAACGACTATGATTTCGCCAATAACGTAGGCAGACTCTGGGAATATACGGATATCGTGGCTAAATTAGGGCCATTTACTACAGCTCCACCCAGCGGCAGCGATATACCTGTCGACCCGAAGACGGGTAGAGCCGAGGAGATAAATTTTGCCTGGCGACAGATAAGCTACAGTACTGTCTACGAACTACAAGTAGCCAAAGATGCAGATTTTCATAATAGGGTGCTCGTTAACGAAAATATTACACCGACTGACCAGTTGTCACCTGTAGTCTACACACCGGCCGGCGCCTTAATTCCGGCGTCGGGCTCAAATATAGGCAGTTGGGCCAATCTCGAAAGCGGTCACACATATTACTGGAGGGTCAGGGCTAGAGCTGCTATTACCGGCGAGCAAATTCGTAGTCCATGGTCGGCAACGATGTATTTTACAGTAGAGGAGGGGTTGCCAACCGCATCACCTTATCCAAGTGTTACTCTTTTCAATCCTGCATACGGCAGTATAAATGTTTCTAATATTCCCGCATTCTCATGGTCGGGAATGCCTAAGACCACAACTTATGAATTCGTACTGGCTGAAGAT
>CAZJID010000021.1:0-11752 GCA_964545945.1 uncultured Dehalococcoidales bacterium
ACCAAGTCTCTAACCCACTGGCTACAGTCTATCACCTTATTGTCGCATGTTAAAGGTGATACTCTATTCATTATATAGCCAACAATGCGCCCTTTTGCTACCCTGTTTAATTTGCTCAGATTAAGGGCATAGTATCTAGTCGCTTCTTGGCCAAGTGTGCGAATCCCATTGTGCTGGTTTCTTCCAGCCACCTCTTGACGCTGCGTCCAGAGGGTCTTCTCTCTTATCAATTCCAGCAATACTCCTGGCCAGATTCTGTTTTAAGGTCATGTCAGTCTCCCGCTCAATCATAATCTTTTGAGCTTGTGGCGAACCCGCACCATGCATGGACTCTGTATGATAACTGGGAGCTGTCAGGCCGAAGCACATGGCATGGATCAGCGTTATCATTCGATAACGGGCCTCAGTAGGTACCTCTGGAACACCGCTCAAGTACTTATCAACATATTTACCTATTACCGGATGCCTGAAATCCTTCTCTGATGGTGTGGTTACCAGTATACCTCCTGTTATATCCTCGGCAAGTCGCGTAAGTTCATAAGGGAATCTGGTTACATTATGCTTACAGACATTGGCTAAAAGTATGTCGCACTGGTAGTTACCTGCTTTTGTCTTCCATCCTTCGTAGGCGCAGGCTAATCCGCAGCCGTGTATTGTTTCCGCGAGATGAATCATTTCACCGATCTTTTCCCTGATATGAGGGGCTTTCCGCACACCGTTGTAATCGGCTATTGAGGCAGCTGCACCGATAAGCACATCGCCGATACCGGCCTTGCAACCGCCGTAGCTCTGCCGATGGTAGCCGGCAAATCTTTCCACCAGCATGATGGAGAAATCGATTTCACCGCACATAAAAACCCGTTCCCATGGGACGAAGACATTATCCAGGACAGTCAGCGCTTCATGACCGCCGAAATTGTAGTTACCTACATCGATATCCCCTTTTTCAAGCTTTCGCGTGTCGCATGATTGCCTGCCATAGATAAGTGTCACCCCCGGAGCGTCGGTCGGTACAGCACAAGTTACGGAATAGGCCTCGTCGCCCTCTCGCATTCTAAGAGTGGGCATAATAAGCATCTCATGTGAATTAGCAACCCCTGTAATATTTGCCTTTGCTCCCCTGATTATAATTCCATCACTTTTTTGCTCCACGACGTGGACAAACACATCCGGATCAGACTGTTGGCTTGGTGCCAGCCCACGGTGTCCTTTAACATCGGTCATTGCGCCGGCAATACAAAGGTCATTGTCCTGAACAGTTTTCATCCATTTTCTGAATCTCTGATGATATTCAGTTCCATATTTCTGGTCGATCTCGTAGGTGGTGCTGAAAACAGCGTTGACGGCATCCATGCCCACGCACCTCTGAAAGCAACAACCTGTTCGTTGCCCCATCTCTCTCTGCAGCTTTACCTTCTTGACCATGTCTTCTGAGCTTTTAAAAAGGGAATTAAATCTACCAACCTTTTCCCCGGTAAGCATTGAGGTTGTGACCGCCAGGTCTTCACTCTCAGGCTCATGGGCAAGTTTGTAGGTCATAGCAATAGCATTGGTGGAAGGCCTTATAATGGGATGATCAACCCAGTTTTCGACCTTTTCGCCAAGCAAGTAGAGATTTAGATTAAGCTGGCGAAGGCTGTCCATATAAGCGCTAGGCGTCTTCAAAGTCATAATATGCCCTCCTAAATATTCTGAGTTTTATTTCACCGTCGATAATAACCAATTAGAAGCACCGGCAGCGAAGGTCTTGATGAGGTTGATGCTTACTTATCTTCGCCAATCCGAGCCCGCCCCCAAATTGCCAGCGCCTTTGCCAGAGAATCAATGTCAGTTTCAGCATCGGGAGATTTATAGAAGCAAAGTTTCATGCAATTATTCAATACCAGAGCGCCGATGCCCTCGATGCCTGACCGAACGGCAGCTAGTTGAATCACTATGCTAACACAGTCGCGATCGTCCTTTATCATTTTCTCAATACCGCGTATCTGCCCTTCAATTCTCCTCAGGCGGTTTAAAAGCAAGTCTTGCGATACCTGTAATTTTTCCCCTGTCTTGGATATCGTATCCTTCATAATAATACCTCTTGATACACTATTTGAAATACTATACCCCGTAGGGTATAATTCTCTCTCGGAACTTTAGTCGACTTCACCATATTTTAACACCTATCACGGCCATATGTCATGCGCTACGCTGAAAGGAGAAAACATCAATGGATGGGTTCAAACCTAAGATAGTGGGGTTCTTCTGTAATTGGTGCTCTTATCGAGGTGCCGACCTGGCTGGTACTTCGAGAATGAAGATGGACCCAAATGTGCGAGTGATACGGGTAATGTGCTCTGGGCGCGTAGATGAGAAACTAGTGCTTAAGGCGTTTGCTCTGGGTGCCGACGGCGTCCTGGTATCTGGCTGCCACCCGGGAGATTGTCATTATCAGAAGGGCAACCTGCATGCTAGAAGAAGAGCTACCGGACTGAAATCTTTCCTTGAAGCGGTAGGCATCGGCAAGGACAGGCTGAGGCTAGAGTGGATCTCAGCATCCGAAGGCCCGAAGGTAGCCGAGACAGTCAATGATTTCACCCAGACTATCAGGAAGCTTGGCCCGAGTCCATTCAACAGGAGGCAAAATGAGCATTGAATATGTACCTACTATTTGCCCATATTGTAGCTGCGGCTGTGGCATCTACCTTGTAGTCAAAGACGGCAGGATAATTGGACAGGAGCCGTTTAAGGAACATCCAATAAATGAAGGTACGAACTGCCCTAAGGGCAAAAATGCCTATCAGTTCCTATACAGCAAAGACAGGCTAAAGACACCGCTGGTTAGAAAGAATGGTAAGCTAGAGGAAACGACCTGGGATGAGGCACTCGACCTCGTTGCTTCTAAATTCAAAGAGGCAACTCCTGATACGTTTGGTGCGCTAGGCTCGGGGAAAACTTCAAACGAAGAAAGCTATGTTCTGCAGAAATTTGTCCGGGTGGTGATGGGCACAAATACAGTGGAGTATGTGGGTAGATTATGTCACTCTTCAGCAGTCGCAGCTCTGGTTCCTGCGGTCGGTTCCGGGGTAATGCAGACTTCCCAGCCTGAGATTGAGCTTGCCGACTGTATCTTCCTGGCCGGTGTTAATATCAGAGAGACCTTCCCCATGATAGCCCGGAGGGTGCTGAGGGCCAGATCCAGAGGGGCAAAGGTTATTTACACCGACCCCAGGAAAACCACCACTGCCAGGGAGCTGGCTGATATACACCTGCAGCTCAAAGCCGGCACTGATGTAGCCCTCATAAATGCCATCATGAGTATAATCGTAGCCAAGAGCCTGGAAGACAAAGAATTTATCTCCTCAAGAACAGCCGGATTCGATGAATTACGTGAATTCCTTTCCAAGGTAGACCTGAACGAGGCGGAGCGGATTACCGGCGTTCCCCTGCCAAAGATAAGAGAGGCGGCAATTGCTTATGCCAAGGCAGAAAGGAGTTGCATACTATACGACCAGGGTATATGCCAGCACACTGTCGGTGCCGACAATGTCAAAGTGCATGCTGACCTGGCTCTTCTCACAGGGAACATAGGTAAACCGGGAACGGGGGTGAATTCCATGAGGGGGCAGATAAGCGGTGAAGGTACCGGAGATATGGGCTGCCTTGCCGTCTTCTATCCTGGCTTCAAGCGTGTCGGAGAGGACTCAGCGAAATTCTTCGAGGAGGCTTGGGGAGTGAGCAACCTGCCCACAAAGCCGGGATTGCTATATATAGATATGCTGTATAAATGTCCTTACCTTTATATCGTAGGTACAGACCCGATGATGGCGGTGCCCGATGTCAATAATCTTAGAAAGTCCTTGGAGAATTCCAGTTTCCTGGTGGTGCAGGACATATTTCTTACAGAGACAGCTAAACTTGCCGATGTGGTATTGCCAGCAACAACCTGGGTGGAAAGGGAGGGCACACATACTTATGTAGATAGAAGAGTGCAGAAGGTAGATAAGATTATCGACCCGCCGGGTGAAGCTAAGACTGACTGGTGGATTATATGCCAGTTAGCTGAGCGAATGGGCTACAAAGATAAATTTAACTACACCTCTGCCGGTGAAATATTTGAGGAGATAAGAAATTGCGTGCCACAGTACAAAGGGATAACCTACGAGCGCTTAAAAAATACCGTGGGCGGAATTCACTGGCCCTGTCCTTCAGAAGACAGTCCGGGCACACCTACCATGTTCTTACAGAAGTTTAATACACCTGACGGTCTGGGCCATTTCCAGACTGTGGAATTTAAGCCGCCCGCTGAATTACCAAATAACGACTATCCATACGTACTTACCACCGGCAGGAGCATATTCCATTACCATACAGGCACGATGACGTTAAGGACACCAAGGTTAACGGATGAGGTCATCCATGGGTTTGTCGAAGTAAACCCGGAAGATGCCTCCAGTGCCGGAGTGCAGAACAAAGATATGGTTATGCTAACAACAAGAAGAGGCAGCATCAATGCTGAAGTTAAAGTGACCAGTGATGTACCACCCGGGCTGCTCTTTGTACCCTTCCATTTCCCTGATTCCTGCGCCAATGTGCTAACAAATCCGGCACTAGACCCGAGTTGCAAGTGCGCCGAAACCAAAGTATGTGCCGTTAAAATGGAGGTGAAGTCATGAAAGGAGACATGTACATCGCCTGTTCATCAGATAACCAGATATTAGAAAAAGCTGAGTGTGGTGGTGTGGTCACTTCGCTACTTAAATTCGCGCTGGAAAGCAAAATGGTAGATGCTGTGGTTGCGGTGAAGGCAAGAGAAGGTAACAGATATGATGGCATACCGGCTTTAATCACCGAACCGGATCAACTGAAAGAAACCGCAGGTGCATTGCACTGCGCCTCACCCAATATCGCCCGCTTTATTAAAGAGTATATGGATGGGGCTTCCAGCTTGAAGATAGCCGTCGTGGTCAAACCATGTGATGCCAAGGCAATCATCGAGCTCGCTAAGAGGGGCCAGATTAGCCTTGATAACCTGTTCCTGATTGGGCTGAATTGCACCGGCACCCTGCCCCCGGCAAAAACAAAGAACATGTTCAAGGAGGAATTCGGGGTAAATCCCGCCGATGTTGCTGGTGAGGATATCGAAGACAATAAATTGACAATCAGGCTAAAAGACGGGAGTGAGAAGAAGAAAGATTTAGCCGAACTGGAAGAGAAAGGTTATGGAAGGCGTGATAACTGCCGCAGATGTGAGACAAATATTCCAACCATGGCTGACATTGCCTGCGGCAAATGGGGTACCACGGACAAGAAAACGACCTTCATTGAGGTATGTTCTGAGAAAGGGACGCGACTTGTTAAAGCTGCAATTGAGGCCGGTCACATAACAGTAGAACAGCCAGGAGCGGAAGCCATAAATACCAGAAGGGGGAAGGACCAGGCAGCAATAGAATTGGCCCGGAAGTGGCAAGAGAAGGATTTTGGCAGATTAGAGCAAATGAACAGCGATGAGAGATTCAACTACTGGTTCCGACAATTCAGCAAATGCATCAAATGCTACGGTTGTCGTGATGCCTGCCCTATATGTTACTGCAAGGACTGTTTGCTAGAAGCAGACCGCGGTTTTGTAGCACCGGGAGAGGTCCCACCGGATATCATGTTTCCGATGATAAGAATTACACACGTCATGGATTCCTGCGTCAATTGTGGACAGTGTCAGGACGCATGCACTATGGAACTGCCTCTTTCTAACCTAATATTCATGCTCAGTAAGGAGGTAGACGCCGTTTTTAAATATGAACCAGGTGTGGATGTGACTAAGCTTCCTCCACTGAGGACAGTCACTGATGAAGAGTCCAGTGTTAGCAGTGTCGAGTTCGCTTTTTAGCCCATAGTAATCCATACGTCCGCAATCATTCCTGGCATTCCAGCGCGAAGCCAGAAGGTATCAATTTTAGCGGTGCTGCGTATTAGACTGAATTAAGAAAGGAGAATTTTTATGCACGCTACAATTCAGAAGCCTATTGATGAAATCGTGGAGCATGTCAGACCCGCGGAACGAGTATTTATCATCGGGTGCGATAACTGTGCTGCCAAATGCCGCTCCGGAGGTATTCCAGAGACCAAGGAGATGGCAGACAGATTGAAAAAGAGAGGGGTAAATGTAATCGGGTGGTGTGTACCACAGCCGGCAGGAGTTTCACTATGTAAGCTTGCTAACACCAAAAAGGTGCTTCAGGGAGAATACGGCGTACAAGTCAAAGAAGCGGACTCTTTTCTTGTACTCGCATGTGGTCAGGGTTTTCACACTGTGATGGACGCCACCGATGGGGGCGTGGTTCATCCAGGTTGTGACACCGTCTTTGGTGGCGAGACTGTTACTGATAATTTTATTACTGAATATTGTTCACTGTGCGGTGAGTGCATCGTCGAATATACAGGCGGGCTATGTCCGGTCACACTGTGCGCCAAGAGTCTGCTTAATGGACCTTGTGGAGGAGCCAAGGATGGGAAATGTGAAGTGGATAGAAACCGTGACTGCGGCTGGCATCTAATCTACGAGCGCCTCAAAGCCCTCGGGCGCCTGGATGAAATAGAGAAATATGTGATGCCCAAAAACAACTCCCGGTGGAGCCGACCGCGTTCCCTAGTTATAGGAGAAGGGGAGGTAACATTCAAGTCGCTCTCCGGTGAACGTAATGTCAGCAGCCATGCCTAGTACAGCTTAAACTTTTAACAAGGAGTAGAGTAAAAGATGAGCAAATTAAAACAGTCACTGGAAAACGGGAAATTTGTGGTCACCGGAGAAATCGGACCACCTAAGGGTGTTGATTTGGAGAAATGCCTGCAGGACGCGGAGATATTGCGGAGCCGGGTCACCGCCATCAACGTTACCGATCTCCAGAGTGCGGTGATGCGGATTGGTTCACTGGCTGTTTCTGCTCGATTGGTTGAGCGAGGTTTGGAGCCAGTTTATCAGCTTACCTGCCGTGACCGGAACCGGCTGGCGCTCCAATCAGATCTGCTGAGCGCGTGGGCATTAGGCATAGAGAATGTATTGTGTCTTACCGGCGATCACCCTATCTTAGGTGATCACACTGAGGCGAAACCGGTTTATGATCTCGATTCAGTGCAATTGCTAAAGGCAGCCAGCAGTCTGAACCAAGGATATGATATGGAAGGTCATGAACTGGAAAGTATACCTAGCCTCTTCCTGGGCGCAGTGGTGACACCGGGTGCTGAGCCCCTGGAACCACAGGTCATCAAGATGAAAAAGAAGATAGATGCCGGAGCCAAATTCTTCCAGACCCAGGCTGTCTACGAACCTGAAAAGTTCGAGCGCTTCATAAATCAGGCGAAGGGTTTTAAAATCCCGGTTATAGCTGGAATCGTATTGCTCAAGAGTGCGGCCATGGCCAAATATATGAACGATAATGTGGCCGGGATTAGTGTTCCAGAGGCTATCATCCTAGAGATGGAAGAGACGAAAAAGGAGGACCGCAAAAACAAGGCGGTGGAAATCACCTCGCGTATTATTCGGCAGATAAAGCCGCTCTGCCAAGGAATTCATATCATGCCTTTAGGATGGGATGAGCTTGTACCGGAGATTATCAACCAGGCAGAACTTGGTCTGGAAGTGGGTACCAGACGAGTAGAAAATTGATGTAGACTAGCGAGCCCAGGTATAAGATCCTCCTCATCGATGGCGACCCGTATTTCTCAGGAGCAGCGAAGATGGTAGTTGCGAAAGCAAAAACCTTCTATCATTAGCTAATTTCGGGTCATCAGCCTTTTTTTGACATCACTATCCGTAATGTGCCATAATAATTATGGGCATATGACAATAATTATCGAAGAGACGAACAAAAATCCTGTTGGCCGGCCAGTCAAATGGCGGCGAGTGGCTTCATTGCCTCAAGCGTTCCATTTCAAGCCAGCAGCAGTACCCTTGAGTATGCTACAAGAGATATGTTTATCAGTCGAGGAAATTGAGGCTCTGCGGCTTAAAGACTTAAAAGGATTGGAACAGGAGGCATGCGCCAAAGAGATGAATGTTTCGCGCCCTACATTCCAGCGCATACTGGGATCAGCAAGACAGAAGGTAGCCGATGCCCTGGTTAACGGGAAAGCTATCAAGGTTGAGGGGGGCAATTTCGAGATGGCTCTTCAGCGCTTCAAATGCAACGATGGGCATGAGTGGGACGTTCCGTTCGAAGTTATGGTGAAGGCGCCTCCACAACTGTGTCCTACTTGCCATACACCGAGCATTACGCCCCTCTGGCCACAAGGATTGGTCAGTGCAAGGGGTGGATGGGGAAGATGTCGCAGAGGAAGGAGAGGTTGGTGATGCAGGTAATTACAATTCAGTTACTAATTAGTTGGGTGCCTATTAATAAAACTAAATAAGGAATGTAATTTTGGGGCAGGTTAAGGGCTATGGTACAAGGTGTTATTAACAGAAAGTTGAACCGACGTAATACAAAGCAACGTCAGTTGATTTTGGAAATCATTGAGCGAGCTGGCGAGCATCTTGATGCCGAGCAAATCTATGAGCGAGTTCGTCAACTGTCGCCGGGCATTAGCCTGTCCACAGTGTACCGCAATCTGCAGTTATTCACACAGGAAGGACTGTTAGTAGAGCATCAGTTCGACGGTTTGCGTCGCCGATATGAAATCGCTACTGGCTCCAGGCATCATCATTTGATGTGCATAGGCTGTGGCCGAATATTTGAGTTTAGCTGCCCTTCTTCGGATGGGCTTCAAACCAGAATTACCAAAGAGAAGGGCTTCAGGGTTACTGACGCTGAAGTGCGTCTTGTGGGTTATTGCCCCGAATGCCAGCGGCGGTTAGCAGACAGCGCCGATGGTGGACCGGAAAGGAGGTGAGCAGTATGCAATTTGGAATGGGACCTGCCGGCTGGGCTTATATGTCACCCTATGCATACCAGTACCCTTATTCTTATCCTTACGGCGTATCCTACCCAATGTGGCCGTGGTTTGGTGGTTGGGGGCGAGGCAGAGGCAGAGGCAGAGGTCGCAGATTTGGCGGGCGATGGTTTATGCCCTACCGGTATGCCTGGTGGTAAAACCAGAAAATATAACCTTGTAAGGAGATTAAATAACATGTGGCATTGGCATGGATATTGTTATCCCCATAGACGGGGATTTCCGGGACATTGGTGTGTACCACCCTTTGCTTGGCCATTGGCGGCACCCATATCAAAAGACCAGGAAATGGCTATTTTAGAGGAGCAGGCCAAGACACTGAAAAATGAGCTGGACAGTATCAAAAAAAGATTAGAGGAAATCAAAACGTAAGGAGGTAAGAAAATGCCAAATGGATTCGGTAGAGGTTTCGGCTTAGGCAGAGGTATGGGGTTTGGCTTCGGGAGAGGCATGGGCTTCGGCTTCGGGAGAGGTATGGGATTTGGCTTTCGAGGAAGCTCCCCACCCTGGCCCTACATAGGACGGGGTAGAGGTGGTTTACCCAGATGCGGCTACTTTTTCGCAGGCGCCGAGGCACCGTCAGCTTGGGCATATCCGCAAGCTCCATATCCCCAATACGGAGCTCAACAAGCTCCCAGCTATGCACCTTTCGCTACATCAATGAGCAAGGAGGAGGAGCTCAGTTATCTGAAGGCTCAGGCAGAGGCGATAAATGACGAGCTGGAGCAAATTGAGGCCAGAGCGCGCGAGCTAGAGAGCGAAAAGTAAGCCAATCTCTATTTAGTTGATAAAACTAATAAAGTTAAGGAGGTGAATCATGCCAGGATTTGATGGTACGGGCCCTATGGGCATGGGGCCGATGACGGGTGGCGGCAGAGGCTTTTGCAGCCCTTGGGGAGTAAGAGCTTATGGCATTCCACGCTGGAGGGATTATGGTTATCCCTACTATGCAACCGGTCGATTCGTTCCAGGTGTTATGCCCTACGCTCCCCAGGTTAGCAGCGAGCAAGAACTTGGCTTCCTCAAGCAACAGGCTGAAGCCATGAAGGCTGAACTTAAGGAGATACAAGCCAGGATAAGGGAACTGGCGAAAGAAAAAAAGTAAGGAGTGGATATGAAGATTGCCATTTCGGCTACAGGCTCCACCCTTGATGCTGAGGTGGATCCCCGTTTCGGACGTTGTCAGCATTTTATTATCGCTGATACAGAAACACCGAAGTTCGATGCTGTGGATAATTCGAGTGCTGCCGCTTCTGGCGGAGCCGGGATCTCGGCCGCTCAGATGATTGTCGGCAAGGGAGTAAAGGCAGTGCTCACCGGCAATTGTGGTCCGAATGCCTATCAGGTCCTATCTTCCGCTGGCATCGAAGTCATAACCGGCGTTTCTGGAAAGGTCAAAGATGCTATCGAGGGCTACAAGTCAGGCAAGTTCCAGTCCAGCCCCCAGCCTAATGTGCCCGGCCATTTCGGCACCGGGGCCGGTTTCGGTTCAGGTGGAGGCATGGGAACGGGGCGCGGCATGGGCAGAGGCATGGGCAGAGGAATGGGAATGGGTGGCGGTATGGGATTCGGCGGAATGCCGCCAATGGGTCCAGTGTCCCAACCTCAAAACCCGCAACAAGAGCTTGAATTGCTTAAGGAGCAATCGCAGATGCTAGCAAAGCAACTGGAGGAAATCCAGAGCCGAATCAAGGAACTCGATAAGTAGTAACGTAGAAGGACTAAAATTTTTTAAGGAGGTGTAGCTATGCCTAGAGGAGATGGCATGGGACCCCCCTGGGGCGGTGGTCCGGGTACAGGTAGAGGTGCAGGTAGAAGAGGCGGAGGTGCCGGCAGGATGGGTGGCAACCGCCCTGGGGCCGGACCCAGCGGAGATTGTGTCTGCCCTAGTTGTGGAGCCAAGCTGCCACATCAAGCAGGTGTCCCGTGCTACAATATGAACTGCCCCCAGTGTGGGGCTAAGATGGCCAGGGCATGATTGTTTCTGTAGCCAGTGGCAAGGGTGGTACAGGCAAAACACTTGTATCCACTAGTCTTGCGCTTTCCCTAAAGGAAAGGGTGAAGGTGCAACTCCTCGATTGTGATGTCGAGGAACCAAACGCCCATCTGTTTTTAAGGCCAGCGATCACCCACAGCGAACCCGTATGTATATCTGTCCCAGATATAGATAAAGAAAAATGCACCTATTGTGGCAAATGTGCTCAAGTCTGCGCTTATAATGCCATCGCCGTTGTCCCGAAGCATGTACTGACTTTTTTAGAGCTTTGCCACGGCTGCGGTGCCTGTAGCTATCTGTGCCCCGAAGAGGCTATCACCGAGAAGGGTAGGGAAATCGGTATTGTGGAATCGGGGTACTCTGATGGTTTGGGCTTTGCTCACGGCAAACTAAACATCGGCGAGGCTATGGCTCCGCCCGTAATCAGGAAGGTTAAAGAATTAGCCAATCATGATGGTGTAGTTATTATTGATGTGCCTCCAGGGACATCCTGTCCGGTGGTAGAAGCAATTAAAGACAGCAACTTCTGCTTGCTGGTAACTGAGCCCACTCCGTTCGGGCTTAACGACCTGGTTTTAGCTGTAGAAACGGTGAAGGAACTTAACATAGCTTGCGGCGTGGTCATTAATCGCGCCGGGGTTGGGGATGGAAAAACTGAGGAATACTGTTCGAAAGAAAACATACCGATTTTACTTACGATTCCTTTGGATACAGAGATTGCCCATCTCTACTCCAACGGAATCACCCTGGTCGCTGGTATGCCAATGTGGAAGACTGATTTTATCAGATTGTATGACAAGATTGGAGATATAGTGCATGAAAGAACTG
>CAZJID010000021.1:11762-25850 GCA_964545945.1 uncultured Dehalococcoidales bacterium
CTGGTCGTCTTAAGCGGTAAAGGAGGAACAGGAAAGACCAGTATAGTTGCCTCGTTTGCCGCTCTGGCTCGGAGCAAGGTGCTATGCGACTGCGATGTAGACGCGGCTGACCTGCACCTTGTCCTTCAGCCAACTATGCGTGTAAATAATGAGTTCTGGAGCGGGCAGGTCGCGATTATTGATGAGGACAAATGTACGCAGTGCGGCCTATGCCAAGATCTGTGTCACTTCGGGGCGATCAGCGATTTCAGGGTTAACCCTATCTCCTGCGAAGGTTGCGGATTCTGCTGCCGTATCTGCCCTGCCGAGGCTATAGTCATGAAAGAGAACTTGTCAGGACACTGGTTTATTTCCGATACTAAATACGGCACCTTGGTCCATGCTAAGTTGGGAATAGCGCAGGAAAACTCTGGCAAGCTGGTAGCCTTGGTCAGGCAACAAGCCAGGCAGCTTGCTGAAAGTGATAACCTTGCTTATGTCATCAGTGACGGGCCACCGGGTATCGGCTGTCCGGTTATTTCATCTCTGTCTGGGGCTAACCTAGCCCTTCTAGTTACCGAGCCCACACAATCAGGAATACATGATTTGGAGAGGGTGCTCGGCGTTTGCCGCCACTTCAATGTTCCTGCACTAGTTTGTATTAACAAATACGACATTAATGAAGATAACACACGCAAAATTGAAGACTATTGCCTGAGCCAGGGGCTAAAGGTTGCTGCTAAAATACCGTTCGATAATGTGGTCACCGAGGCAATTGTCAAGGGGTTACCTGTAGTGGAACATTCCAGAGATGGCGTGGCTAAGAGCATAGAATCACTCTGGCAAAGCATCTATCGGTTACTGGAAGGATAAAGGAGCTACCTTACATGCCAATATACGAATATGAATGCCGGAAGTGTGGGCAGCGGTTTGAGCTACGCCGAAGCATAGCTGATAATGACAACAGCATAAGATGCCCCAAATGTGGTGTCGAAAAGCCGCAGAGGGTTATATCTGCTTTCATGACCGGCTCCAACAAGGGGGGCTGTGCCACCAGTAGCCCAACCTGAAGCGTGGGCCGGTGAGGCAGGTTGTCTCGCCTGATTAAAAAAGGAGGAACAGATCTGTGCCAATCTATGACTTTAAATGCCGAGAGTGCGGCAGGGTATCAGAGGTTCTTATACGTGATGTTAGCAAGATAGTTCGCTGTCCCGGTTGCCGCAGTGAGAATATGGAAAGGCTTGTTTCCGCATCTTACATGGTGAAGGCAGATGCGCGGGCACCGGGTTCGACTTGCTGTGGCAGAACCGAACGCTGTGACACACCTCCATGTACCACGGGAGATGTGTGCAACAGAGACCGAAGGAGGTAAAGTCGAGCAATGGAACCTATCAAGCTTGATCCCAAATATTCCACGAAAGAAATCCCAGGTAAATGTATCAAATGCCTAGCTGAGCAGGAGTTGAATAATTGCCTTCTCGAACTCTTAAGGCAGGGTGAAGTAGGGAATCAGGAGTTGGAGAACAGATTTGAGGCACTTGTGTCCTTCTTGAAATCACCTGAATCAAAAAGGCTGCGCGATGAGTCCGAGAAGTATCTTGCAGAAGGAAAACAGGTAACGGTCGATATCCATTTCGAGGCGGGGAAACCCGTATACAATCTCAAGGTAAAGTGAATGAATAAGGAGGTACCTAAATGAGGTTTGCTATTCCAGTAAGCGGCGGCGTGGTATCACCGCATTTCGGACACTGTGAACAATTTGCTTTAATTGATGTCGACGAGGCAAAAAAGACCATTGTTCGAAAACAGCTTGTGGCTTCACCGGGACACGAGCCGGGGCTGCTGCCGGTGTGGCTGTCAGAGCAGGGGGTATCAGCAGTCATAGCCGGTGGCATGGGCTCCAGGGCCCAGGCGCTGTTCCGAGAAAACCGTATCGACGTCGTCATCGGCGCCATGGAAACCGACCCGGAGAAAGCCGTTCTGAATTACGTAAGCGGCAGCCTTGCCACTGGTGACAATGTATGTGACCACTAGCAGAAAGAGACGCTGAATTGAAGTTTTGTATTGTCGGTGGTGGCGGCGGAGCTAGCAACGCCGCCAATGTTATTCGAAGCCTGGATAAACAGGCACAAATCGATATATTCACCAACCGGGGTGAGATAGGTAATCAGCCCTGTGAAATACCGTTTGTGCTTAAGGGAACGCTTTCATCATGGGAAAGTAGCTTCCCTTTCAGGGATAAATTCTACCGGGAAAGAGACGTGCAGGTCCATTTCAATACGGAAGTGACTGAATTGGTCAGAGAAGAAAAGAGGTTGATAGCAGGGGGAGACAGCCACAGCTATGACAAGGCGATCCTGGATCTGGGGGCTAACCCAGCTATAAATAGCGTGCCAGGGCTGGATGGTTATAATGAATTCCGTCTAGATAGCGGGCTGAAACAAGCTAGAGCTTTTGAAGAGGTTATCCCGAAGTATAAAAGTGCGGCAATTATCGGTGTGGGGCAAATTGCAATAGAGATAGCTGCGATTTTATCAGAGAAGTCCTATGAGCATATATATCTGGTGGGCAGATCCGACCGTGTTCTCCGCTCTTACCTGGATAAGGATATGAGCGAAATGGTCGAAGATAGAATAAGAGAAAATGGTATAGAGCTTGTCCTGTCAAGTAAAGGCACCAGGATAGCAACGAAGGTAAAAGGCAAATTGCTCTCCCTGCCGGACAAGGACGTCGAGATAGGCTTTGTGTTTTTAGCTACCGGGACCGAGCCGAACGTAGGATTAGCACGAAAAGCGGGCATCAAAATAGGAGAGACCGGAGCCATTGCCATAAATGAGTATCTCCAGACTAGCGACCCTGATATCTACGCCATCGGGGATTGTATGGAGAACCGGGAGAGAATCACAGGTGCCAAACTTCGCTACCAAACAGCAACCAACGCTGCCCGAGCCGGGAGGATAGCAGGCAGGAACTTAGTTCTGGGTAACGTAGTTAGTTATCCCGGTACAGTCATGCCCTTTGTTACAGAAATTTTCGGGTATCAGGTTGGCACCGTCGGTCTCACCGAGACACGGGCTCAAGAGCGGGGACTTGATGTTGTCTCCAACATAATGACTACTTCAACCCGGCGCCGGGTGCTTGGCGGCAAGCCAATACGCATTAAGCTCATCGCTGACCGTGGAACCCGGAACTTAGTCGGAGCACAGCTTATCGGTGAAGAATTGGTGGCAGGAAAAATCGACAGGCTTGCAGTTGCTATAGGCGAAAAGATTCCAGTTGACCGACTGTCCCTAATCGACACCTGCTATTCACCGACCACAGGTACGGGATACGAAGCCGTAACCATGGCGCTGGATGAACTCATAGCAAAGCTTAGTTAGCAACTGAAAACCATACACTAAACAAAAGTAAGGAGAGATTTATGCTGACCGATAAACGGGTAAGAGAAAGCCTTGAAGAAATTCTTGTCCCCGGGGTGATGCGTAATGTAGTAAAGCTTAATTTAGTTCGGCAGATTAGCGTCTCCGATAAAAAAGTCGATATCAGTCTTAGCGCGGCGGCCATGGGCCAGGACACGCGTGAATGGCTTAAAAGTAAGGTGCAGGATACCGTCAAGAAGCTGCCTGGCGTAGAGGATGTAAATATCGACTTTGCTGATGCGAAACCAAAAGATGTCAATGAGATAAAAAGGGTAATTGCTGTGATGAGTGGCAAAGGAGGCGTCGGCAAGTCACTGGTAACATCTTTGCTTGGTATCGCTCTGGCTCGTCATGATAAAGAGGTCGGTATTCTTGATGCTGATATTACAGGTCCAAGCATCCCCAAAATGTTTGGCTTAGGCAGTGCCAGACCAAGTGGTAGCGATAATGGCATCCTACCGGTACTTTCTCGTATGGGAATTGAAATAATGTCCATTAATCTGCTCTTGCCTCACGAGGACGATGCTGTTATCTGGAGAGGTCCTTTAATCGGTAAAGCCATCACTCAGTTCTGGGAAGAGGTCCTGTGGGGATATTTAGATTATCTTATCGTTGACCTGCCGCCAGGGACGGCTGACGCACCATTAACTGTCATGCAGCAACTCCCGGTATCAGGCGTAATCATTGTCTTCAGCCCTCAGGAATTGGCGGCAATGGTGGTGCGTAAGGCGGTCAAAATGGTCCAACAGGCTATGCATATTCCCATATTGGGGGTAGTAGAAAATATGAGCTACTTTGTCGTGCCTGGAACGGAAAAAAGACTGGAAATATTCGGCAAGAGCAGGGCTCAAGAGATGGCGAAAGCCGCTGATGCGCCTTTGCTGGCACAGATACCCATAGACCCTCTGCTAGCCCAGCTCTGCGACGAGGGCTCTATAGAGCGCTATGACTCTGATTTCATGGGTATTTTTGCTGATACTCTCAGTAAGGCCGTACCAGTTGATTAATATGACTACATGATAAGGAAAGGAAAAGGGTACGTTGAAAATATCTATATGCGGAAAAGGCGGGGCCGGGAAAAGCGTAATTGTCGCTCTGCTGGCAAATGAATTCAGAGCCAGAGGCTATCGCGTTCTTGTGGTTGACTCGGATGAGTCAAACTCCGGGCTGTACCGAATACTTGGTTTCGACCACCCGCC
The DNA here is from genome assembly GCA_964545945.1 of uncultured Dehalococcoidales bacterium. Taxonomy (GTDB): domain Bacteria; phylum Chloroflexota; class Dehalococcoidia; order GIF9; family UBA5629; genus 9FT-COMBO-48-23. The sequence goes on from CAZJID010000021.1 coordinate 16,360, forward strand.
TATTCCACTCATGGAGCTGGTGGGTGGGAAAAAAGGACTTAGAGACAAAATGGCTGTTAAGTTCTCATCAGGTGAATCAGAACCCAAGATGGAAGTCCTGAGTCTGGACAAAATTCTGGTCAAGGACATACCACCCCAGCATATCGGAGAAAGCGATGGTATCAGTCTGGTGAATATCGGGAAAATTCTTCATTCGCTGGAAGGATGTGCCTGTCCTATGGGGGTTTTAAGCCGGGAGTTTCTGGCAAAACTTCATCTCGACCAAGATGAGGTGGCAATAGTAGACATGGAAGCTGGAGTCGAGCACTTTGGCAGAGGTGTCGAGACAAGCATAGACAGGGTACTGGTAGTAGTTGAACCATCCTTTGAATCTCTAGAGCTAGCCCTTAAAGTGAAGCAGCTAGCTGCTGGCGCTGGGGTAAACGGCACCTGGGCTATCCTTAATAAAATTACCTCGGAAAAGATAGCGATAAGACTGAAAGACGAGTTAGGCAAAAGAGGTATAGAGGTCATCGGCATAGTCCACCACAACCCAAAAATATTCGAGGCCTGTTTAGAGGGGCACAGGCTAGATGAAAGAATAGCATCAAAAGAGGCCAGTGCGATAGTGGATACCGTGCTCTCGAAAATTTGAAATAGAGAGTGGAGGATGTAATGTGCATAGCAACCGTTTATCTTGATACTAATGGTGAGCAAAAAGAAGTGATGCGTGACGTAATCCGCATTGAAGCGGAAAACGGCCGATTTCAGCTTGTGAACCTGCTTGGTGAGGAGAAATATCTTGAAGGCAAACTGAAAAGCATTGATTTTTGGGAGGAGCACGCAGTGGTCATAGAACAAGACCGGTAAGGCCTTGTTTGACAGCGCGTCATTTCATTGGAAGCAACAGGAGGCACTAAAATGACTTCAGAGCTGGACAAGATAGCAGAAGAACTTCAGAAGGAAGTCTGGGCTGGTTACAGCGAGATAGTTATCGACCATGCTCAGAACCCCCGGAATGTGGGCATTCTACATGATGCTGACGGATTCGCCAGCGTCACTGGTTCTTGTGGTGACACTATGAAGATATGGCTGAAAGTTAGTAATGGCACCATCAAGGAGGCGACTTTCTGGACCGACGGCTGCGGTACCTCGATTGCAGCAGGGAGCATGGTCACCGAGCTGGCTAAAGGGAAAACAGTTGCCAGTGCTTTAAGAATAACTCAGCAAGACGTGCTGGATGCACTGAAGGGTTTGCCAGAGGATAGCGTCCACTGCGCCCTCCTGGCGGCTAGTACAATAAATGACGCTGCCAAGGACTATCTAGCTAACAAGAATGAGCCATGGAAAAGGGCTTACAGGAAAACGTTCTAGCTGTGAATTGGAAGGTTTGAGTGCTGGTGGAAGAAGATTTATATACACAACCACAGCCTGGAACAGATATTTTAAATCCTGATGGATCGCCCTTTGATGACCTGGCTTTGGTCTATGACTCCTGGTTTGAAGACGAGGGAAAACTTATTTTCTCTATAGAGGTCAAAGCTTTTCAGAGGGTATTACCTTCGCTTCCTAAACCCTGGCTTGAAGTAGGAGTGGGCAGTGGACGCTTCGCTAAAGCGCTGAGCATAAAAAGGGGGATTGACCCCTCGGCCAAGCTACTGGCAATAGCCAGGAAGCGAGGTATAAACGTCTTTCTAGCTAAGGGAGAGGAACGATTTTTCAACCAGGAAACCTTTGGCACCATCTTTCTAATCGTGACCATCTGCTTCCTCAATTCCCCTGTAGCTGTGCTGCAGGAGGTTTACCGCATACTAAAACCAGGAGGCAAGATAGTGCTCGGACTGGTTTTGCGTGCCAGTCCCTGGGGCCAATACTATCTGACTAAGAAACAGGATGGGCACCGTTTCTACAAGCATGCCACTTTCTACAGCTACCAGGAAGTGACTGAACTGCTGGAGCACACAGGCTTCGCTGTTGAAAAAATTATTTCAACGCTATTTCAAAAACCCAAAGCAGTAGAAGTAATGGAACCACCCCGTGAAGGGTTCTTCTCCGATGCTGGATTCACAATCGTCGTTGCCAAAAAAGCCCCTGAAGTAGACCATAAAGCAAACAGTGATAGGCTCATGCGAATATGAGAGACTATGCTGTCGCCGATGGTGAGCAATTATGAGGTCGATCATCTATGGTCCGGTATCGTCTTGGCGGCTGGGGAGGTCGCTAGGTATAGACTTGCTGTCCACCAAAGGAAAGACGTGTTCTTTCGATTGTATTTATTGTCAGCTGGGGAGAACAATAAACCCGCTGGTTGAGCGAAGGGAATTTGTATCAATCGAAGAATTGAAGATAGCTCTGGATAAGGTAGTAGGTGTGAGTGCTGATTATGCCACTTTTTCCGGTATGGGCGAACCCACATTGGCCAACAATTTAGGACAGGCTATCGAGTTAACGAGAGCTACACTCAACTTGCCGATTGCCGTCCTGACCAACTCCTCACTCATGCCCCGAGATGATGTGCGCCAGGAGCTCACCCAGGCCGATTTGGTAGTGGCTAAAGTTGATGCCCCGACAGAAGAACTGTTCCGTAAAATCAACAAGCCATGCGTTGAGTGTGCTTTTGATGATATCCTAAAAGCCATCCAGGTCTTCAGGAAGCACTATCACGGAAAACTAGCTCTACAAACGATGTTTATCGAGGCGAACATGCGCTACGCAGCAGAAATGGCAAAGCTAGCCAAACAACTTTCGCCTGATGAGATACAGATAAATACTCCGCTACGCCCCTGCCCTGTAAAGCCGTTGTCATCGGAAGAGATAGCTACTATACGTCACGACTTTACTGGACTAAGTGGTGTAGAGACAGTATACGAGGCACCAAGACCTGATGTGGTCCCCTTTGATCTGGAGGCGACTTTGCGGCGTAGGCCCAAACTGTAAATGCATGAGTACTTGGGTGAGGAAGTTGTTCGGGAAAAGGCTTATTTGGCTGGGGGTCATGTCAATCGGGGTTCTTTTCTCGGCCTGTGTGGTTGAAAAACCGGAAGCCGGTTTGGTTCCCGTGGAAAAGGAACTGATGAAAAGCACAATAACTATCATCTATGATAACAATCGCTATGATAGTAGGCTTACGACAGACTGGGGATTCTCATGCATGGTAAAATCCCCTCAAAAGACTATCTTGTTCGATACTGGAGGCGATGGCGTAATCCTGCTCCACAACATGGCAAAACTTGAAATCGACCCCAAGGAAATCGATGTTGTAGTGCTTTCACACATACATGGCGACCACGTAGGCGGGCTTGCCAGCTTTCTCGAGCGTAACAGTGATGTGACGGTTTACATTCCCATTTCCTTCCCACAAAACCTGAAAGACGAGGTGACAAATACCGGGGCAAAGCTCGAAGAGGTAGATAAGGCTAGGGAGCTTTTTGATGGCACATTTACCACTGGTGAACTTGATGGAGGCATAAAGGAACAGTCTCTTGTATTTAGAACTCAAAATGGACTGGTGGTGATAACAGGCTGTGCTCACCCGGGTATAGTGAATATTGTCGAAAGAGCCAAAGAGATTAGTGAAGGGAATGTCTATCTGTTGATGGGTGGTTTTCATCTGGCTGGTGCATCTTCATCCCAGGTAAATCATATTGCAGAAGATTTGCTCCAGCTTGGAGTGGAAAGGGTGGCACCGTGCCACTGCAGCGGCGAGGTGGCAAGAAAAATATTCAAAGACTACTTCGGCGAGAATTATATTGACTCTGGGGTAGGAAAACGTATTGCCATCGAATAAAGGCTTTTGATACCTAAAATCTGGGATTGCACTAAACGCTAGTGGCAAGGATGAACGAACTTAAGGATGCCTTGAGCAGCTTCATGAAGGCTGATGAAGCTGCCAGAATAGCTCTGCTCCTGGAAGCGATTATCAGAGGGGGGAAAATCGCCTATGAAGGAGCAAAAGAAATGGTCGGTGAGGATATTGACGACGTTCTGATGTCAGGTTATGGGTGGAGATTGCTACTCCCGGTTAGGGCCAGTAAGGCTGGCGACTGGGAAGATAGGATGTTTACAGCTCAGCCTGGTGAGATATATCAGATAGTAAATGTTGTCAAACATCTTGTTAAGAATGCGAGCAAAACCGGCCGCTGGGACCCGGAAACCGCTATTGCAGAAGCATTTAAAGATATAGGCGAACCAGAAATTGACAAGGTGCTAACCTTGGTAGCAAGAATCGGTTCTGAAGCTAAAGGACGTCGAATCAACGGCGTTCAAATAAAGAGATTATGTACCGAGCTCGGCTTGGGAGACAGGGTAGACCCTCTTATATCCGAACTTAAGGCCTGTGGTATTATAAGCCCTAAACTCAGCTCGCTTACCGACTCAAGTAGAGTTGGCACTCCGATCTACGAACTCAACCCATCTTTGTTTGTTGGTCCCGCCAGCCACTGATTTTGGACCGCCCCATATACATTGACAAAGACAACCAGAATAAGATAAGATGATGGGTAATGAGACTCAATCTCAACCAAGACGATTTAACTAAAAAGCATCTGCTTACGGCTCAACGAAGGTTGCTTCTTGAGTTGCTCGAAGAGGTGGATGGACATATAGATGCCAAAGAGCTATACCTGCGAGCCGCTGCCAAGGATCAGTCCATTAGCCCGGCCACAGTATACCGGAACCTAAACCTTTTCAAGCAATTGGGGCTGATTGATGAGAGAAGACTGGGTAAGGTTAGTTGCTACTATGAAATAAAGCACTCGCCAGAGCATCAACACTTGATATGCCAAGGGTGTGGAAAGGTAATCGAGTTTGAAAGCCCACTCGTTAAGGCATTGATGGATACAATACAAGAAAAATATGGCTTCAAAACAACAAAATTTGAGTTGTATCTTGAAGGTTGCTGCCAGGAATGCAAGGATAAATAAAAAAGGTCATCCTGGCGACCGATAAGGGGAGGGAGTTATGACAGATGGTAGTATTGATCGGCTATGCCGGGACTGGCTGTGCCAAAACTATGGTGAGGAAATCGCATCGGAATATAAATCATATTCCCTATTGATCACTTCCTTTAATTCTGCTGACCTCAATGACGCGTTGGATGAATTGATACAAACCCTGTATCTCATTTATGGTCCTGAGCAATCGTTTGGAAGCACGGATTATTATGAATCAAGGGAGAGGTTGGGATTGCCCAGTGACAAAACGTCAGTACCTGATGTCTTCGTCAGGGCTTTTATAGGAACCTGAAATATTGGCCACAAACACTTGTAAATCATAATCAGGGGATTGGTCGTGCCCGGTATGCAGATTGAAGAAGAACAATAGCCAAATGGATAGTGACATGAAGGAGATTACAGACAAGTACTTTGATAGAGAAGTGCTGAAATGCGAACTGCCCGTATTCACTTGCTTCACCACAGAGTGGTGTCGCTCTTGTTACCCCACATGTCTTTTAGCAGATGAGCTAGCGGAAAAATATGTTGGCAGAATTAAATTCGTCAGGGTGGACACAGATAAAAGCCCCGAGGTATCAGCCAGGTATCGCATTACAGTTCTGCCCACTATACTTGTCTTTCATAATTCTCGGCCAGTAAAGAAGTTAGTCGGTTTTCAGGACCGCAAGTCATTGAAACGCTTGCTGGACAGCATGACAGCAAGATCGAAAGAGCCCGGAACGGCAGGACTATCTCAAACTAGAAGCGAATTGACGAACATGAACAGGAGGAGATATGGTGATAGAAATTACGGATAAAAACTTTGAAAACGAGGTACTGAAATCTAACACCCCTGTGGTCGTGGATTTCTGGGCACCATGGTGTGGTCCCTGTATGATGATTGCCCCAGTAACTGAAAAACTGGCAAAAGAGTATAAGGAGAAAGTTAAGTTCTGCAAGTTGAATGTGGATGAAAATTCTCAGACAGCTAGAAAATATCAGGTTATGAGCATACCGCTGTTGTTATTTTTCAACAGCGGGCAGGTGGTGGACGAGAGCCTTGGTGCTGTTCCCGAGAACATGATCCGACCGAAGGTTGAGGCGCTACTGTAGCTATGTTTCGTCAGCGCAGGAAGACGGTTGATGCGCTATGCGATGGGTAAGGAGGCTTAGTCGTGGCTAGTTTCGAAGAGGTAGACAAGGCGAGGAAATTATTTGGTCTGGGGGAATTCGCCAGCCTGAAAGAAATAAAACAGGCTTACAGAAAGAAGGCTTTTGTGTACCATCCGGATAAGAGCGGCGCTGAAAATGCTCAAGGCGAAGAAATGATGAAGAGCTTAAACCAGTCATACAAGCTGCTAACGGAATATTGTTCTCGGTATAAGTATTCGTTCAAAGAGGAGGATGTAGATAGAGCTTTTCCTGATGATGCTTACCTGAAAAGATATGTGTATGGCTGGTTTGAGGGCATGTGAGGACAAGATAGAGCGTGCCGAATTCCGTAGCTATGATTGACTACCAGAAGTGCAATCCCAAAAGATGTAACGGCGGGATATGTGCTGCCGTGCTTGAGTGCCCGAACAGAGTGCTGCGGCAAGAAGCTCCATACGAATTTCCTTTTTCACGCCCGTCACGCTTCTGTAGAGGTTGTGCTAAATGTGTTCAAGTATGCCCGTTCGAGGCAATCTGCATAATGTGAACGAGTTATTAAGCCTAAATGGACGTTAGAATATCATCGTAGAATAGCATTGCTTGAGTGAAAGGAGGGGGTAAATGGCAGAGATAGCGGTCACTTGTCAAGTGTCTTGCCAGAAGTGCGGCTGGAACACTGGGGCAACAATACTTACCGATGAGGCAAATGTGTTGAATGAAGTCCTCGCATTTATAAGGGGATGCTCGCCTCAACATTCCGGCTCCACGCTTGTTGGCGATCTGTCGGTTGTCTGGAAACCCTTAGAATCGGCAGCTCACTAAAAGAGATCTCGTGCAAATTGGCAGGTTAGGAAAAGTTTCATTGCAGGAACGAGGGTAATATGGAAGAAAGAGATATTGTCATAATTGGCGCAGGCCCCGCTGGATTGTCAGCAGCGGTCTTCACCCAGCTCGATGGCTGGAACACACTGGTGTTAGAGAGTAGCTGGATAGGCGGCCAAGGTGCTATCGCTTATACCGTAAGCAACTACCCCGGTTTTCCGCCAGGGGATGGGGCTTTACTAATGGAGAACATGGAGAAACAGGTCACTTCGGCGCCTCCGTCAGGAGTCGGCGCGGAGCTGCGGATGGAAAAGGTTATCGGTCTCAAGGCTGAGGACAAGGTTGTGATTACGGAGAAGAACGAATACAGGGCACAGGCTATAATCCTTGCCGCCGGCAGCAGAATGCAGAAGCTTGGAGCACCGGGCGAGGAGAGGTTTTTCGGCAAAGGTGTCTCCTATTATGCGAGGCGGGATGTGGGACAGTTTGCTGGAAAACAGGTGCTGGTGGTCGGTGGTGGAAATACGACAGCCAAGAGTGCTCTGCTTGCCAAAACTGTTGCCAGCCAAGTTATTCTTATACACCGCAGGGAGTCTCTAAGAGCGTACCCCACCATGACCAAGAAACTTCAAAAAGGAGGCGTCGAGATATGGTATAACACCGAACTGAAGGAGATAAGGGGTGAAGACCAAGTAGAGGTAGCGGTTGTAGCAAACAATAAAACCGGCAAGGAGACTGAAGTAGGAGTTGACCATATAATCATCTGTGTGGGAACAGAGCCGGATACTGGACTAGCGCAGGGTGCTGGCTTGGAGATGAAAGGAAGTTTTGTCAAGATAGATGACAGGATGATGACAAGCAAGCAGGGAATATTTGCTTGTGGTGAAGTCAGCGGTGCCGATCGTCATCTCATTTCCTCTGCAGCCAGTGGCTCTTCTGCGGGCATGGCAGCAAGCGAGTACCTGGCAATGGAAATGGTGAGGAACGGGAAGATGTTCGAAGGTGCCATAAATGCGAAGTATTCCGACGAGTATCTGGCAATGTCGGATTTATAATTTAACAGTGGAACATTAATTGAACGAGAAAATAGAAAGAATACTAGATAGCATAAGACCAAGCTTAGGGGGAGCTGATATTCGCTTAAAAGATGTCACCGAAGGAGTTGTGACACTGCAATATTATAAACCGCTCTCAAATCCCTCCGCTTGCCATGTTGACAGAACAAAACCAACCAAAGATTTAATAATTGAGTTACTCGAGGATAAGCTTAAGAGACTTGTACCCGATTACAAAACGATAATAGTTCTTGGTGAGATATAAACCAATTTAGACTTATTCTGCTGGATCTCAGTACGCACGAAACTTTCAATGAAGTAATGATTTAGGGAGCAACGTGGAGCTCGTCACTCTATTTATCGATGGCACAGAAGTAAAAGCGCGGGAAGGAGAAAAGCTGCTCTGGGTAGCCTTGGACAATGGCTTTTACATCCCTAATTTATGTGCCATCAGACAAGCCGATTCACCACTGGCCTCATGTCGTCTTTGCTTTGTTGAAATCGAAGGCAGACGTGCTCCGTTTACTGCTTGCACCGAGCCGGCCAGTGATGGCATGGTGGTACGCCTAAATACACCCAGTGTTCAGAGGCTAAGGAACACCGCTTTTGAGCTTTTACTTTCCCATCATAAGCTTGATTGTGGCCATTGTGACAAGAATAGAAATTGCGGACTGCAAAGTATTGCCTCACACCTCGGTTTAAAACTGAAGCTCACAAGATTGAGACGGGTCTCGCGTGACTTACCCGTAGATTCGAGTCACCCTCTATTCATCTACGACCCTAACAAGTGTGTTTTGTGCGGCAAATGTGTCTGGGTGTGTCATGAGGAGGGCACTGGGATACTTGATTTTGCATTTAAGGGCATAGAGACCAGGGTTAGTACCATAGAGAGTATCCCCCTGGCTGAGGCCGGATGCAATTCCTGTCTCGCCTGTGTTGCTGTTTGCCCGGTTGGTTCTTTGGTAACCAAACCAGGTGTCTCCGTGGAAAAAGCCAGAACTCTGGTAGCTCAACTAACTGGAGCCGGTCCTGAAAGTTGATGAGAGGAGACAGGCCATGACAACTATGCCATCAGTTATTTCCTGCAAGACTCTATCTTAATGCAGAAAGCCCAAAAAAGTGTTTATCCTAGATGGGTTCCATACAGCGACTCATTGATGACATGATTGAGACAACGCAGTGGGCAAACGGACAGGATTTATCTGTTTCCCTTTTAGTTGATGAACGCCGTTGATAATATTTGTAAGCCAATAAATCTATAGGAGTAAGATGATACTTAAAGTACGAAGAGAACTGTGTCTCGGGTGTGGACTGTGTGCTGAGAACTGCCCGAAAGGAGCTATTTCACTTCGCTGGGGTCAGGCAATGATAGACCAGAGTCGATGCAATCATTGCCGCATTTGCCTTGACATCTGCCCACAGGCGGCAATTGTAGAGTTGATGCCGGTATCGGAAAAAGAGCTACAGGCTACTGTCACCTCGTTAAAGCAGAAGACAAGCGACCTTATTGAGAGAATCGAAAACTTGAAAGGTGGTGAAATTCATCGATTAG
>CAZJID010000022.1:0-25801 GCA_964545945.1 uncultured Dehalococcoidales bacterium
CGATATTGCCCAGTGTCGCTCCGGTAGGACCACCCGATTTGTAGGTTATGTAATATGTACCCGGAGGAACATTGTTCAGCTGCAACGGTACGGAGGTATAACTATTGTTAATCGCTCCGGTGAGCGAGAACTGTAAAGGTCCGGTCCAGGCAGCCCCGTTATAAGATGCTAGCACTGAAAGGCTGGACGCCGAAACTGTCGTGAAATTCAGCGCGTAGACGACACTGCCGCCCGGCGATAGTGTCTGTGTAGGCGATGGCGATATGCTGCTCAGCACAGCTCCCGACGGGCCGCCTGAATTATAAGTTAAAGTATATGTCCCCGATGGCAGGTTGCCGAAGGTCTGGGGTACCGTAACGTCAGAATCCCTAAACGGACCGGTCAGTGAATAATTTACATTTCCCGACCAGGCTGCGCCGTTTAGCGTAGCCGTAACCTTAATGCTGGAACTGGTCTGGCTCTGAAAATTTAAAACGAAGTGGGCAGTGCCGCCCGCCGTCAGCTCCATAGTCGGCTGTGGAGTAATGCTCGTTAGTGAAGCGCCCTGCGGACCGCCGTAATTGTAGGTAACAGTATAAGTACCGGCAGGCACGCTCTTAAAATCCCAGGGAACAGAATTATCGGTATCCGAGAAAGGACCGCTCACCGCATAGGTTACCGAACCCGACCACGGGGCGCCGTCCAGAGTAGCGCTAACTCGAACAGTTCCGATGTTCGACGGACCTGACCCACCGGGCGTAAAGAAAGACCACGGTGCCGTCCAATTCGATACCTGATTGCCCTGCTGGGCCAGTACTCTCCAGTAATACGATGAGCCACCATTCAGTTTACCCTGCGGCACGGTGTAGCTGACATCCCTGATATTGTTCACATCGAGCGTCAGGTTCTGGAAGTTGTTGTCCGAAGCAATCATTAGCCTGCAGGCGGCTCCCGCACCACCACCAGCCCACGTAAAGGTGGGTGTCAGGGACAACACCGTACTGCCGTTTGCAGGAGAAGCCAGGGTAACCGTAAGACTGGAAGGTGCCAGGCATCCTGCCACTGATAGTACTAATATTAGTATGATCGCTAAAAAAGTACGCATCTTTTACCCCGTTTCAAATATTTGACACTAGTCTATTCGTATTAGAACGAAACGTCAATAGGCAAATGGTCACAGAATACGTTTAAAAATGCTGTATTAAAAGGAAACGCCTTTGGCACTTTGAAGCCTGACATGTCAGCCAAGTGAGAAATTTACAGCGTATAGACTTCTTTACCGAAGGTATGGACCCAGTTTTTCTCCAGCGCTTCCACCGCCTCCCTGGTCTTGTCCACACCGATAATGACTACGGGTTGCCCGCTCTCTCCCCGTCCCAGGTAGGTATAGAAATAGAGAACGTTGATTTTGGAATCGCGCAGCGGTTTCAGTACCGCCTGAAGGCCGCCCGGGTGGTCGGGCACTTCTACGGCGATGACGTCGGTCTCATGCACCGAATAACCGGCGCTCTTTAGCACGTTCGCCGTTTTTTCCGGGTTATCGGTAACGAATCTCACCGTGCTGAAGTCGGAGGTGTCGGCAACCGAAATAGCCCTGATGTTTATGCCTTCCCTGCCCAGGCATTCACTTACATCCAGGAATTTTCCGGGCTCGTTTTCCAGGGTTAATGAAATCTGAACAACGCTCATAATTTACTCCCAAGCCATATTATTTGGTAGTTTTAGAAAAGGTCGTATCCTGCTCTTAAGGCTTTCTCGTTGACAGCCAGCAGTTTCTGCTTCTTACCCAGTGTAGGCTTCAGCGCCTCGATTACGCTATGGATTGATACCAGCCCGCATTTCTTCGTGAAAGCGCCGAGCATGACCATGTTGGCGGATTTCGGACTATCCAAATCCTCGGCGATTTTATTGGCCGGTACCTTTATCACGTCGATATCACCTCTCATGATTTCGGACTCCACCAGCGAGGAGTTAACAAAAAACAGGCCGCCCGACTGGATCTGATTTTGAAAACGCACCACCGAGGGCTGGTTCATGGCAATAACGAACTCGGGAGACGACGCCACCGGCGACGCAATTTCTTCATCGGATATGACTACGGTGCAGTTGGCGGTACCGCCGCGAACCTCGGCGCCGTAGGACGGCAAGTAGGTTACGCTCTTGCCTTCGAACAGCGCTGCCTGGGCTAGATTCAGGCCTATTGACATCACGCCCTGGCCTCCAAATCCGGCGATAACCGTCCTAACCAGCATCTTTCCCACCAGTTTCGTCTTTTATTACGCCGAGAGGAAATTCTTTTGACATCACATTATCTATCCAGTGCCATGCCTCAAGGGGCGTCATCTTCCAGTTGGTGGGACACGGAGAAAGGATCTCAACCAGAGAGAATCCAAGGCCGTCTATCTGTGTCTGAAAAGCCTTCCGGATGGCTTTCTTTGTTTTTCTGATATTGGCCGGTGAATTTACGGCACATCTCTCGACATATACGGCGCCCTTAACCAGACCGATGATATCGCTCATCTTCAGCGGATAGCCTTCCAGATTATCCTGCCGCCCGTACGGCGTGGTCGTGGTCTTCTGCCCCAATAGTGTAGTCGGAGCCATCTGACCACCCGTCATGCCATACACAGCATTGTTAATAAAAATGCTGGTAATGTTTTCTTTTCTGTTGGCGGAGTGTATCGTCTCGGCAGTGCCGATGGCCGCCAGGTCGCCGTCACCCTGGTAAGTAAAAACTACGGCCTCGGGAAAAGCGCGTTTAATTCCCGTGGCTACGGCTGCGCCTCTGCCGTGCGCCGATTCAACCATATCAACATCAAAATAGTAGTAGGCGAAGACAGCACATCCGGGCGGCGGTACTCCGATTGTCTTGTCCTGCAGACCCATCTCATCGATTACCTCGCAGATTAGCCGGTGGATAATCGAATGCCCACATCCCGGGCAGTAATGAAAAACAGCCTTCTTCAGGGACTTCGGCCGGGAATATATCTTTTTCATATTGCTACTTCAAGCCCTTCTGATAGTACAGGCGAGAAATCACCCTTGCCACCTCACTGGGAGTTGGTATTACACCACCGGGTCGGCCGTAGAACGAAATCTCACCTCGGCCTTCCAATGCCAATTGAACGTCTTCTATCATCTGTCCCATGTTCATTTCAAACACCAGAAAATATTTCACCTTTTTAGCCAATTCTTTAACAGCTTCGCTTGGAAACGGCCATAGTGTAATCGGCCTTAGTAATCCCACTTTTAGACCCGATGCCCGGACCGTCCTGATAGCGCCCTTGGCAATGCGAGCGGCTGTCCCGAAAGCCACAACTATCAGTTCAGCGTCTTCGGTCAGGAAGGTATCGAAGGCAGTCTCTTCTTTCTTAATTAGCTCGTATCTCCGGAACAAGCTCCAGTTAATCTCCTCGAGCTCTGCCGGATTCGAAGTAAAAGTCTTGGTATATCTGCTGGGCCGCCCACTGGCTCCTCTGAGCGCGCCGCTCCTGACCGGCAGCTGCTCCGGAGCTTCATATTTGAACTCCACCGGCTCCATCATCTGGCCTAGCACACCGTCGCCGAGAATAACTACCGGAATTTTATATTTATCGCTGAGGTCAAAGGCTTTATGCGTTAGGTCGGCGAGTTCCTGTACCGATGATGGTGCTAAAACGATGGTTCTATAGTCGCCGTGGCCGCCGCCTCTGGTTGCCTGGAAATAGTCCGATTGGGCGGCAACGATGCTGCCTAACCCGGGTCCGCCGCGGGACATGTTAACGATAACCGCCGGCAGCTCACAGGCAGCCAGGTAAGAAATTCCCTCCTGCTTCAAACTAATACCGGGGCTGGACGAGGAGGTCATAGCCCTGGCGCCGACTACGCTGGCCCCGTAGACCATATTTATAGCTGCGAGCTCGCTTTCAGCCTGGATAAAAGAGCACCCTTTTCTCTGGCTCAAGTTAGTCGCCATGTATTCAGTCAGTTCGTTCTGAGGCGTAATCGGATATCCAAAGTAACACTGGCAGCCAGCCCTGATAGCTGCCTCACCGATGGCGGCGTTGCCGGTCATGAGAACCTTAGGCACGGTACACCTCTATGGCCACCTCAGGGCAGACCAGGGCACAAACCGCGCAGCCGGTACATTCACCGTTATCGTTGAATACTGCCGGTAAATAGCCGGCAGCATTTAGTTTGCTTGAACTCGAAATAAGCTCCTTGGGGCAGAAAGAAATACACAGCGCGCAGCCCTTACATAGTTCCTGAGAAATCTCGATAGAGCCTTTTACAGCAGCCATTGTTCTGAAAAATTTCCAGTGGTTTGATTAAAATCGGGCAGGCCAAATTTCCGCCCGCATAATTGTATTTATAAAAGGTCTCAATTACAAGTTTTTTCGACCCGACCACCAGCCTATTTGTCGTTTGTAGGACAATCCGTCTTGTCATCGCGAGCAGCCTTTCCCGAACGGGAAGGACGACGTGCGATCTCATTAATAAATATACGTCGGTAATTATGAGGAGATTGCCACGGCCTTCTACGGAAGGCCTCGCAACGACAGCTAATTAGTATCTGCTACCGGGAACTTTCTTGTCCCGCAGCGCCAGGTTCAGCACCAGAAGCAGTCCGCCCAGTGCCGCGCCGAAAAGGAATATGGCATGGAACCCGAAGGCGAAAGCTTTCGGCGGCAAAGAATGAGGCGTGATGTCTGCCGTAGAAACACCTTGACTTGCGATCACGGACAGGAAAATAAGCGTAAAAACGGCAATGCCCAATACTGCTCCCACGTTTCTTACAGTGTTTACAAGACTGTTCATAACGCCTTCATCTCCCCTGCTGCTCATTCCCATAATAAGGTTGAAATTAGCCGGCATAACCAGCCCTATTCCAACGCCTTCGATAGCCAGAGCTATAATTATGAACGGGAGCGTCGTCTTGGCACCCATAACAGCAAATATCATAAATGCCCCGATCAGCACTGCCGAGCCGAGGGCACAGATAAAGCGTGGGCCAATCCGATCGGACAGGTATCCGGCTAAAGGCCCACACACCATCATCAGCACGGTCGGCACGAGTAGTATCAGGCCGGCGATATTGGCGGCAAACCCCTTCTCCAGCTCCAGATAAAAAGGAAAAGCGTACCACGAACCCTGCCCCATCAAAAGTACCAGCATCGCCACCACAATGGCCATAGCAAAATTTCTGCCACGGAAAAAGCCGAGATCTATTAACGGAAATTTCGCCCTTCTTTCATTAAATATGAATCCGGCCCAGGCGGCCACCGAGACCACGATGCTGACCAGTATTCCCCAGGACAGCCAGCCGACGTTGGTCCCCATGTTCAGAAAGAAGATAAGGCTGACCAGGCCTATCAGAAGGAGGCCGGCTCCAGACAGGTCGAATCGTCCCTTAGCGACCTCTCCGCTGTCCTTCGGTAATATGGCGAAGGACAGTATAATTGCAAATATACCAATCGGTATGTTCACGAAGAATATCCAGTGCCAGCTGTAGAACTGCGATAGAAAACCCCCCAGTGGTGTGCCCGCAGCCAGGCCGACCGCGGCAGATGTGGTAAGAAGGCCAAAGGCTGTGCCGCGTATTCTTTCGGGCAGGTACCTGACCACCATGGCACCACCGATCGCCTGCAGCATAGCAGCTCCCACCCCCTGGAGGACACGGAATCCGATAAGTAAATGAATCGTTGAGGACAGGCCGCACGATAGAGAACCGACGGTAAAGATGGCAAATCCGGCCAGATAGATTTTTTTATAGCCGCGGATATCGGCCACCCTGCCAAAAGTGATGAGCGTGCTGGAGAGGATGAGCAGGTAGGCTATCGCCACCCAGGAGACAGTGGCGATATCTGTTTGAAAATACTTGGAAATTGAAGGCAGCGAAATATTGACGATAGTGGTGTCAAGAGCACCCATAAAGGCAGCCAGTGAAATCAGGAGCAGAATAAGCCCCTGATGCGAACTCGTCGGAGAATCATCAGCCTGCTTCATAAAACGGCCTCAATATAGACTACTCGTTTCAATTTTGCAACGCTTCCAATAGTTCTAATGTAGCTTCCTGTGGCAAACCTCTGATAAAATTAAGCCCTATATCAAGAGCAGAGGTGAACCATGAATCTGGCAAGGTTGATGGAAGACAACATAACAAGGTTCGGCGAATACAAATTTCTACACTTCCGCGGGCAGTGGCACACCAACGTTGAAATGAACCTCCTGGCCAACCGGTTGGGCGATGCGTTGAAAAAACTAGGCATTAAGAAAGGCGACCGCGTGGGTGTGCAACTATTGAACTGCCCCCAGTTGATACAGTCGTTTTTTGCTGCCTTCAAAACCGGCGCCACATTGTTGCCGATAAACCCCGCGCTGCGTGCCGACGAGCTGGCTTACATCTATCAGGACTCAGGTCTGAAAGCTTTAATCAGCTCGCCGGACGGCATGGACAGAATCAGGGAAGCCCGCCGAGAGGCACCCGCGCTGGACAACGTAGTCCTGATTGGAGACGCAATGCCCGACGATGCCGTGTCCTTCGATAAAATCGTCGAGCAGGCTTCCGATGAACTAGTTATGGAAGAAACAGACAACGACGATGTGGCCGTTATCCTTTATACCGCCGGCACGACGGGGAGGCCGAAGGGAGTCATGCTCACCCATTATAACTGGTACACGCACGTTTCCGGATATTACGAGCTGGTACTGCTCGATACCAGAGGTGTGACCGTCAAAGGGACAGTTCAGGAGCCCGCCGGGGAGAAGGGAAAAAGAACTACGAAAAAGGACGAAGTTTTCGGTGTCAGCCGGAACCGTATTTCCTTGATTACTTTGCCGCTGTTCCACGGCTACGGGGTATTCGCTGTTAATCTCGAGTTTCTAACTGGCGGCAAGCTGGTGGTGCTTCCCCGCTGGGATGCGACCGAAGCTATGAAGGCTATCGAACAGTTCAAGGTGACGGAATTTCGCGGCGTGCCCACCATGTACATTCAGTTGCTTAACCATCCCGATGCCGAAGAATACGATTTAAGCTCGCTGCAGACCTGTATCTGCGGCTCAGCGCCCATGCCACTTGAAGTCGCCCGCCGCTGGAAAGAGAGGTATGGCATCGATATCTGGGAAGGCTACGGACTGACCGAAGCCACCACCGTCAATTGCGGTAACGCCGCCGGGAAACGGCCGCCAAAATACGGCTCCATCGGCAAATGTTACCAGAAGTGCAATACCATGAAGATATTCGACCAGGATGATAAAGAGCTGCCGGCCGGGCAGATAGGTGAGATTGTTATAAAAGGGCCGGGGGTCATGAAAGGTTACTGGAACAAGCCCGAGGAAACCGACAGGGTTATCCGCAATGGCTGGCTTCATACGGGAGATATCGGTTATATGGATGAAGACAGCTATATTTATCTCACCGAACGCAAGAAGGACCTCATCATCCGCGGCGGCGAAAACGTTTACCCCAAGGAAGTTGAGGACGTTCTCCACCGGCATCCTCAGGTACTAGAAGCGGGCGTCATCGGTGTTCCCGACGCTGTTTATGGCGAAGAGGTAAAAGCCTTCGTGGTATTGAAGATTTCCGGTTCAGTCTGCGAGGACGAGCTCATAGACTTCTGCAAACAGCACCTGCCTGCTTACAAAAGGCCGAAATCGATACGGCTCATGAACGAGCTGCCCAAGAGCGCACTGGGTAAGATACTCAGGCGAGAGCTCAGAAAAGTGGATTAAGTACCGTATCGGATAATCACAAAGTACTGTTATTTTCTATTGACACCTTCAATCAAAGCCAATACAATCTCATAGCCAAGGAGGTGTAACTATGAGTGCGAAAGCGAGTCCGATGTCGATATTCGACCAAAAACACTGGTGGGAAATATTGGTGCGAGGCATAGTAGCGCTGATATTCGGCATACTGGTCCTTGCCTGGCCGGGCGCTGCCCTAGCCGTCTTTGTCATCATCTTCGGTGCTTTCGTTTTCGTGGATGGCGTATTTACACTGGTAGCTGCCATCAAGTACAAAGCCGGAGCCGGAAGTCGTACCTGGTTGTATTTGCGCGGTGTAGCCGGCATCATAGTCGGCCTTATTACTTTTATCGCACCCGCTGTTGCTGCAATAGCGCTAGTTATTTTGATAGCCGCCTGGGCACTGGTCACCGGCATCATGGAGCTTGTCTTCGCCTTCAGAGCCAACCAAGACAACGCTATCAGGTGGATGTTCGCTATAAGCGGTATCCTTTCTTTAATTCTTGGCTTTTTGATGCTGGCCAAACCCCTGATAGGAGCGCTGGTTATTGCGGTGGTCGTCGGTGCCTACGCGGTGCTGGCCGGCATACTGCTCATTATTCTCAGTTTCAGACTGCGCAGCATCAAAGCAGCTAAATAAATTGGCCGCTTTTGGTTAATTACCATAGCAGATGAATAGTACAAACGAGAACGGCAATCCGTCACAGAACCGTGGCAACTAAGCCTGTGACTGGCCGGCACCATAGACTGTGCTCCATCCTGGGGCTTCTGACGGCTTTAGTTGTAGGCATTTTTGTATCCGGTTGCGTGCCAACATCGCAGCCGGATACAATTTATACGTACCGCATAGTCAATACCTATCCTCACAACTCAAACGCTTTCACCGAGGGACTTTTATTCGATAACGGTTACCTTTACGAGAGCACCGGACGGTACGGTAGCTCTTCTCTCCGAAAAGTCGACTTAACCACCGGCGATGTTGTGCAGGTGCGCAATTTGCCCGCAGCATATTTCGGAGAAGGCATAACCGTATACGATGATAACATCATACAGCTGACCTGGCAGTCCCGAACTGGTTTCGTATATAACGAAGACAGCTTCAACCTGTTGCGTCAGTTCACTTATCCGACCGAAGGCTGGGGCCTAACCTATGATGGAGGACGCTTAATAATGAGTGACGGTACTTCTATATTGCATTTTCTGAACCCCGAGACTTTGCAATCAATAGGAGAAATAGAAGTCCGCGACAACGATAAGCCCGTGAAAAATCTAAACGAATTAGAGTATGTAAACGGCAAGGTATACGCCAATGTATGGAAAACGGACAGAATAGCCATCATCGAACCAGATGACGGCAGGGTAACCGGCTGGATAGACCTGTCGGGGCTTCTACAAACACAGGCCTTCAGCGGCCATGTCGACATTTTAAACGGCATCGCTTACGACTCACAGGAAGACCGGTTATTCGTCACCGGGAAGCTGTGGCCTTTTTTGTTCGAGATCAAGCTGGTCCCTGAAGAGTAGGTCTAGCGGTTATCTCCAGACGCCCATGCCGGGCCACAGAAAACGATGCGGCGCAATGCCGATAAAGGCAACCAGCAATCATTGTGCCGGGCTGCTGGTATAATAAAGATGAGAATCTCATTACACAATGGGGTTATCGGATGCAAAAGAAACAGTCAACCGCTAACAGCATTTCAATTCCTGTCGTTGAGCCGTATGATTTGGCGCTTTCGCTGCGGGCCATGAGGTCATTTGGACCTGCCCGCGCAGAACGACCGCCCGGATTCCGAATGGCTGCTAGAGTAGCCGGCAAGGCCGTCATAATTGAAGTCAGTCAGGACAAGGAAAACAACCTCATGGCAACGTCCAGACCTGCCAGCGATAACAGCCAGGTGCGTACCATAGTGGAGTGGGTCTTGTTCATCGAGCTTGACCTCAAGCCGTTCTACCGGTTGATTGCCGGAAACCCGAAACTGGCGTTCATTACACAGGATCTATACGGACTGAAACCTTCGCGTCCGGCATCCCTGTTCGAAATGGCGGTCACGGCCATAACCGAGCAACAGCTATCGCTGGCTTCGGCCTATTCCATCAGGAATAGAATCGTGCAGCGTTTCGGCGAACCTGTCGAAGACCTCCGGGTGTTTCCCGAACCTGACGCTCTGGCCAAAGCATCTTTAGAAGACCTGCGCTCATGCGGGCTTTCACGTCAGAAATCCGAATATATACGGGGACTGGCTAATGAAACTGTTGCTGGCAGCCTGGATCTGGACAGCCTGAAGTACATGGATATCGGCAAAGCCAGGGAACTCCTGATGAATTTACGCGGCTTCGGTCGCTGGTCGGCCGACTACGTTCTGGTGCGGGGTCTGGCGAGGATAGATTGTGTACCCTCGGATGACCTGGGTATACGCGATGTGATAGGTCAATATCTGGGAACGGGTCATCGGCTTATCTCACAGGAAGTCAACGAAAAATTAGAGCCATTTCGACCTTATCGGGGCCTGCTGGCGTTCTATTTATTAGTCGCCCATCGTCTTAATATTGGTCTATCCAATTAAATAGCGTTAAAAATACCGACGCTAAAGATGAAAAAGAAACGCCTTGACAGCCGGTACTCCTGAAAATATAATCCTAAGCGAGCTAAATGTGAAGGAGAAAAAGAATGTGGGATGCTTCAAAGTGTAACCTGTGCGGCGATTGTCTGGTGAACTGCCGCTACGTCGATTATGACAAAGACAAGGCGGTAGCTGAGATTCAGCTTCTCATGGAGGGCAAAGATGCCGAAATCCTGAGCAAGTGTACTACTTGCATCGCCTGTATCGACTACTGCCCTACCGGGGCTGACCCTTCTAACCTCATCTTCAAGATGCAGGAGAAAATAGGCACCTCGCCCATAGTGACAGTCGGCAAACCAGTGATTGAGACATTGGCCAAGGCGCTTGAGGGAGCTGGAGACTCCAGGCAGGTGATACCAGGCGACCCTGATAAGCCAGTGCTGTCGTTCGACTCCTTCCAGTTCGAGCAGTTCCCCGAGGGCACACTTGACAGCCAGCTATTCAAGGGCATGACGGTGATCAGAGGCTACGAGTATGCAAACCTCGCCGGCAATGTACACATGGGCGGAGAGAGCTTCGTAAAGAGGTACGGCCAGCGTATCCTTGACAATCTGGCTAAACTGGGCAAAGACATCGTATATATACACAACGAGGGTTTTGTCCTGCCGGAGGTCAAAGCCAGGGAGTACGGGTTCAAAGTTAACTTCAAATACATGCACCTTTTCGAATACCTGCGCAACTATCTAAGGGACCACAAAGATAATGTCACCAGGCTGGGCAAGAAAATTGCTTACCAGGCTAACTGCGCCACCAGATGGATGCATGAGTATGATACCTTCCTGGACGAGATCTTCGAGCTTGTCGGCGTGGAGCGGCCACCCAGACAATATGAGCATGTTAACGCCCTCTGCTGCTCCGGACCCCTCATTTACATTAACAGGGAGCTTGCCATAGACATCCAGAAAAAGAACTTCGAGGACGCCATAGACTGCGGCGCCGATGCCATCATAACTTCCTGTCCGATATGCGACAGGGTGCTCCGACGGCCCAGCGCACAGTTCGGCCTTCCCAAGATTTTCATCACCGACCTGTGCCGTATAGCTCTCGGCGAAAAAGCGTGGCCGGAAACCGCTCAATAGCTGAACCTTATTTACACTAGCAGCAGTGTAATTTTTCAGATGCAAATGGCGCAATCTTCTACCGCATCACTGCTTGATAGCGGAAGCAATAGCGTGGGTGCCGTTAATCTTCCCCGCAATCGCACCCTTAGAATTTTTAAAGTATCTGTCTTCGAGTTCCGGCTTGCCGCTGTTATCCGTTAGCAAAAACCCATACCCGCTAAGAAATCGCTCGACTTCGCCTTCTTCAAGGGCAAACGTCCACTGCTCGCCGACGCTGGCTACTGTCTTATATATCTCTCCCTCACCATAGTACTTGTTTTCTTTTCTCAGAACTCCAGCATATATATAGTCGAAAACAATAATACTTCCCGTCGCGGAAACATTAGAAATAAACCTGAAGGTTTTTTCAATTGCGTCTCGAGATAAATACATGGTCACTCCCTCCAGGAGGAATAGTGACTTTCTACCGGCAACAAATCCGGCCTGTGCCATCTCATCAGCCAGGCTATCCTTATTGAAATTAATAGGTACGAACAAAAGGTTTCCCGGGACAACCAGCTTCTTCAATTGATAGGCTTCCAGCTTCTCTCTTTGAGTTATTGGCGCATCGATTTCAAATATCTGGGTATCTCTATTCTTATAGTTGAAACGCAGTGCCCGGCTGTCGAATCCCGCACCAAAGATCACAATCTGGTCAAAACCGTGTTCCAGAGCTTCTGTAAATACCGCATCGAAGTATTTTGTCCTGGCAATTACGTATTCATAGATACCGTTGGGAAAGAAATATCGACTGAAAAGTCTGAATAGCCACCCGGATTTCAGCAGCAGTTTGAAAAAAGATGGAATTAGCACATAAGCGATATTATCTGGTCCTGCATAGCATTCTCTTTTGTCTATATACGAAGTCGCCCTTGACAAACATGTCATAGCAGCCGTCCTCGAGGATTTCGTTTCTATTCTGGTAGTCTTCTTACTTGTCACTGCATGACCTTCGAACAGAGTTAGGGGCAAAAATCACTATTGGCTCAGCTTCTGGAATTTACCGATATATTCAGATTTGGACTCGTTGCGCCCGGTCTCTTTAAATCCCGCCTCTGAGAACAGCGCTCGTATCTCATCAGCGGGCATGCCGTGTGACTTCTTGGTCGGCTCTCTGACAAAGACCGTTCCATTCTTATTCAGCTTTCGTGCCAGCGCCTTGACCGTTTCCGGTCGCTCCGCTGGCGGAATATCATGGATAACGTGAAAAACAGTGATTACGTCGAATTTAGAGTCCTGTATATCCAGCTGCCGTATATCGCCGGAGTAGAACTCCACATTGCTATATTTGCTCAGGCGCTTCCTGGCCTTATCTACCCAGAATTTAGCGGTATCGACACAGGTTAGATACCCGTTCCTGTTAAGAAACTTTAGCAAACTGCGCGAGCCGGCACCGCCACCACAACCGAAATCGAGGACTTTCTCGTCCCCCTTCAGCCCGAACGTTTTAAAGTATGGATTGTACAGTAGTGGTCCTCCGATAAAAGCTTTGAGCGCGTCTTCCAGGGCAAATAGAGTTGACGGATGCTCGAAGTCCCGCTCTTTGAACTGGGCAGTGGTCACACCGGGCCTACTCTCATTTGAATTTACATTGCTAATATTGCCCGTTGTCATATTGCTTTTCATTTTACGTCACCTTCTTTTCATTACGAAACAAACCGAGCTATTACGCTCAGGTGCTTTATTAAACATGTCTATTTCCCGCTCTGAATCCTGAATTGCTTCAACAATCCCCGGGGCATCAGCATACTTCAATCGAGCTTCAGAAATCAGTCTCTCCAGTGGAACGAAATATTCAGTCCACCACGCTTTTCCATCCAGCTCGAAGTAACCCAATAACACGTAACCGCAGTCGGAGATGTGCTCAAGCTTCTCCCTGACATTGTTCCTTTCGTCATGAACCACCATGAAACCGCCCGGCTTGAGTAAGCGCTTCCATTCCTGTATCCCCTTTTTGAAACCGATTATGCTTATAGAGCCTTCAGCCCAGATTACGTCGAAGCTTTCATCCGGAAAATCCATATCCAAAAGCGAACGATTTACAACCTTGACTCTGTTCGATAGGCCGGCCTTTTTAACCTTGCCACTGAGTACATCAAGCATATCCTGGTCGATGTCCAGTGCGGTTATCTTTCCGTCGCATAGCCTGGCCAGTTCCATGGTCGGCACTCCGGAACCGCAGCCTATGTCCAGTATGCGCGGCTTGTCCAGTTTCGGCAGCATCCGGAATGCCTTCCTGGTATATTTGAGCAGCCGCTTTCTTATCCTGTCTTTTTGTCCCTGGAACCATTCTTCTTCTCCAGACATAGCCCGTCTCCTGTCGAACCGCTTAATGGCTAAGTCAGCCCCTTTAAAGACTCTTTTATTAATTGCTTGACCATTATCCGTTCCAGAAAATTAGAGATGAAAGCGTCAGCCAGCTCCAACCGGTCAAAATAAAGCCGGAGGCTCTTGATCTTATCGTCCTCCCATACCAGCACCTCCGACTGTTTTACCCGCAGTTCCTTGCCACCTTTTACCTTCGCCTTTACTCTGAATTCTTCAAAAAAGACATTATCATCGACCATTATCGTAATCGGTACAAGTATTATCTCTTTCAGATATTTGTATATCCAGTCAAATGTCTTTCTCAACCCTTCCTTGCCCGTTAGCTTGATACCGAGCAATTCGATTTCAGAATCATCGCAAAAATAAGACACGACTTCCTTCATATCCCGTCTCTCAATAGCGTCATCGAAGGATTTTGCGTATTCGCGTATTTGTTTTTGACGCTGCTCCCTGTTCACAAATCACCTCCTGTCAGCATTAGGTTGCCATCGCCTGGCAGTTTCTACTGTGGAATTATCCGCCGGTGAAATCTACTGGCTCTGCCGGCTGCCGCCGCCGGTTTCTTTTAGGGTCTTCTAATTTCAAATCGAGAAATGTATCAACACCGAAATGTGCTGCCTGTCTCAGGTCGTCCAGTGCTTCCTGCCTCGTCTTACCCGCTCCGATAGCTACTGGTTGCCAGATAGCATAGTAGTACTGCGTATCCTTATCGAACTCTATGTGAACTTCGCTTTTCTCTGACATAGCAGCCTCATCTCTGCGCACTGAGCTATTGCTCCGCTAGTCCTCCAGTATTTTCTTAATGTCTTTAGTAGCGCCGGCTATAACCTCGCGTATCTTCTCCATTTTATCGGCTTCGATGCTCCTCGCCCGCTGCTTCATTATGCGACCCAGTTCCTTGAAATCTCCCATCATATCCATGATGGTGTCCATATTTTCCGGATTCCAGTGATACTTCATGTGTTTCCTCACCTCTTCTGCCTGTTCCTTCCTTTCTGAAAGGAACTTAGTACCTTCGTCGGTTATGGTGTAGATCTTCTTGCCGTCCCGCTCAGTGGTATTTGCATAGCCCATTTCCTCGAGCATCTGCAGTGTGGGATAGACTACACCCGGGCTGGGTGTGTAAAAGCCATGCGAGCGCTCCTCGAGTGCCCGGATGATTTCATAACCGTAGCTCGGCTTCTGTTTAATCAGGTCGAGAATCACGTATTTCAAGTCTCCTTTGCCGAAGGGACTTTCCGGGCCAAAGCCGCGGAAAAATCGCTCGTGCCTGAAACTTCTGTCTCTAAACATATATTTCCCCTTTACGCTTTAGTGCTGGAATAGCTGCGCCTCCACCATATTCTGCCGAATCTACCGGCCGCTGCCGCCAGCGGCGCCACTGCCAGCCACAGGGTGATGTTAATCAGCATGGCCACCGGATAGTCAATGCCCTGCCAGCCCAATTTGGGAGCGATAACTCCCCACAGCAGCATTAAAAACCACGAGCTCAGAAAGAAACCCGGTATAGCCGCCAGAATTTTGAAGTAACCCATTTCAGACCTCCTTTTATTTGATATATCTAGTATTATCTCGATATATCTAGATATATTATAGAGACTGTTCAGCCGATTTGTCAAGAGGTTTGAGGGATATTTTTAAAAAAATTTCTGCCGGGGCGGTGAACAAATGGTACAATTATTCTAGGAGAACTCAACAGGGCAAAAAACAGCAGCGATCAAAAAGGAGGGTAAAAATGGAGACGTTTCGCGGCAGGGCACATTTACCGGGTGCCGATAAGGAATGGGGCATAGCCATCGACATAGACTGGGATGAGAAGGAGATCTATGTTCATATCGACGGCGCTCCCGGCGGAGTGAAAACCTGGACCGGCCTCGTCCCGCAGACATTCGGTAACTACGAGGTCGCCTTCCGGACTAAAGGAATTCCGGCTCTGCTTACACATTGGTGGCATCTCGTCCGGAGAAACGGAGGAGACCTGTGGGGGCTGGTCATCGGGCTGCCCAATGTCGGCGGAGAGTGGACGACCTGTCTGCTATCCTTGAAGAAGGCCAAATAGTCTCTCCGATAAATGATCTGAATCTCACCTAATCGAGATCTCTCGACATAGTTTCATGTCTAATCATCTAGCACAGGAAACAAGTCCGTACTTGCTGCAGCATGCCGATAACCCGGTTGACTGGTATCCTTGGGGAGAAGAAGCCTTTGCTCGCGCCCGCTCCGAGGATAAACCGGTGCTACTGAGTATAGGCTATTCCGCCTGTCACTGGTGCCACGTCATGGCTCACGAGTCCTTCGAAAACGCGGAAACAGCCGGCCTGATGAACGACCTCTTCGTTAATATAAAAGTGGACAGAGAGGAACGTCCTGATATCGACAGTATCTATATGGAAGCGGTACAGACACTGACCGGCAGCGGCGGCTGGCCGCTGACGGTATTTTTAACCCCTGAAGGTAAACCTTTCTGGGGCGGTACCTATTTCCCGCCCGAGGACAGGCACGGCCTGCCCGGCTTTCCTAAAGTACTACAGGCCGCAGCCAGTGCCTACCACGAGCGACGTAGCGATATCGAGCAAGCTACCAATGAACTGCTGGCAGCGATATCCAAAAATACGGAGCGAACCGCTATTATCGAGCCGCTGACGGTCGATATCGTGGAGAATGCCTCCCTGGCTCTTAAGCAGAGTTTCGATTCGCAAAACGGCGGCTTTGGCACCGCGCCCAAGTTCCCTCAGCCGCTGGTGCTTGAATTTCTGCTGAGACATTTCAAGCGCAGCAGCGATAAAAGTTTTCTAGAAATGGTGGAACTGACCCTGGAGAAAATGGCTGAGGGCGGCGTATATGACCAGCTGGGAGGCGGCTTCCACCGCTACGCCACGGATAATCGCTGGCTGGTGCCGCATTTTGAAAAGATGCTATACGACAATGCGATGTTGAGCCAAATATATTTACACGCTTATGTTATAACGGGCAATCCGCTTTACCGCCGCATAGCTGAAGAAACCCTGGACTACGTGCTTAGGGAGATGACCGCTCCGGAGGGCGGTTTTTACAGCACCCATGATGCCGACAGCGAAGGCATCGAGGGCAAATATTATTTGTGGACCTTTGACGAAATCGTTGAGGTGCTCGGAGAGGAACGCGGCAAAATAATTAGCGACCACTACGGCGTTACCGGTGAAGGCAATTTCGAAGGCAGCAACATTCTCCATGTCAGCAACGGTGAACGGCAGCCCCCGGATAATATCGATAAGGCCAAAAGCGCCCTGCTTAAAAAGCGCCAGCAGAGGGTCAAGCCGGGCCGGGACGTTAAGGTGCTGGCTTCCTGGAACGGTCTGATGCTCGCCAGCCTGACGGAAGCAGCAGTTGTTCTCGACCGGCGCAACTATCTGGAAGCTGCTGTAAAGAACGGCTCTTTTCTGCTGAATTCCATGGTTATAGACGGCCATCTAAGGCGCAGCTACAAAGACGGCGTGGCTAAAATAAACGGCTACCTGGAGGACTATGCCCTGGTCATCGAAGGATTTTTAGGCCTGCACCAGGCCACCTCGGAGGGCGAGTGGCTGCGCCAGGCCATAAAACTGGCAGAAACAATGATTGAGCTTTTCTGGGATCAAGCCGCAAAGATCCTGTATGACACAGGCGACAGGCACGAAAATTTATTCATGCGTCCCCGGAGCATAACCGATTCGCCGCTGCCGTCGGGTTCCTCGGCAGCTACACTGGTACTGCTCAAACTGGCCAGGCTGACGGGCAACGAGCGGTTCCAACAGATTGCATCGCAATCGCTCAAGACAATGCGAGATTATGTGGAGCGATATCCCCTCGGTTTCGCTAACTGGCTCTGCGCCCTGGACTTCTACTTATCTACTCCCAGAGAAATCGTTATCGTCGGCCCCGGTAATAGCCCGGCTACAGCCGACCTACTGCGCGCCGTGTTTTCTATATGGCTGCCCGACAAAGTGGTTGCAGCTTACGACCCCGATGACCCGGCCCGCCTCTCCGAACTGAAGCTGTTTGAAGACAGGCAGATGATAAATAACCGGCCCACAGCCTATGTTTGTGAAAACTACAGCTGTAAGTTGCCTGTTACCGACCCATCATTACTTATCGATCAACTCCGAAAGATCTAGGGTGAAATTATCTGTCGATTCTCTCGTTAGTCTGCAGGTTCTGACAAACAGCCATTAGTTGACAGTTTTCCGGCTTAGAGTTACAGTGGCAGAGCCGGATGAAGCCGAGCACAGGAGGTAAAGCATGACCCCGGAGAAAGATACGCGTGTGAACTGCGCCAAATGTCCTCGCCCTGTCTGCAACAGCGTTGCCTGGCAGGAAGGACCCGATAACTGCCCATCCAAGATTTTGCCGGATGTAATAAAGAGAGCTACCGAAAAATGCCTCGGCAAAGACCTACACGACTATGCCGTTCAGGCTTCCAAACAGGAGGGCTCGGGCTATATGAAGCTGCCGCACGCGCCACGAGGTCCCTCTCCTGTCAAAAGCAGGGTGGAAGAGATTATGGAGTTTGCCCGTAGAATGGGCTACAATAAACTCGGGGTTGCCTACTGCAGCGGAGTCCAGTTCGAGGCTGGCCTCCTGGTGCCTATTCTGGAGAACAGGGGATTCGATGTAGTGTCGGTCGCCTGCAAATGCGGTTCGGTACCGAAGGAAGAATTAGGGCTCGAAGATTGGGAGAAAGTGCGGCCCGGACGGTTCGAAGCCATGTGTCATCCTATCGCCCAGGCCGAAATCCTCAATAGCTATAAGACCGACCTCAATATCATGCTGTGTCTGTGCGTGGGCCACGACTCGCTTTTTTTAAAGTACAGCCAGGCGCCGTGTACCGTTCTGGCAGCCAAGGACAGGGTGTTCGGGCACGCACCGCTCATGGCTCTATACCAGTCAAAATCATATCACCGCCGGGTGATGGCCAGGGAAAGCAAACCAGACACAGCCAAAGAAGCTGAAAGGGAAACGATCGAGGGTAGCTAAGTCACTAGCTTGGGTTAGCCATCAGTTGGCTGAGCAATTCATCCAGAGATTTTGATTCCGTTTGCTTAAGCTCAGCACCTCCGTCATCAAGGGCATAGCCCGGCCCCTTACGTGACAGGTTCTCCCTGGCTATTACCACGTCCGGTTTGTAGGTCAGAAGGAACTCGGCTACCTTTATGCCTCGTCCCTTCTCAACATCGAGATATGGATTGGCCACGGTTTCCTGCCACACTACCTTTTTCCGCTTGTTGTCGATATCTACCAGAGCGAAATAGTTAGACTTTCCGAAGTCCTCGCTGATCTGCCCTTTCCGGTTTTCGAGAGTAATCGCATATCTCGTATGAACTCTGGTCTCAGGCTCATAGTGAATCAAGACGCGGTCGATGTTGGGCACGGCATCCTTGATTGTTTGTTCGATTTTCTGGCTCACCTGGTGGGCTTTTTTGAGGTCGGTTGTACGCATGTTGATGGTGGCTTCCATAAAAATATAACGTCCAGAGTTCCGGCCCACCAGGTCTTGCACGTTGCCGACTTCCGGCTGGGCCTGAATAAGAGAACGGACCTTGTCGAGTATCTCATAGCTTACGGAAGCATCGAGCAATACCCGCATGCTGCCCACCAACAGGCCCCAGGCGGCATAACCTATGAACAAGGCAACGATTCCGGCGGCAATTCTGTCCAGCGGGAAGCCGAAAAGCTGGGCAAGAAGAGCGATGAAAACGATCGAAGAGCCCAGTACATCCGCCCTGAACTGACTGCCGTCAGCTATCAAGCTCGGCGAATTATATTTTCTGCCTGCATTCAACTCATAACGGCCGAAGAATAAGGGAATGAGTACGATCACAGCCATTACGATTAACACCCAGAAACCATAGGAGCCCGTCGTCGTGCCTCTGATGGCTTCGGTCACTATTTCATAAGCGGTAAAGAAAAGTAGCAGGGAAATTATTGCTGAAACCAAGTTCTCCACTTTGTACAGGCCATAGGGGAAATTCCTGCTGCTACGTCCTGACAGAACAAGACCGATAATCAAGCCGACAGACGCAAAAACGTCAACTAGAGAATGTATGGCATCGGCTCTTAGGGCTAAACTGCCGGTCACAACTGATAGGGATATTTTGGCTGCTACCAGAACCAGGTTTACCGTCAGCGAGTATATCCCGATTCTGACAAGAGGCTTTCCCGTCCTTTTTTCCCCGGCGTTCAATGTTTGTTTTTAAATACCCCTTTAACTGAAAGCCTATCAGTTTAAACGACTTTTGACAATGAGTATTTTGACGTGGCTAGGAAAACAAATTATTCAGTGCCTCGGTGGACTAATTTCATAAAATATGCCCGGAGACGCATTTTAGCGTCCCCGGGCAATCTGTGATTTTTTGAATGCCGTCGCGTCAGGCAGCTAACAAAAGCATCACGCCGCCTTCACCACATCCTTCTCCTTATGTAAGGCATTGCTGGCAGCATCTGTGAACTGGTATGCGAGAGGTGAGGCAGTCAAAAACGGATGGGTGCCGATAGGAGCCATAGCGATCTGTTCCATAGTCATCTCATTGACGATTGCGGTGGCAATTATATTGGCCACCTCGCCTACAGTTTGTGTGCAGCAGGCACAACCACCCAGAAGTTTACCGGACCTGCGGTCGAAAGCCAGTCTGACCCTCATTGGTTGGGCACCCGGCATAGTGCCCGGATGCTTGGAAGCGGCTTCAGCTTCACCTATTATTACATCGTAGCCCAGTTTCTGAGCTTGTACATCGGTCAAACCCGCCATAGACATAGCAGTTTCTCCCAATATGGTCGAGAAAACACCTATAGTACCTATATTTCGCCACTGCGGTTCGAACAGGTTGGCTGCTGCAATCTTACCCTCGCGAGTTGCTACCGAGGCCAGTCGTACGGGTACCGGCTCACCGTTGTAGAAGGAATATTTTTCAGCACAGTCGCCTACAGCAAAGACGTCGTGGTCGTCGGTCCTCTGGAATTCGTCCACCTTAATACCACCGGTCGGCCCTATCGCCAACCCGGCGTCTTTAGCCAATTTAGTATTAGGTACAACACCGATGCCGACAATTACCATGCCACACTTTATTTCCTCCCCGCTCTGCAGAGTCACCGACTCGGCCTTTTCTTTGCCGTTGATTGATTTGACTCCGTTGCTGGTAATTATGTTAACACCAGTGGCCTTAAGAGAATCTTCGGCCCTCATACACAGGTCTGTAGTACATACCAGCTGCAGGCAATGCTCGAGCAGCTCCACAACCGTGATTTTATGGCCCTTCTTGCGGCATTCGTCGGCAAACTCAAGCCCTATAAAACCGCCGCCTATGACCACGATATCACCGACACCCTCAATGGACTTCGCCAGTTCCTCCAGGTAATTTGTGTTCTTCCAGGCAAACCAGACATTCTTCTTGTCCATTCCGGGTATGGGTGGCTGCAAAGGCGTTGACCCTGTAGCCAGAACCAGTTTGTTATAGCCGATTTCCTCTCCGTCCTTCATCTTAACCGTCTTGTTTTTACGGTCGATAGAGACCGCTTCACCGATTTTTGCTTTAGCTTCTCCAAGTAGCTTGTCTGGCATGATGTTTTTCTCCACCGCCCCCAGTGTCCCGTATATATACGGGATTCCACATGGCACCATGACCTTCTCCTCCATGCGGATAACCATTATGTCCTTGAGACCATGGTGTTTCTGGGCACATATGGCGGTCTGTAGCCCCCCGGCGCTGCCCCCAATGATGACTAGCTCGTGTTTTTCCAAAGTAATTTACCCCCTTTTTTATTTTGTTTTTATTATTTTTTCTTCATTAACCGATTTCTTGAACTCACAATTATCGCAAACACTCGGTTCTTCCAGGGAGAACTGGCAATATGTACCCTTCTCTTTCCAGCAGGGCTTGCCACAACCTTCGCCTTCACATCTCCGCATACAGCTCGGACAATCATCGCGCAGCCAACACGGATAAAAGGATAAGTACTCCAAGACGCCGGCCTGGTTAAGGCCCTTATCGAGCAGCCCCTGAATGAACAGTAGTCGTTTTAAGTCGGTATCCGTATAAAGCCGCTGCCCGTTCCTTCTGTTTGGTTTTACCAGGCCATGTTTTTCCCAGACACGTAGCGTCTCCGGGTGGATTTCTAGAAGGTCGGCGATAACTCCGATCGTGTAAAGAGGACGGTTTTGCATGTCGAGAATCAAGGCAGTAGAAATTATATAGCCTCAAATATCTTATTGCAAATTATTCAATAATTATTTTGAAGCCTAATATCATGACCGATATACAATAATCACATTTGACAACGGGGAATATGGGTAGTAATATAATGAGCGTATGTTCATAACGTGGGTGATTGAAGATGCCTAGACCTCAAAAGTGCCGGCGGGTGGCATTCCTGCCGAATGTGACTTACTTTAAACCAGTAGGCATACCTTTGAGAGTCCTCGAAGAGATTCAACTATCTGTAGAAGAGGCAGAGGCAATACGTCTTAAAGACGTCGAGGGTCTGGAACAGAAGCAGGCTGCCGAAAAAATGAATATATCCCGCCCCACTTTTCAAAGGGTTTTAACGTCGAGCCGGCGAAAAATAGCCGATGCCTTGCTTAACGGCAAGGCCATAAAAATCAAAGGTGGCAAGTTCGAAATGGCCTTCAGCCGGTTCAGGTGTTTGAGTGGACATGAATGGGAAGTGCCTTTCGAGACCATGATAGCCGCGCCACCGGTGCTTTGTCCGGTATGTAACACGTCAAATGTCATGCCGCTTCAGCCCGTTGAGTCTTTTGCTTTCGGAAGGGGGCGCCCCGGTCATCATGGAAGAAGACATGGAGGCATGAATAATGTTCCAAATCGACAGCAGTAAATGTAATGGACTAAGTAAGAACTAGAGGGAGGGCCGGGTTATCATATCAACCCAGTTCTTCAAGGGCAGGAGGAATAAACTAATGAAAATTGTGGCAATAACGGAAGATGGAACCACCATCAGCCAGCACTTTGGACGGGCGCCGTACTACATGGTACTTACAGTGGAAGACGGCAAGGTGGTAAATAAAGAGAAAAGAGATAAGGCAGGGCATCATAGTTTTGCCGGACAGCATGAAGAGCACACTGCGCCCGGAGAACGGCACGGGTACGATGCCGGCGCGCAGGCAAAACATGCTACAATGGCTAAGAGTATCGAAGACTGCCAGGTTCTTATCGCCGGAGGCATGGGCTGGGGTGCCTATGACAGCCTTAAAAGCCACGGCATCGAGACCATAGTGACCGACGTTGACAGCATTGATGAGGCAGTCAAACTTTACCTTGACGGCAAGTTAACCAACCTGATGGAACGGCTGCACTAAGAAGGAGAACCATGATAACTAAGAAACAAGTATTGGAGGGCCTGGAAACGGTCCTCGTCCCGGGGGTGATGCAAAGCGTCGTTAAGATGAACCTGGTGCGCGACGTTAATATTACCGATGGTAAGATCGATATTAAACTCGCCTCAGCGGCCCTGGCGCCGGGAGCTCAGGAGTGGCTGAAAGACAAAATCAGCAGCGCCGCCGGCAGCCTCGCGGGAGTAAACGAAGTAAACATCAATGTCGTAGATGGTAATCCCAAAGACCTGAATGATATAGGTCAGGTCATTGCTATTATGAGCGGCAAGGGGGGTGTGGGTAAGTCCCTGGTGGCCAGCCTTACCGCCGTAGCTCTGGCTCGAAGTGACTATGACGTGGGTATCCTGGATGCCGATATAACGGGGCCGAGCATCCCCAGGATGTTTGGCATAACGGGTCACCCCCAGGGTAACGAGACCGGCATATTGCCGGTTACATCGAAACTGGGAATAGAGATAATGTCCATCAACCTCCTTCTGCCACATGAGGACGATGCCGTTATCTGGCGAGGGCCGCTAATAGGTCGCGCCATTACCCAGTTCTGGGAAGAGGTCCTCTGGGGTAAGCTGGACTACCTGGTGGTTGACTTGCCCCCGGGCACAGCTGACGCTCCTCTGACAGTCCTGCAAAGCTTGCCTGTATCAGGGATAATCATCGTTTTTACGCCGCAGGACCTGACCACTATGGTGGTCAAGAAAGCTGTAAAAATGGCCCGGCAAATGGACAAACCCATCATCGGCGTGGTGGAAAATATGAGCTATTTCTTGTTACCCGAAACCGGTAAGAAAATCGAGCTTTTCGGTAAAAGCCGTGGAGAGGAGATGGCGAAGGCAGCTGGCGCACCGCTACTGGGAACGCTGCCCATAGACCCTGCGCTTGCCAAACTCTGCGATGAGGGCAATATTGAGCGTTACGATTCTGAGATATATAATAGCTTTGTGCAAAATCTGACCGGGATTCTTCAAAATGGCAAAAAGCCGGCCAAAAAACAACAAAGGAGGTAGATATGCCGGAACCTAAAGACAGCTGCGTAAAACCCGCGCGCGGACCGATTATGCCGCAGTCAGCGTCGAAGGAAACGAAGGCAGCGGCATCCGAGGAGGTGAAAATGATGACAGCACGTGTAGGCCAGGAGGCCCCGGATTTTGAGGCCAACGCATTCGTTGCAGGAAAGGGGTTTGTTCCCGTTAAGCTCTCCAGCTACAAGGGGAAATGGGTTGTCATATGCTTCTATCCGGGAGACTTTACCTTTGTCTGACCAACGGAACTGGCAGCGGTTGCTGCCCGCTATGACACGTTCAAAGAGCTGGGAGTCGAAGTCCTGGCTATGAGCACGGACAGCCGCTTCGTCCATCAAATCTGGCAGGAGCAGGAACTGTCCAAAATGGTGGATGGAGGCGTTCCCTTCCCGATGCTCTCCGACGGTGGTGGTAAAATCGGTAGTGTGTACGGTGTATACGACGAGGCCGCTGGTGTGGATATCCGCGGTCGCTTTATCATCGACCCCGACTTCATCATCCGGGCCATGGAGGCACTAACACCGGAAGTGGGACGGAATCCCGACGAATTAATCCGGCAGATAAAGGCTTTCCAGCACGTAAAAGCCACGGGAGAAGTAACACCTTCCGGCTGGCAGCCCGGACAAACTACTCTAAAGCCCGGGCCGGCACTGGTAGGCAAGGTGTGGCAGGCCTGGAAACCGTAAATAACTACGGTTTTGGCAGGGTTGATAAGTCTGCATACTTTTCATAAATATCGGAATGATAGAAATCACTGAAAAGGCGATTTCGCCTGAAGCCGTAATCCATAAGGTTAAAACTAACAGCAGCGGCTGCGTGGTAACCTACGTCGGGTTGATCCGCGACAACTCCAATGGCAAGCCGGTGCTTTCCGTGGAATACCGCGACTCCACGGGAAAAGCCAGGGCGGTGCTTGAAGCAATTGCCGGTGAAGCCAGACGGAAATGGATGGTAGAAAACATCGCCATATCCCACAGGACCGGCAAGCTGAATGTCGGCGACATTAACCTGGTGGTTGCCGTAGCCTCGGCCCACCGTAGCGATGGCTTTGCGGCTTGCCAGTATATCATCGACCGCTTCAAAGAGCGATTACCTGCTTCGAAGACAGAGACTTATAGAGATGGCAGTGTCGATAAAGAGGAGGCATTGCAGTAGAAATAACATGACCACGAATCGGGAAGAAACCGGAAACTTGTTTTCTGAAGCGGTTATCGACCACGCTACCAGGCCAAGAAACGCAGGCAGCCTGGACGGTGCCGATGCCCACGCCCTGGTACGGGGCCCATGTGGCGATAATATGGAAATGTGGCTCAAAGCGAGAGATGGGATAATAAAGAATATTACATTCTGGACCGACGGCTGCGGTGCCACCATCGCCTGTGGCAGCGTGGTAACAGAAATGGCCATGGGCAAGACATTAGGTGAAGCGCTTGCCATCAGCGCCGGGGTTATCGTCGACAGCCTGGGAGGTCTTCCCGAAGGCCATCTCCACTGCGCCGGGCTGGCCGCGCTTACATTGAAGAAAGTCATCATCGAGTACATGGATATTCAGAGAGAACCCTGGAAAAAAGCTTACGGGAGAAATTGAGCGGAGGTGTCTATGGAAATCAGTCTTACTACATTAACTGAAAACACCGCCAACTACGGTTTACTCGGCGAGTGGGG
>CAZJID010000023.1:0-25308 GCA_964545945.1 uncultured Dehalococcoidales bacterium
AACAAAGCCAAGCAGCACCATCACCCGGAAGGCATAAAACGGCGGGATAACCGGCGGCTGGTCTTCCACCGGAAAGTCTCTTAATCCTATAACCTGTCCCTTCAAAGAATGAGTACTTAGGATACTCAACGCGTAGGGAATGGTAACCTCCCAGGTATTTTTCTGTTCCTCTTCGTTGGGTTGAGCAATCAAAACCCATGGGGCTGCCGTATTCGGCGGATTAGTAACCCAGTGGGCTTCCATTGCCGCCGCTTTTGCCGGCTGGTGCTTTATTACTGTCAGTCCCGAGCTATCTCCCAGGAAAATCTGAAGCGGAGCCACTACGATTCCGATAACAACCATAACCTTAAAAGTTCTCAGGAAAAAGTCGACGTTACGATTTCGCAGGATGTACCAAGCACAGATGCCACCAACAAAAAATAGCGTGGTCTCGATACTGGCAATCCAAATATGGGTAAATGCTATCGGTAAATCGGGGTTAATGATCGCCTGCAAATAATTAGTGATGGTTATCTTGCCGGCTTCCACAGTGGCTCCTGCCGGAGTCTGCATCCAGGAATTGGCGGTCATTATCCAGAATGCCGATAGAGAAGCACCGAGGGCTACCATTATGTTTGAGAACAGATGCATTCGCCTCGATACACGGTTCCAGCCGAATATAAACACCGACAGGAAAGCTGCCTCAAGTGCAAAAGACATCGAGGCTTCAAAAGCCAGAAGATTTCCCACTATCGGACCGGCATCCGTAGAAAATCGTGACCAGTTGGTACCGAACTGAAATTCCAATGGAACGCCGCTGGCTACACCAATTCCAAAGACAAGAATAAAGAGTACTGACCAAAAGCGAACCTGCCGGTAGTAAATTTCATCTCCGGTTCTGAGCCACAGCACCTCCATAACCACCATCAACAAACTCAAGCCGATGCTAAGCAAAGGCCACAACATATGAAAGACAGTGGTGACCGCAAACTGGGCACGTGCTATGTCGACCGCTGCGAATATCATAATCTATCCAGGTAAAGCGGCATTAAGTATTTGAACGCCGAGCAGTGCCAACATCACCGTACACCCCACGGTCACTGCTGACAGCACCACAGCAATAGAAGTAAGAAGGACGCTGCCTATGCCCACCAGCCAGAGAAACACCGCCAGCCCCACCGAAAAGACAAAGAAAATGCTGCCGTAGATAATTTTTTTCTGCAAAATATGAGACCGCTTTATCTGCCGGAACCTGGTCTTCCCATCCAGCAATCCGACCAAAAAAGCTACCAGAACCAGCACTGGAAGAAGCAGGGCCAGTACCTTCGCGGTACAAATTAAGAATCCCTGGGCCGGCCCACTGAAAAAGAAAGTGGCTGCCGAAAACACGAGAATGGCCACCGCAAATGAAACGGTAAAATGAACTGCAACGGGGTGAAGGTCAAAACTCAAAATTCTGCGGCGCGATTCAGACATCGGGTCGGTATATGGTTCAAACATACGACTCGGCACGCCGCAAGCAGGGCATTTATCTCTAAGGCTCCCCTCGGGCATGATATAACCACAGGCCTTGCACCGTACTAATTTTTTCATGGATTACCCCCCATGATGCCAGTATAACATGCGAATATATGGTGAACAAGAGTTTTTTCTAATTCTAAATGGTTACGGTCTGCGTACCCTCCGTTTACCATTTATGTCGTGAGGCAAAGATATCCCCTCTGACAGCCCCGATTTGATATCGAATATTGTTTACTATTAAATCCGGCCACAGAGACGGGCTGTATCTCCAAAAACGGCTGCGTTTAAGGTAAAGTGGATTAACATACAGCTTCAGCCCACCGTGAAATATAGCACGATTCAATTCAGCATTGGAAAGGTGCCTGGTACGAACATTACAGATAAAGCCGTTATAACGCCTGAAGTCACTCAGATTAGTTATCAGGTCTTGTGCCAGCAGTTGCTCGCG
The DNA here is from genome assembly GCA_964545945.1 of uncultured Dehalococcoidales bacterium. Classification (GTDB taxonomy): domain Bacteria; phylum Chloroflexota; class Dehalococcoidia; order GIF9; family UBA5629; genus 9FT-COMBO-48-23. The sequence continues at coordinate 1,949 of CAZJID010000023.1, forward strand.
TGTCTCGGTCTTCGGATAAGGCGTCAGGCATTGCATAATAGGATGGTCGACCTCAAGGTCCAGAGCAAATCTAAAGGTTGCCTGTATATCCTGCCAGGTGTCGTCTGGATGCCCCAGTATGAATCCTCCGAAAACGCATATGTCTTGTTTCTGCAGCAATGACACAGCACGCTTGGTACTTTCAAAAACGCCAACTTTACCCATAGACTCCAAATTCCTGGAAATTCCACTCTCTATTCCCAGAAATATCCAGCGAAAACCGGCTCTACCAAGTAGCTCCGCCAGTTCCGGGTCCGAGGCTATACCGGGGACACTGGCTTGAATCACATATGCTATCGTATTGAGCTTTTCATCAATGATACGACTACATAACTGCTTTAAGCGGGGAACATCGAGAGTGATGTTGTCATCAACAAAAAAGACCCCATTTATGCCCTTGCTTTTCAGTTGATGAAGTTCAGCAGTCACTCGCTCAAGTGTGAACTTGCGAATGGACCGGCCGTACATCCGGGTGATGCTGCAAAAGCGACAACCCATGGTGCAGCCGCGTGATGTCTCGACACAATCAAAGCTACGACCCAGGAAACGAGCCCGGTCCAATATCCTGCAGTCACGATTCGGTGGTTGCAACATATTTAGATCCAAGGGAGTCGCTGGAGGATTGTGCTTGAATTTACCGCCTTTACGAAACGATAACCCTGGAATCCGCGAGAAATCCTTTTGTCCGGAAATCAACTCCTTCACTAAACTTGGAAAAGCAGCCTCTCCCTCTCCGCGCACCAAGAAATCGAAAAACTGTGCTTCCGGCCCCAAGGCTATCTCCTTGTACATCAGAGAAGCGTGATATCCTCCAAGGACAACCACAACATCCGGATTAACACTCCGGCAGATGCTGGAAACACGGCAGGCGCTGGCAAATTGAAAGCTCATCGCGCTCAACCCTACAATGTCGGGCTTATATTCTTCCATTAATTTCTGAATCAACCTGGTAATACCGTGGTTGTGGAACGCCAGGTCCATTATTTTGACCTCGCACCCTTCCAGGTTACCGGCAATTGAACACAATCCCAGGTTAGGCATCCGAACCACTGCATCGAGGGCAGAGACCGTATCCGGCATGGCAAAAAGTAAAACTCTCATCTCTTTCCATTGTACTATAATCTATTGACTATTCCACTCTTATTAAGTAGATTTAGTATATAGGGTGCATTTATATGCTCCGCATCCAAGAATTCAAATAAGACTCGTCAGCAAACAAGCAGAGCATCAGGAGGTTAGACATGGCAAAAGAGCATTTTATCGTTATCGGCGCTGTGGCTGCAGGTATGAGCGCCGCCAGCAGGGCTCGGCGGATGAAACCTGATATGAAAATAACAGTCTTCGAGAAAACGGGAGATGTTTCCTGGGCAGCCTGCGGTATGCCGTATCTCATTGCCGGCAAAGTAAAGTCAGCCGTTGAACTGGTGCATTACAATGCTGAATTTTTTAAAGAAAAAAGAAATATTGACATGCACCTTTATCATGAGGTCAAACAGATATTCCCTGAGCAAAAAACCGTAGTGGCAACGAACATCAAAACCGGTGAAGAAAAGGAATATACCTACGATAAATTACTCATTAGCACCGGAGCGCTTTCTGTTGTACCCCCCATAAAAGGTAGAGAACTTAAAGGGATTTTCCCAATGCACCAACTGCAGGAAGGAATCGCGATAAAGAACTATATTAAAAAAAACTCCCCCAAAAACGGAGTCATTATCGGCGCCGGTTATATAGGCATGGAAATGGCGGAATCTTTCTCAGAAACCGGTATGAATGTAACCGTGGTCGAAAAAATGCCGAACATACTCGGAACGATGGACGATGAGATCACCACACTTATCGAAGAAGAATTGAAAAGAAATGACGTTACGGTTATTAAATCCAGCGGAGTTACCGAATTTGTTGGTAATGGCTCGTCAGTAGTTAAAGTGCTTACGGACACAGGAACGAACATTGGTGCTGAAATAGCGCTTATCGGTGCCGGCATAAGGCCTAATTCAGAAATCGCCAGGGATGCCGGTATAGAACTGGGACGTTCCGGCGCAATTAAAATAAATGAACGTATGGAGACCAGTATCCCTGATATTTATGCCGCGGGCGACTGCGCCGAAGCTTATCACCTTGTCCTGGGCAGAAATGCTTACATACCTCTGGGCACAACCGCCAATAAGCAGGGAAAAGTTGCAGGGGAAAACGCCGCCGGCGGGAATGCCTCATTCGCAGGCATCGTAGGTACGGCTGTTTTTAAAACCTTTAGTCTGGGGGTTGGCCGAACGGGCATCACAGAAAAAGAGGCCAAAGCCGAAGGAATCGACTATGTATCCAACACAGTTGAACATGTATCCAGAGCGTTTTATTATCCCGGAAGCAGCACCATAAAAATAAAGTTAGTTGCGGATAAAAAAACAGGATTGCTTCTCGGAGCCCAGTTGGCCGGCCCGGAAGGCGTCGCCAAGCGGCTCGATGTCTTTGCGACAGCTATTACCGCTAAGATGACGGTCGGCCAAATCGGAGACCTGGATTTGAGCTACGCACCACCCTTCGCACCCGTTTACGACCCGATCATAATAGCCGCCACCGAACTTCAGAAAAAACTCTGAGATGCTAGTATTCGACATTAAAAAGAATTATGTTTACTTGACCATGACCTTGGCGTCGATAACCCAGACACCTTCACCTTCAGGCATTACCATTACAGGATTAAAATCAAGTTCGTTAATTTGAGGTAAATCCTCAACCATGGCAGAAAGTCTGAGCAACAAATCTTCCAGAGCCTTAATATCACTCGGCGGCGCACCTCTGAATCCTTCAAACAGCTTTGCCATTTTGATGGAGGTAATCATCTCTCTGGCATCCAGGTCAGTGAGCGGGTGCAATCTCAAAGCTACGTCTTTGATCAGTTCAGTGTACACCCCGCCGGAACCGAACATTATAAGCGGCCCGAATGAGGGGTCTTGTGTCACCCCGGCTATTGTTTCTATTCCGCCTTTCATCATCTCCTGCACCACCACTCCAGCCATTTCATTTTGACGACCAAGGTTCGTTAGTTTAGCCTTGATATCATCGAAAGCTTTCTTTACTTCGCTTCCGGAATTAAGGCCTAAAACAACACCACCAACATCTGTCTTATGTACAAGACTTGATGAGTCTAGCTTTACAGCTACGGGAAAATGTAGTTTTGAAGCTATGGTTGCTGCTTCATCAGGCGTAGTTGCCACACCCATGTTGGCGAAAGGTATTCCGTAACAGTCCAGTAACTCATATGCTTCAGCCGCGGTAAGCCATAACGGTTTTCGTTTATTTCTGCCCAGTGCCTTCTCTATAACCTTGTGGGCTTTCTCCTTCTTTAAGCCGGTAAATCGGGGGATTTTCCCCTTGGGCTTGTTACGCGTTTCCACATACTCTATGGCCCGGACCAAAGCTGAGATGGCTTCTTCAGGAAACGGATAAGACGGCACAAACCGCCCCTGGGAACCAAGCTTCGCTTTAAGCCCTCTTTCGCCCAAAAAGCAGGCAAGAAGTGGTTTCCGTCTACGCCAGTAAATAGGCGCTACATTTTTTATAGCGTTTTCCATTTCAGAAAGCTGTATAGCCACCGGAGGCACAAACAGAGCCAGAACCGCATCGCTACCCTTATCATCTGCCAGTATTTGCAACATGTGGCAAAATTCATCAGGTGTCGAACCAGCAGTTACGTCAAGCGGGTTATTTATATTTATATCGCGTAAAGCTGCTGATTTCAGCTTTTTTTCGGTTTCCGGAGAAAACTGCGGCAATACGAGGCCGTTCCTCGCCGAAGCATCGGCAGCTATTATTCCAGGTCCTCCGCCATTCGTTACAATGGCCAGCCTCCTGCCCGTCGGCAGGGGTTGGTTAGAAAGAAGTGTGGCAACATCGAATAGCTCTTGCATTGTGTTCACACGTATAATGCCTGTATGATGAAATAAAGCTTCGATTGTCACATCTGATGTAGCGATGGCCCCGGTGTGGGATGCAGCCGCCCGAGACCCCGCCGGAGTATTACCGCTCTTGACCACCACTATTGGCTTTTTATGAGAGATTCTCCTGGCAATGCGGGCAAACCTCCTGGGGTTACCGAACGATTCGATATAAAGCAATATCACTCCGGTCGACGAATCGCTTTCCCAGTACTCCAGGAGTTCATTCGATTCAACGTCTATTCTGTTGCCGGCACTGATAAAAGTGGAGACACCCATATTCAGATTATTGGCTTGTTCGAGAATAGTCAGCCCCATAGCACCGCTCTGGGACATGAAAGCAACATTTCCTGCCGGTGGATAAACCGGTGAGAAAGTAGCATTCATCTTAATAGAATCGTCTGTATTAATAATTCCCATGCAGTTCGGCCCAACAACCCTCATACCATACCGGTGGATAATATCGGCGAGCTCCTCTTCCCGTGTTGCGCCCTCAGGACCTATCTCCTTAAATCCGTCGGAGATAACGATAAGGGCACGCACCCCCTTTTTACCGCACTCGTCGGCGACCCTCGATACCAGTTTAGCCGGTACGGCAATTACCGCCATCTCAACCTTGCCCGGAATATCAACAACCGAAGGGTAAGCCTTGATCGACATGATAGAGTCCGCGTTGGGATTCACCGGGTATACTGTCCCCGTAAATCCAGCCTCGACCATACATTGCAGCAGTCGGTAGCCGATGGTACTGGGATGCCGTGATGCTCCTATTATGGCCACTGTTTTTGGCGACAATAGTGGACGTAGAGATTCCAGGTCTGAAAGTTTTTCTGCCTGCTCTTTCTTCTCTTTGGTTTTAGTTCGTTCCATACTTTGTACCATTTTACCCCTGCCTCTCCAGTTTATTACATAAATTCATCGAGCAGTTTTTCGAATTGCATGGGGTCGAGAGCCTGCTTAGCCAGAGGCATTTCTTTAATTGCCGCGAACTGCTTTTCATATACAGGACGGCTATTCTGATATATTATTCCTGTGGGTATGCGATCACCCCATTCCAATGCCTTGGCAAAAGCACTTGTCCTATCCTTCGGGTCATAGTCCTGGCCCAGCTTATATATTCTACTACGATACCAATCGTAAGTATTCTGATGATTGAAAGAAACACATGGCTGCAGCACTTCGACGAGAGCAAAACCTTTATGTTGTATCCCCGCCTGGAATATACTTGCCAGATGTTCTATATCTGCTGAAAATCCCCGCGCCACGAAGCTACAATCGCAGGCTACAGCTAAAGCCAGTGGCCTCATGGGTTGCCAGGCACCCATCGGTGTCGTCTTAGTCACGAAACCAAAATCACTCGTCGGCGATGCTTGCCCTTTCGTCAGTCCGTATACCTGATTATTATGTACGACATACGTCATATTCACATTTCTTATCATGGCTGAAATAAAGTGGTTACCGCCTTCTCCATAACCATCTCCATCTCCGCTAAAGGCGATGACGGTTAGTTCATGATTAGCTATCCTGGCCGCTTGTGCCGCAGGGATGGGCCTGCCATGCAACTCATTAAACACATGGCTACGCATATAATGGGGGAATTTCCCTGCCTGTCCGATACCCGAGACCATAAGAACCTGACTCGGTTCGAGCCCTGCTGCTACCAGTGCGCGCCGCATTGAAGTAAGAATCCCAAAATTACCGCACCCCGGGCACCACTGAATGGCCATTGCCGGGCTGTAATCAGTTGTACTTACCATGTTTACACAACCTCCTTTTTTACTTCTTTTACAATATAAGATGGAGAGAATGGACGCCCGTCGAATTTACGGACATTGCCGGTAGGCTTAATCCCTGTTTCAGCCGTGATTAATTGTGACAGCTGTCCGGTAATGTTGTTCTCGATTACGATATTGGTTTTCGTCGTATTCAAGGCAGCTATTACAGCAGAAGCCGGAAACGGCCATAACTCGTTAAATTGAAGTACGTTTACGTTCAGCTTATCGCGTTCAAGTATCGACGCTGCTTCCATTATGGCGCCGTATGTACTGCCCCACCCAATCAATGTCGCTTTGGCGTTCTGCCCGCTATGAAACCATGCGCTGGCGGTTTCATTTCTTAGACCCTCCATTTTCTTCATCCGCTTAAGCATCATCCTGGTTCGAATGCCGGCATCCTCTATCATATGTCCGGCCTCATTATGCTCATCGGAATCGGTCACAACCAGCGGTCCGCCCGGCATAGGTATCAACCGCGGCGATATGCCCGAATCAGTGAATTTATGTCTCTTGTATTCGGTCATCTTTTTGGCTTCTTTTTCAGCCACAAGCTCCCCACGGTCAATTTTCACTTTGTGCAAGTCGAATTTGTCCACCGTTTGATATGAACTTGCCAGGTGCTGGTCTGTTAGGATCACTACTGGAATCTGATATTTGTCGGCCAGATTAAACGCTTTTGTCGTAGTGTAAAAAGCATCCTCTATCGTACGTGGCGCCAGGACTGCCCTGGGAAATTCCCCCGACCCACCGTATATAGCGAACCCCAGTTCCCCTTGTTCAGTCCTTGTTGGTAATCCCACCGCAGGTCCCGCCCTTTGAGCTATAACAATAACCACAGGGGTCTCCGTGCAACCTGCCAGTCCATAACCTTCGGTCATGAGAGCAAAGCCATCGCCGGATGTCGCCGTCATGGCTCTAACGCCGGCGAAACCAGCACCGACAGCCATATTTATGGCAGCAATTTCATCTTCCGGTTGCAGCACAATTATATTAAATTTTGATTCTTTTTCGGCCATGTATTCCATAATAGACGACGCCGGTGTCATAGGATAGGCAGAAATGAACTTGCACCCCGCCGCCATAGCTCCCAGAGCTATAGCTTCGTTGCCGGTCAACAACATTTTATGGTTTGATTTACCTGGTTTAATTGGATCGCGTATATACTCAGGCTTGCTCTTAACAGCGTGGTCATAGCCGGCCCTAGCTGCCTTCATATTGGAATCAATCATCTCTTTGCCCAGATGTGCAAATTGTTCTTTTATTACATCGTTAAGTAGCTCAAACTTGTAGCCGCCTACAGCAATCGCCGCGCCGATGGCCACGGAGTTCGCCATCAATTTGTTAGATGTTATCTCATTTGCGATTTCCTCCAACCGGATACTTAATGAATTTACTTTCTTGCCTTCCGTCTTCAGCTTGTCATGATCAAAGATAGTCACACCGTCTGCTTTAACCTCCTGATGATGACTTTCTACTGTGTTCTGGTCTATCGCTATCAATACATCCAATCGCTCGGACAAGGCCAACAGTTCAGTATCGCCAGCCCTTACCCGGAAAAAGTTGTGGCCTCCGCGCACCCTCGATTCGTAGTCCTGGTCTGTGAATACGTTAAGTCCTGCACGCGCCAAGGTTTTAGCTAGGATGAATCCTATTGTTTGCACACCCTGCCCTGCCTCACCTCCAACCATAAAATTGATTTCTGCTGACATATGATTCCTCCTTAAAAGATGAATATAGCAGCTTGACTGCCAGGGGCTATATATAATTCTAGTAACAGACATCTGGAAAAGTCATAAAATAAACAATTAATAGATTACAAAGTTATTACATTTTTTGAACTCATTTGTGTTCCCGGGGAATTATCAAAAATATTGTAAAATAGAATTTCTTGTTATCGTTCGTCTCTTTAGCTATACTTTCTATATACCATGAAGGTAGGCATCCTGGAATCAAAAACGGATACATTTGTCAACGACGTCGTTTCCAGTTTAGGCGAAGTTGAGGTCGAGTTTCTTTCCTTCCGCCACCAGAAAGCTCCCATCAACAGCGACTACAAGGTCATCGTCGATAGAGCCAGCTTCTGCCATACATACTTAAAAGAAACAATGAAAAATTTGTCTTTAAGTGGCGCCTACGTTATCAACAACCCTTTCGCCGCCACAGCTACCAATAAGCTATTGGATATCGGCATAGCTAATGACCTCGGAATTTCAATCCCCAAAACTTTTGCCCTGCCGGGCGTTACCTCATCGGATGAAACGGAAGAGTGGATAGGTGAACCTGTCTGGGAGGAAATAATCGATGAGGTTGGCCTGCCATGCATCCTCAAGCCTTTTGATGGCTATGCATGGACCGACGTCCACATTGTAAATTCGTTAGAAGAGCTAAAGCAAGTCTACTCTTCTACATGCGTCAGCCGGGTTGTACTTGTCCAGAAGCTGATTAGATATGAAGATTACTACAGGGTTTTCTGCTTGAATAAAAGGGATGTGCTTTTCATCAAATGGATACCGAAACCTTTCAGTATGGGACAGTATCTGTACTCGGATTTAAAAGCCATAGAAGGCATGATTGATAGGCTAACCAAGCTCACCATTAACTTGAACGTCTGCCTTGATCTGGATGTGAACGCAGTCGAATGGTGTATTGATGAGAACGGACAGCCCTGGGTTATCGATGCTTTCAATGATGTACCTGAAATCAATAAAGAAGCCCTTCCCCAAGTGTACTATGACTGGATGGTGACAAAATTCGTTGAGTGCATTAAAGACAAGCTGAATTCCAATAAAAAAAACAAGACAGTTTTCCTGTCACCCCGGGAGCTTAACGATACGTCTTTCAGACCAAACGCAGCCATATATCCGCTGCTTAAATTGCCCGGGGTTTAGCCACAGATCACGAGAGTAAGCTTTGGTATTTCCGGATTACATCGTTTATACAGCCGAATGTAGAAAGTGTTATGTCAATCAATTACATCCGGCCAGTTCAGCCCAACAAGTATCTGAGTCTTGCTCTTCCGGTCGGTAACATCCCGACTGATCGACCTGAAACCAATTACCTTACCATCGTGGTTTCGCAAAGGCGTAATTGAATCCTCCAAAAACATTCTTTGGCCACAACTTCTGACGTTGACATAGTGATAAGACGTCAGCGGCTCGCCTGTTCGGTATACCTTGTTCCAGGTCTGATATACACTCTTTATCTCATCTTCGGGTATGTAGGATCGATAATTCGTACCGACAAGCTCCTCTTTGGATCGTCTCAATTGTCGGCAAGTGGCATCATTGACATAGGCAAAATTGCCGGACAGGTCCACTTCGAAGTAGCACTCGTCTATTTCGTCCAGCGCCAAACGGTACCTCTCCAGTGCTTGTTTTAATACTTCTTCGCTTTTTACTCGCTCGGTGACGTCTCGGCCAACACACCTGAACCCAGCAACCTCACCACTACCGTCTTTCAGGGGATAAGCTGACATCTCAACAATTACCGTGCTCCCATCCTTGCGGATTGCTTCGAAACGGAAGTCTCGTACTGCCATCATAGCTTTTGAAGCCTTATTGAAAATGCTGGTCACAGCTTCAAAGCTATCCTCATAAATATGGTCTCTACAATCCGTTCCTACCAACTCTTCTCTTGCGTACCCAAGAAGGCGGCATAACGATTCATTAACGAAAATGAAGCTACCGGCCAGATTTACCGCAAAATAAGCAACAGGTATCTCGTCTACTATCGTCCTGTGTTTATCTTCCGCCTCTGTTGTAATTTCTTTTAGTTGATTGGTTTCCGCAGCTATAGTCTTTTCCAGAACTAGAACCCCTTTACCGTTGCTCTTGATGTTACCATTGCCGTTGCCGTGACCGTTCTTTTTTACGGCCTTAATTTCATATGGTAACAGAGGTTCATATCCGGGATCGGTGGACTCTTTATTATCTGACAGTCCGTTTCCATTCGTACTCGGATGGCTGTGAGAATTTATCTCTGATAATTCGCCTTCTTTGTGATCTGTTCCATCCTTATGCGCGGAATCATTAGGCTTTACTTCCTTTTCCTCTGGAACAATGTAGATGTCCGTTCCGTCACAATGTATCGATACTTTTGCCATTGCGACCTCCCTCACCCTTATTATCTCTTTTTAGCTTTCCTGTCATTGTATTAGCGTACAATAAAGTACTTTCGACGCATAACTAATATACTATCGTCTGGGACTTATGTAAATAGCCTAAAGGTAATTATAAACATAGTAAAAAGGTAATATGACCCGGCAGGAAACTATAAGGTGCTCTATCGAATTATTGCTATCGAATGCGTTCAGTAAGTACTACTCAGCGGCTAAAACATGATTTTTTTATAGAAGAGTCTCTTCGTTACTTCAGCTCCGCCGATATACATAAGTACTATGCCGATAATTACAAATAGAAACCATATCGGTAGAGGTTGGAAACCGAATATAGTGCCAAGCGGCGTGTAAGGCAACGCAAACGTGGCTGCTATTATCACCATGGTGGTCGCTAGCAAATATTTACCCGGCATGGACTTAAAGAATGGCCTGCGGCTACGTATGACGAGAACGACGATCGCCGCCGAGATGACGGACTCCATGAACCAGCCAGTTCTGAACTGTGCAGTATTCGCATGCAAGATAAGCAGAAGTACACCGAAGGTAATATAATCGAATATCGAACTCACCGGCCCAAAAACCAGCATGAAGTTTCTTATGAATTTAACGTCCCACCGCCGGGGTTTATCGACCATTTCAAGGTCGACATTGTCGGTAGAAATGGTCATCTCGGGGAAGTCTGTCATTAAGTTGGTCAGGAGGATCTGTTTGGGTAATAGAGGTAAAAAAGGCAGAAATAGGGAGGCACCTGCCATGCTAAACATATTCCCGAAATTAGCGCTGGACGCCATAAAAACATATTTAAGGGTATTAGCAAATGTCATCCTGCCCTGTTGTATGCCCGCTTTAAGTACCCGAAGGTCTTTCTCCAATAACACAATATCGGCGGCCCCCTTGGCTACATCTACCGCACTATCGATAGAGATGCCCACGTCAGAGCTGTGAATTGCCGAAGCATCATTAATTCCGTCCCCCATGTAGCCGACTACATTACCGGTCTTCTTCAGAGCCATTATGATGCGCTCTTTTTGATTCGGTTCGACCTCGGCGAATACATCCACTTCGTTCACACGTTTGATCAACGCCTCATCGCTCATATGGAGAAGGTCGGAGGCAGTCAGCACCCTAGGTTTAGCCAGTCCGACCTGCTGGCTGACACTGGCCGCCACGAGTCTGTTGTCACCTGTAATGACTTTAAGTGACACGCCGAGCTGCTTCAATTCCTTTATAGTATCGCCAACCCCCTCTTTCGGGGGATCGAAAAGTACCACGAACCCCAGAAAGGTCATGTCGGTTTCATACGCTTTATTAATCACTAAATCAGGGCCAGTATTGCGGTAAGCCACACCCAGAGTGCGAAAACCTTCTTTGCTTAGAGCTTCAAAACGATGTTGAATTAGCGCGCGCACCTCTTCGATAGCTACAGTGGTTCCATCAGATTTTTCTACCCTGGAACAAACATCCAGAACATTTTGTAAAGCACCTTTGGTTATCATTATGTGTGCTCCGCGATTTGAGACCAGGATGCTCAATCTCTTCCGAATAAAATCATATGGCACTTCATCAAGCTTTTCATAGACTGCTAGGCCAAATTGGCGGTGTTTACGCACGGCCTCGTCAATCGGGTTCACGAATCCTGTCTCGTAGAAAGCATTTATATAAGCAAATAAAAGGACTTTCTCACTTTCTTGACCGTCTATATCGGTAGCCGAATTAACATTTACTATCCCTTCCGTAAGTGTGCCTGTCTTATCAGAACAGAGTATGTTCATGCTGCCGAAATTTTCGATAGCCATCAACCGTTTGACGATGACCTTGTTCCGTGCCATAAGTTTGGCTCCCTGGGCAAGGTTGATGCTAATAATTGCCGGTAAAAGCTGTGGGGTAAGCCCGACGGCCAGTGCCAGAGAAAAAAGAAAGGCTTCAAGCACCGGACGGGCAAAAAAGACGTTAATGACGAAAACAGCTACCACCAGTACTACCGTTACCTCGAGAAGAAGGTAGCCAAAATGCTTGACGCCATGCTCGAATTCAGTTTCCGGAGGCCTTAGCTTCAGACGTTCGGAAACTTTGCCGAACTCTGTCCCTTTACCTGTGGAAACTACCAGCGCCCTGGCAGTACCACTTACTACATGAGTCCCCATAAACAGACTGTTAACCCTCTGTGCCAGCGGTGTATCCGCCGATAAGACACGGACCTCTTTTTCTACCGGGTAGGTTTCCCCGGTCAGGGCGGCTTCACCCATAAAAAGGTCCTTCGATTCTAGTATAGAGCAGTCCCCCGGGATAGCATCACCGGCATTCAGAACAACAACATCTCCCGGCACAACCTCTTCGACAGGAATTTCAATCTGATTTCCATCACGGAATACTGCGGCTTTTATCTGTACCAGCGCCAACAACTTTTCGACGGCGTTGGTAGCCCCTCTCTCCTGCCAGAATCCAAGTAAACCACTTATCGATATAATTACGAAGATAATTACAGCGTCGGTTTTATCCCCCAGGAAAAAAGCAAGTACAGCGGCAAAAAGCAGAATAATTATGATCGGACTTTTGAATTGAGCCAGTAACAGCGTCAGAGAGTCTGTTTTCTTCTTTGGCCTTAGAATATTTAATCCGTACTTTTGCAGACGTGCTTCAGCTTCTTCGCCCGTCAGGCCTTCAGGTTTCGTTTCCAGGCGCATCATTAGCTCTGTGGCTGGTACGCTCCAGAATTCAGATGAGCCTTGCTGACCCATATTATTACTTTCATCCCCAATTTAATATACGGGGATTCCTTGCTCTATTAAAATTATGCTTGTAAAATGGAAATTTAGGGCCTATTACTCAACTTTATCGGATGCATCATTTATAGATATATAATAACAGATACACAATTGCAAGTGTGACACTAGCTAATGGCAAAGATAAAAATAGAATATTCTGAAATCCCCAAAAAAAGACCTGTCGTGGAACGAAGGCAGGGTTTGTGCGGAATATGTCCCGCCGGCTGCTGGGTGGAAGTCGATATCGAGGATGGAAAGTTAACAGCCATAAGCCCTGATGCCAGCCACAACCTCGGTATGATATGCCAGCGTGGCAAACATGCGCCGGATATCATTTACTCCGAGCACCGTCTAAAATATCCCGTGAAGCGCACAGGCCCCAAGGGTTCTTATGAATTTGAGCGCACTACCTGGAACGAGGCCTACGATATCATAGTTAAAAACCTTCAGAAGGTTAAGGCAGAATCAGGGCCGGAGGCAGTGGCCATCTATACCGGACGCGGTGCTCAAGAATTATCCTTGTGCGATATGTTTCAGCCCAAAGGAGTGGCTGTATCTTCGGCTTCCAGTGTACTGTTCCCGTTCGGTTCACCCAACACCATGGGTGTCGGTGCACTCTGCTACGTCTCTCTGCACATGATTGCCCCTCATGTAACTATGGGAAGGATGCAAATAAATACGTTCTCCGATGTAGAGAACGCCGAAATGGTATTTGTATGGGGCACCAACCCGGCTACCGATTCGCCCCCTGCCGATATGCAGCGACTCGAAGACGCCGCCAGGAGAGGCGCTGATATCGTAGTAATCGACCCCCGCCGTACGGAGGCAGCTATCCGCACCGGAGCTCAGTGGGTCCCCATCCGGCCGGGTACCGATGGCGCCCTGGCTCTGAGTATGCTCCAGGTTATGATTGAAGAAGACCTCTACGACGAGGACTTCGCCGAGAACTGGTGTCACGGATTCGAAGAACTGCGTAAGTATGTCCAGCACTTTACCCCAGAAGTGGTTGAAACAATCACCTGGGTACCCAAAGAAACGATTCGAGACCTGACCCGCCGCCTCTGCCATGCCAGTGGTACCTCGTTGCTTATGTACACCGGCCTGGAATACTCCAACAGCGGCGTCCAGTCAGCCAGAGCCGCACTGACACTTTTCGCTTTGGCCAACCACCTAGATGTCCCCGGGGGTATAGGACTTACAATGTTGAACACCAACTTTCCTATAAACCGCTCCTGCAACCTGGAGAACCCGAATTTGAGTCTGGCTGCCGGTCGTGAAAGCTTCCCCGTTTATAGCGACTATCGTGGTGAGTCACACGCACTGGCATTAGTAGACGCGGTGTTGAAGGGAGAACCATACAGTATTCGGGCATTTATTATTCACGGCGCTTCCATTTTAACCTCGTGGCCTCAAACTCCCATCTGGAGAGAAACTCTATCGAAGCTCGACTTTCTGGCCTGCATTGACCGCCAGATGACAGCCGACGCCGCTTATGCTGACATAGTACTCCCCGCAACCACCATGTTCGAAAATTACTCCTACATGACTTACGGGCCAATCTTCCGACTTCGTGAAAGAATCATAGAGCCCGTTGGTGAAGCCCGCAACGACTATCTAATCATGGCCGAACTGGCTCGCCGCCTGGGTTACGGCCATCTATATCCACAAACTGAAGAGGATATGATCCGTTTTGCTCTTAAGGGTTCGGGATATAGTCTGGAGGAGGTGAAAGCAGCGGGCGGCTGGGTAAGGATACCTACGCCCATGATGGAATATAAGAAATGGCAAAAAGGCGGCTTGAGAAAAGACGGCAAACCTGGCTTCGAGACTCCTACTGGTAAGTTCGAAATCTGGTCTACGGTTCTGGAAGATTACGGGTACGAACCTTTACCCAAATATCTAGAACCGGTTGAAGGGGCTCTGGCCCGGCCCGACATAGCAGAAAAATTCCCCCTCGTCTTCAACTCGGGAGCTAGGCCGCAGAACGACTTCCGCTCCCAGCATCACGGCATTCAATCTTTAGCCCAAAATACGCCGGAGCCGATAGTACAAATCAACGCCGAGGACGCTGCACAGCGCGGCATCCAGAACTGCGACCTTGTCGAAGTCAGTACACTAAGAGGCAGCGTGCCGTTTAGGGTAAGGGTCACCTCGGACATCGTGAAGGGTACTATTGAATGCAACATGGGGGGCGGCACTCCGGTCGGTCCCAAAGCCTGGCAGGAATGGAACGTCAATGAACTGACCGATATAAAAAACTACGACCCTATTTCCGGTTTTCCTGTTTATAAGAGCCTCCTCTGCGATGTGATTAAGATCGAGTCGGGTACGCGCCAAAACCGCGATAAGTCTATAGAACAGAGGCAGGCATATACCCAGATTGACATTCCTGATACATCCAGTGAAATTAAACCAAAAGACCGTATCTGGCTGGATAGTAACGCTACAACCCGCGTCGCCGACGAAGTCCGCAAAGCTATGATGCCCTATCTCAGGACAGAGTACGGCAATCCTTCGAGCATTCACGGCTCGGGTAGAGATGCGCGGGAAGCTATAGAGAAAGCTCGGCGCCAGCTAGCCCGGTTAATCAATGTCCAGCCCCGAAGAATCATTTTTACTGGAGGCGGTTCCGAAGCCGATAACCTGGCCATTAAGGGCATAGCCTTCGCTCTAAAAGACAAAGGCAACCACATCATCACCAGTACTATCGAACATCCAGCTGTACTCAGCACATGCCGTTTCCTCGAAGGGATTGGCTATAACATAACCTACCTCAAGGTAGACGAATACGGCTGTCCCTCTCCGGAGAAACTAAAAAAAGCCATTACCGACCGGACCATCCTTGTCTCTATCATGATGGCCAACAATGAAATTGGCACCATCCTGCCTATTAAAGAGCTGTGTGCGGTTGCGCACGAACAAGGTGTGCTATTCCATACCGACGCTGTCCAGGCTATAGGCAAGATAAACGTGGACGTTCAGAAACTCGACGTAGATATGCTCAGCATCTCCGGCCACAAGATTCACGCACCCAAAGGCATAGGCGCCCTTTACGTCAGGAAGGGAGTATCTCTGGAGTCACTTATTCACGGCGGCAAGCAAGAAGGTGGACTGCGCGCCGGAACCGAAAACGTCCCGGCCATAGCCGGCCTGGGCAAAGCCGCCGAACTGGCCGCGTATCACCTGGTAGATTATGAAAAGGTCGAAGGTCTGAGAGACAGATTGGAAAAAGGTATAAAGAAACTGATACCGAATGCCAGGTTAAACGGCCATACCCAAAACAGGCTGCCGAATACCCTTAACCTGACGCTCCCCGGACTACGCGGCGAATCTATTGTCATAGCCCTCGACCAGCACGGCATCGCGCTTTCTTCCGGCTCTGCATGTAAGTCCGGCTCACCGGAGCCAACACACGTGCTCATCGCTATAGGCAGAAGCGAGCAGGATGCCCACTGTTCGGTACGGTTTAGCTTATCCCGTTATACGACGGAGAATGAAATCGACCGGACGGTATCGGCGCTTGCTAGAATTCTGGAGGAAAAAAATACGGTTCGACTTATACCCTGTAAATAAAGCCAGCAGTCAATCAGTAACCACGAGATACTGCACACTGAACAGATGACGCTTATCCGTCCATAACTTCTTTACTTGGAAACCAGCCATGGCTGCCAGCTGCTCGAACTCCTCGGTACTGAATTTATAAGAACTCTCCGTCCATATTCTTTCACCCTGAGCAAAATAGATGTTATGGTCGGCTATATTTACAACCTGTTCTTTCAGGCTCACCAGGTGCATCTCGACCCTGCCTTCTTTGGGATTGTAGAAGGCATAATGTTCGAAAGCGTCCGTCTCAAAATCAGCATCCAGTTCATTGTTGATGCGATGTAGTAAATTGAGGTTGAACTCGGCTGTCACGCCTTCGCTATCATTGTAAGCCCTGCGTAGTAGAATAGGGTCTTTCTTGAGGTCAACACCGATAAGTAATCCACCCCCGGCTCCACACACCCCGGCAATATGCTGCAGAAAATTCTTGGCAGGAACTGGGTCGAAGTTGCCGATAGTGGAACCTGGAAAATATATAACGGTTCGTTCACTCCTTCGTTTAGGCACAGGCAATTTAAAATCGCTGGTATAATCGGCACATACGGGCAGTATCTCCAGGTCAGGATAATATGAAGCCAGATCTTCGCTCTCCCTGAACAGCTGTTCCTGCGAAATATCGATCGGTAAATAGGCCACCGCGTCTTTAAGGTGGTCGAGCAAAACGCGTACCTTCCTGCAGTCGCCGCTGCCATATTCGATTAGCTGCACACGAGGACCGATGAAGTCAACCATTTCCTTGATATTAGCTTCCATTATCGCAGCTTCGGCACCGGGAATATAATACTCTTCCAATGTACATATACGTCCGAACAGTGCAGAACCGCGTTCATCGTAGAAATACTTGGACGGCAGTTCTTTCTGCGGTTTACAGAGCCCGCTAAGTACTTCGGCCAGAAAACGTTCCTGGCCCTGTATTAAATCTGGAAATAATACTCGCCTTTTATTTAAACTCAAACCGGAATCCCTCCCACTGGCATTACTTGCCCCCGTTAATGAATCGCGGGCAGAGTCGAATCAGTGATTACCCCCTAATTCCATTATACAGATTGCCCTATTCTTGTAAAGCCCCTTACTAGAAAAGTAGTCCCCATTATAGTTTTATGATATGTTTAATATAGGACTAATATTACACTTAGGAGAAAAGCTATGGAATGGAATGAGCTATTATCTGACGGATACGGACGCATAGATGAATTCCTGAAACACGTGTTAAAAGGGCTGAGTCAGGAAGATTTAAACTGGCAGCCGAAACACGACTGCAACAGCATAGGCTGGCTCGCCTGGCACCTGACGCGCCAGCAGGACGCACAGATATCGTCTCTAATGGGCGAGGAACAGCTGTGGGTAAGGGGAAAATGGCACTCTAAGTTCAACCGACCTGCCGACCCGGATGACAGCGGTTTCGGCGATACACCCGACGAAGTAGCAGCTTTTCAATCACCCGACGTTAAAACTCTGCTCGGGTACCAGAAAGCTGTTCTGGAACGTTCCAAGAAATACTTTTCTACACTGTCCCAAACCGACCTCGACAAGGAGCTCAACGAACCCTGGTTCAAGCCGTTACCCACTGTCGGCGTACGTCTCATCAGTATCTTGAGTGACAGTCTGATACATGCCGGTCAGGCAGCCTATATACGCGGTTTACACCAGGGCAAAGGATGGCAGAGTTACTAAACCGGCGCTTTATCAACTAATGTAGTTTTATAAGCTAAATTTCTTAAGAACCAAAGCCCCGTTGACACCGCCGAAGCCGAAGGAGTTAGAAAGCGCCGTCACCACACTTGCCTTCCTGGCCTCATTGGGCACGTAATCCAGGTCACATTCGGAGTCCGGAAATTCCTGGTTTATCGTCGGTGGTATCACCCCGCTGCTTATGGTAAGCAGCGAAAATATGGCTTCCACGGCACCGGCGGCACCCCACATATGCCCGATTGCCGATTTATTGGAGCTGACGGCCAGCTTCTTGATATGTTCGCCGAATACCTTTTTGATGGCCCTGGTCTCGGAAAGGTCGCTTACTACCGTAGATGTGCCGTGCGCGTTTATATAGTCAACTTTGGTAGCTTCGATCCCGGCATCGCGTAAAGCCAGATTCATGCACTCAGCCGGCCCTGCGCCGTCAGGCGTTGGCGACGTATAATGATAGGCGTCGCAATTATTCCCGAACCCGATAATCTCCCCGTAAATCTTGGCACCCCGCTTCAATGCCGCATTAAGCTCTTCCAGTACCAGCACACCGCTGCCCTCGCTGGTAACCAGCCCGTCTCTATCGGCATCGAAAGGACGACTGGCTTTCGAGGGCTCGCCGTTCCTTTTCGAAGTCAATGCGCCCAGGAGATCCAGAGAGGCCATCATGGACGGAGTAATCGAAGCTTCGGTACCACCGGCTATCATGGCATCGGCTTCTCCAAGCTGAACACACCTGAAAGCCAACCCCAGAGCGTTGGTCCCTGAAGCGCACGCCTCTGTAACCAGATGATGCGGACCTTTAGCCCCGAACCGGATGGCAATTACACTGGCCGCCGAGTTCGGCGTGGCATTCAGTATTAGAAATGGCGGCACCTTATCCAGTTCTCCCTTACCCACAAAGACCTGTGAAGATTCGAAGCTGGTCCAGCCACCGACAGCCGTTCCCATTATCACACCCACCCTGTCACCGTTATAGCCGTCATTAAGACCCGAGTCCTCCACAGCCATCACGGCCGCTGCAAGCGCATACTGGATAAAAAGGTCGAAACGTCGTATGAATTTCCTGTCCATGAAGTCCTCGGGATGAAAATCTTTGATTTCCCCGGCTACCCGGCATTTCAGTTGAGCGGCATCAAACCTGGTGATGGGGCTGATACCAGATTTCCCGGCACAAAGAGCCGACCAGCTATTCTCGACCCCTATTCCCAGCGGAGTTACCATGCCGGCACCCGTAACTACGACTCTGCGTTTCATCCCATTCCCTCTTGGATAGCCTCTACCACATGGGTCTCCGCCGCCCGGTAACCCAAATTAATGGCATTCTTAATGGCCTTGGCTTGGCTTCGACCATGAGCCACAATGATATTTCCATTTATTCCGAGAAGGCACGCCCCGCCGTACTCTTTATAGTCCATCCGCTCCATGGTACCGGCGAACTCCACGTAACGGACCAGCGCCGCACCTCTCAGGTCGGTGCTAATTTTGTAAGCCTGCTCGGCACTCATAAGGTGCTGGACAACGCCTCCCAGCCCTTCAATCGTCTTAAGCACCACGTTTCCGGTAAAGCCGTCGGTAACAATCACGTCGGCCTTTCCCGTCAAAAGCTCGTGGCCGCCTACATCACCTATAAAGTTAAGGCCGCTCTTGCTAAGAAGCTGATAGCTTGCACTGGTCAACGTGCTAGGCTCGATTCGCCCCCCGGTGACGTTTAACAGGCCGGTACGCGGAGATTCGATACCCAGAACTCGTTTGGCAAAAAAATTACCCAGGTGGGCAAACTGCACCAGGAATTCAGGCCGGCAGTCGACATTGGCTCCGACGTCTATAAGCAGCGCTGTATTTACAGCATCGATAGGAAAGACCCCGCACAGCGCCGGTCGCTGCACTCCCTCAATTCTTGCCAGGTGCATAAACGCCGCCCCGACCACAGCACCTGTGTTGCCCGCGGAAACAAAGGCCGAAGCAAACCCTTCCTGTACCAGCCTGGTACCCACCACAATGGAAGAGTCTGGTTTGCCGCGCACCGCCTGCACCGGTGGCTCGTTGCAGTCGATAATCTCGCTGGCTTCAACGATAGTTAAGCGCGGCTC
The DNA here is from genome assembly GCA_964545945.1 of uncultured Dehalococcoidales bacterium. Classification (GTDB taxonomy): domain Bacteria; phylum Chloroflexota; class Dehalococcoidia; order GIF9; family UBA5629; genus 9FT-COMBO-48-23. The sequence continues at coordinate 21,965 of CAZJID010000023.1, forward strand.
GCTTCCACAGCGCCTCACCAGCTTCTCGAGCACGGCTTTTCTCCCCACCACCAACACATTCACCCCGTATTCTTCGACAGCGGCAGCCGCGCCTTTTACCACCTCATGAGGAGCGTAGTCGCCGCCGGCGGCATCCACAGCTACAGTAATATGTCCGTTATTTCTCATTTCCCTTTAAAGACAGGCTGCCGTTTCTCGATATTTGCCTGGCAGCCCTCGTCGAAGTCTTCCGTATTTACCAGAAAATCATTCAGCTTTCTCTCCAGCTTCAAACCGTCCTCCAGCGTAACTTCGATTCCCTGGGTCATGGCCTGTTTGGCAGCCCTGACTGCCAGCGGCGCCCGTTTACACAGCAGCTCGGCCACTTGTCTGGCGGCAGGCATCAACTCGGCAAGCGGCACCACCTTGTTTATCAGCGCGATGCGATAGGCCTCCTGAGCGCTGATGGGCTTCCCAGTAAGCAGCAGCTCGGCAGCCTTCGCTTGAGGTATCAACCTGGGCAACCGCTGCGTACCTCCCCAGCCCGGTATGAGCCCTAGCGTAACCTCCGGCATGGCAAAGATAGCGTTCTCCGAGGCAATCCTCAGGTCGCAGGCCAGTGCTATTTCCAGTCCGCCTCCAAGAGCGGCGCCGTTTATGGCGGCAATAATTGGCTTCCACGAGTTCAGCCCGTTTGCCAGATTTAAAGGCCCTGACTCCTGCCCCGCTAATTCCTTTATTTTAGGCAGCATCGTTTCCACGTCGGCGCCAACTGAAAAAGCCTTGCTTCCGGCGCCAGTTATGATGCCTACCAGTAAGCCATCATCTTCTCTGAAATCTTCGAAGGCCCGGCTTAATTCCTCGGCTGTTTCCGGGTCTACGGCATTAAGCACCTCGGGACGGTTTAAAGTAAAAACAGCTATTTTATCTTCTTTCCGGTAATCGACAGGCATCGGACTATCCTTTTTGGGATGATTTTGCGGATTGTATAGCCTTTTCCAGTAGGCCACGTATGTGGTATCTTCTGTGCTCCGTCCACCAATGCTCCACCTGCTTTTCAATGTCGACGTCGCCTATATTAAGTACCGATACGTCTGGGTTAATGCGCTTAATCAGGTCGGCCAGCACCTGTCCGTGTCCTATCTCAACAAACCAGGTCACGCCGCCGGCTATCATGTTTTCCACCGACTGCTGCCAGCGGACACAGTTCGTAATCTGGTCACCCAGCTCACCCTTGATAGCGCCGGCATCGATAACAGGTTCTGCGATCACGTTGGCCACCACAGGAACTACAGGGTTATTGAAACTATATTCAGGGATAGCTTTTCTTAAGCCCTCGGCTGCCGGTTGCATTAACCATGAATGAAAGGCACCGCTCACCTTAAGTCTGATTAACCGCCGGGCGCCCTTTGCCTCGGCCAGTTTCTTGAATTCTCTCAGCCCGTCCTCGGCGCCACTGACTACGATCTGTCCCGGGCAGTTTATATTCGAAATCTCGGTATCTGTCGAATCACAGATGTCTCTTATACTATCTTCATCCAATCCCAGCACGGCAAACATGCCGCCCGGATTGGCATTCCCAGCTTCGTTCATCAGCCGGCCTCTCTCGCGGACGATACGTACAGCCTCGGATAAGCTCAACACGCCGGCCACGACCAGCGCCGTATATTCGCCCAGACTGTGTCCGGCGACGATATCCGGATGCGGGAAATTACCGCCGATGATTTCCTCGGCAGCCCTCAGGCAGGCGATACTGACCGTCAATACCGCCGGCTGGACATTTATCGTCTGCGTTAGCAAGTCTTCAGGACCTTCGAAACACAAGCGCGACAGCTGGAAGCCTAACGTCCTGTCGGCTTCATCGAAAACATCCCTGGCCGACTGGTACTTCGTATAGAGCTGCAGTCCCATTCCCACGGCCTGTGACCCCTGGCCAGGAAAAATGTAGGCTGTCTTTTCCTTTTTGACCAAATCTCTATCCTTTCGTTCTGTGCTTGCCCAGACCTTCTATTATCTGTTCCGCCTCAGCCATTATATCCTCGATAATGGCCTTGACCGGTTTTATTTCCTTTATCAGTCCGGCTATCTGGCCGGCCATGAGCGACCCTTCCTCGATATCACCCTGCATCACCCCAAGGGACAGCCTGCCTCTGCCCAGCTCTTCGAGTTCGGCTGTAGAGGCTCCGGCTTTCTCCATTTCCGTAAATTTATAGGTAAGCTTGTTCTGCAAACAGCGTACCGGGTGCCCCGTGGATACGCCAGTTACTATCGTTGCCCTGTCGTGGGCCTGTAAAATATGGTCCTTGAACCCGGGATGGGCGATGCATTCTTCGGAGCAGATAAAACGCGTCCCCATCTGTATTCCTTCAGCCCCTAGAGCCAGTGCGGCCGCCAAACCATGGCCGTCGGCAATCCCGCCCGCAGCTATAACCGGGACCTTAAGGCTGCTGGCCACCTGGGGCACCAGCGCCATGGTGGTGGTCTCCCCGACATGCCCGCCCGATTCCATACCCTCGGCAATTATGGCATCAGCCCCCAGCCTCTCCAGCCGCCTCGCCAAGGCTACGCTGGAGACGACCGGTATAACCTTTATACACTTCTCCTTTAGTCCGGCCAGATAGACGCCGGGATTTCCCCCGCCGAAAGTGACTATACCCACCTTCTCTTCCACCACCAGCTTTAGATTGTCCGCCAAAAATGGCGACATCATCATGATATTGACAGCAAACGGCTTTTTTGTCCATTCTCTGGTCTGCCTGACTTGCTGACGCAGCCAGTCCGTCGGCGCATCGCCGCTGCCGATTACACCTAGGCCGCCGGCGTTCGATACCGCCGAAACCAGTTCGGCCGTACCCAGCCAGGCCATCCCACCCTGAATGATAGGGTAATCGATACCCATTAAATCGCAAATAGAAAAGTTATTTAGCATGTCCGATAACGAAGGCGATAGCGTATTTCCGGCTGTGTGACAGACTGACCTGGAACCCTGTCAGCCCCAGTTCGGTACTTTTTTGAAGTGCTCGACCGTAAAGTCGGACCAGCGGTGCGCCGTCCGCGTTGGTTAGAATCTCGATATCTTTCCAGCCCACTCCTCGAGTGCCGGTACCGAGCGCTTTCATAACCGCTTCCTTGGCGGCAAAGCGAGCAGCCAGGCTGGAGACATTGCGAGTATACACCAGTTCGGCCGGAGTGTATATACGGTTGAGAAAAGAGTCTTGTGACCTCGATATGGCGCGCCTGATACGATCTATCTCGATAATGTCGACGCCAACGACAGTCTTTACAGTCTGTGCTGGTATCACCATGTCACCGCCCGTTATATCTGCCGATGGCAACTACTGAATTGTGGCCGCCGAAGCCGAAGG